>PCCJ01000067.1 GCA_002731665.1 Actinomycetota bacterium | reverse complement strand
TGTAAGTCATGATGAAAGGTTCGCCATCTACTGGAACTATTTCCAGCCAAACGTGTCCGTCTGCAAGTAACAATGCAGCTTCAACTGACTCTGTAAGCCTTTGTTCGATTCCTTTTTTCATCACCAGCCGGTCAACAACAACTTCGATATCATGGTTGACATACCGGTCTAGGCGCTCGTCAGGTGCGACCTCCTCAGTAGTAAGATCTACTGATTCCCCGTCGACGCGAGCTCTCACGTAGCCTCTTGCGGCTAGGTCAGACATGAGGGTGTGATATTCGCCTTTTCGGCTGCGAACTACCGGAGCCAAAACCTGAAAACGGGTCTTAGGCTCAAGCTCCAAAATTCTATCTACGATCTGCTGAGGAGTCTGCATCTCAACGACCTCACCTGTGTCAGGATCGTGCTGCACACCTACACGGGCATACAAAAGCCGCAAGTAGTCATAAACCTCTGTGATCGTTCCGACTGTAGATCGAGGGTTTCTACTTGCGCTTTTTTGATCAATCGATATTGCCGGTGACAAACCCTCCAAAAAATCAACGTCAGGCTTATCCATCTGACCTAGAAACTGTCGAGCATACGACGAGAGGGACTCAACGTATCTGCGTTGCCCTTCAGCATAGATGGTATCAAAAGCGAGAGAAGACTTACCGCTACCGGACAAACCAGTAAACACAATCATCTTGCCTCTAGGCAACTCGATATCCACGTTGCGCAGGTTGTTTTCGCGTGCGCCGCGAACAATCAGCTTGTCACCCATATAGGGCGAAGCTTAGCCGCCACAACTCGCAGTACTAACTACCTTGGAAGAGATTACGCACGAGTTACATTACGACTACAGAGCGAAGCACTTCCCCACGCTCCATTTTTTCAAAAGCAAGCTCTACTTCATCTATAGATATAGTCTCAGAAACAAATCCTCCTAAATTAAGTCTTCCCTGCATATAAAGTTCTGTCAACATTGGAAAATCTCTGCTAGGTAGACAATCTCCGTACCACGAACTCTTAAGTTGACCGCCTCGACCGAAAATATCAATGAGCGGTAATGAAAGCTCGGCTTCGGGATTGGGAACACCAACCAACACTACTGTTCCAGCCAAGTCGCGCGAATAGAAAGCTTGCTTATACGTATCAGAAAGGCCAACCGCCTCTATAGCAACATCTACGCCATCGCCATTGCTTAGCGCACGAACTTGTTCTACAACCTCATCATTAGTTTTTCCGAATGAGTTCACAGTATGAGTCGCTCCGAAATTCCTCGACCAATCTAATTTTTTTTCATCGATATCGATAGCAATAATTGTGTGTGCACCTGCTAGTCGAGCTCCTTCAATCGCTGCGTCACCCACGCCACCACATCCCCAAACGGCAACGCTGTCTCCTCGAGATACGTTCGCCGTATTTAGAACTGCTCCAAGGCCAGCCATGACTCCACAACCTATAAGCCCGGCAACCTCTGGCTCTACAAGAGGGTTAACTTTCGTAGCTTGGCCTTCGGCAACCAGCGTCTTCTCGGCGAACGCTCCAATTCCCAAGGCAGCAGTTAACGGAACTCCATTGAGCGTCATTTTTTGCGAAGCATTGTGCGTCGAAAAACAAAACTGTGGGCGTCCCCTTACACAACTTCGACAGTGTCCACAAACAGCTCGCCAATTAAGCACTACAAAATCACCGACCTCTACCTTGCTAACCCCCGACCCGATAGCGCTAATGATCCCCGCTGCCTCATGGCCAAGCAAAAAAGGAAATTCATCATTAATAGCACCTTCCCGATAATGAAGATCAGTGTGGCAAACTCCACAGGCTTGAACATCGACAAGTACTTCTCCAGGGCCCGGATCCGGCACTAAAATTGTTTCAACTGACACTGGTTGTTTAGGGCTCTTGGCAACAACTGCTTTAACTTCATATGGCATGGGCTGAATCCTTCTGTCTCGATAACACTAACTCGCTTCTGAGGCAAGGAACGCCTACAACCGTTGCTTTAAGCAAAGACCCTTTCATACGCAGCCTCCAAGTTTTATTTCACTGCATCTCTAAGGTCCCGCCTCAGTTCCTTAAGCTCGTCACGAAGCCGCGCTGCATACTCAAATCTTAAATCCTCAGCGGCTTCCTGCATTTCCAACTCCAACGAGTGTATTAACCTATTCAAATCATCTTCTGGTAATTCGGCTAGGTCTTTTTTCGCTCGTTCAGCGGAAGCATAATGTTTGTTAGAAAGCTTTTCAGGGACGGGAGCACCCTGAGTTTCGCCTCGGAGAATCAAAAGAATATCGGTCACAGCTTTTCGAATAGTCTGAGGGTTTATGTTATTTTCTTTATTGTATTTTTGCTGTAGGCCTCTTCGGCGGTTCGTCTCAGAGATAGCTTTCTGCATCGAAGCTGTTACGGCATCCGCATACATAATTACTTGACCGTCTACGTTCCTCGCCGCTCGCCCAATTGTCTGAATTAACGAGGTCTCACTTCTCAGGAAGCCCTCTTTGTCTGCATCTAGGATCGCCACCAAAGAAACCTCAGGTAAATCGAGCCCTTCACGAAGCAGGTTAATTCCGACCAAAACATCGAACTCACCTAGTCGAAGGTCACGCAATATTTCAATTCGTTCGATAGTGTCGATTTCGCTGTGGAGATACCGCACCTTGGTACCTAGCTCAAGCAGATAATCTGTTAGATCTTCAGACATCTTCTTTGTCAGCGTTGTAACTAAAACTCGATCACCTCGAGCGACCCGATATTCTATTTGCTCTATCAAATCATCAATTTGATTTTTGGTTGGTTTAACAATTACCTCTGGGTCAACTAGTCCAGTCGGGCGAATAATCTGTTCGACTATCTGCTCGCTTTGCTCAACCTCATAGTTACCCGGTGTTGCAGATAAGAAAACCACTTGATTGAGTCGTTCCATAACCTCATCGAATTTCAGAGGCCTGTTATCGCGCGCTGAGGGAAGACGGAATCCATGATCAATAAGTGTATTTTTCCGGGACCGATCACCAGCATGTTGCCCATGAAGCTGAGGAACAGCCACGTGACTCTCATCGATTATTAGCAAAAAATCATTGGGAAAAAAATCTAAAAGAGTGTAGGGCGGTTCGTCAAATGTTCTTTCATCCAGATGCATCGAGTAATTCTCAACGCCGTTGCAATAACCGAGTTCCTGCAACATTTCAAGGTCATATTCAGTTCGCATTCTTAGTCTCTGAGCTTCGAGAAGTTTATTGTTGCTTTCAAACCACGCAAGTCGCTCCTGTAACTCATTCTCTATTTTCCCTAAAGCAGTTTGTAATTTTTCCTCACCTGTCACATAGTGAGTAGCTGGAAAAATTGTGACCTCAGTTACCTCTTCCAAACGCTCACCAGTAAGCGTGTCAATGCGAGTAATCCGCTCTATCTCGTCGCCAAACAGTTCAATTCGGACCACGAACTGCTCGTACGCCGGATGTATCTCAAGTGTGTCCCCTCTGACCCTAAATTTCCCTCTAACCAAGTTCATATCATTACGCTCATACTGCATAGCCACAAGCTGTCGTAGGATCGCTCGCTGCTCACGCGCATCACCAACGCGTAGATAAAGCATCTTCCTTAAATATTCCTCTGGCGGACCCAGTCCATAGATCGCAGAAACCGATGCAACTACTATTACGTCTCTCCGAGTTAGAAGCGCTGCAGTAGCTGAGTGCCGAAGTCTATCGATTTCTTCGTTAACCGATGAGTCTTTCTCAATGTACGTATCCGAAGACGGCATATACGCTTCCGGCTGATAGTAGTCATAATATGAAACAAAATATTCAACACGATTATCAGGAAAAAATTCTCGGAATTCGTTAGCTAGCTGTGCTGCCAGCGATTTATTTGGCGCAAGTACAAGAGTTGGCCTCTGCACGCTTTCGATCGTCCAGGCCATTGTCGCACTTTTACCGGAGCCTGTAATTCCAAGAAGCGTTTGGAACTTCAATCCACTGTTGATTCCATCGGACAAAGCCTCAATCGCCTTAGGCTGATCGCCTGACGGATTAAAATCAGAGACCACTTTGAAAGGGTTTAGCGCAGTCGGCAGCACTCTTTTTTCAACACTCACAGTACAATCTTACGTACCGAATAAGGGGTCGCAAAATATATCTCGTCGAATGATGCATTATCCGGGTGAAACTATGGGTATCCTCCGGCGCTGGAGGGCCCATTTTTTTTAGACAGGGCCAATTATGAGCGACGACACTATAGAACCTAACGAAGAACCAGATATCGAGCTAGATGGTGATCTTGACGATCTTGAAATTGACCTCGAAATGGATGATGACGATGCAATCCCACCTGAAGGTGAAGAAGACGACGACGATCATGAAATAGAAGTGCCGTCTGGAGTCAAAATCACATCAGAAGACGAAGACGAAGACGAAGACGAAGACGACGAAGTAGAAGCCGACCTTGACACTATTCTGAGAGAACGACTTGCATCAGAAGACGAAGACGAAGACGAAGACGACACTGAGACTGAAGGCGACGTTGTCGAAAAAGTTCTTGTTTCTGCAGAAGGTGACCGCATTCTCAGCAAACAGGAAGATGAGGTTCTTTGTACTGGCTGTTTCCTTCTCGTGAAAGCTTCTCAATATGATGACCGTGGCGGAACTGCTGCGTGTCCACATTGCGGCACGCCAATAGGCAGTTAGGTTCTTGGTTATTACTTTAATGCGGAGAATTAAATGCAGCTAAACAACAAAGTTTCTGTTATTACAGGAGCCGCTAGTGGAATCGGCGCCGCTTGCGCCAGGAAGTTCGCTAGCGAGGGTGCCAAGTTAGTCATCGTAGACATAGATGAAAGCAAGTCCAGAGAAGTCGCTAAAGATGTAGATGGAATCGCCATTACCTGTGACTTAAATGATCCTTCCGCCATTTCGAACATGATTTCCGAAGTTGAAGAAACTGTTGGGCCCATTGACTTACTTTTCAATAACGCAGGAATTGCTACTGGTAGCGGTCCCCTAGACACTGATTTAGAAGAATGGCAACTTCAATGGAACGTGAATCTCATGTCACATGTGCATGCCGTTCGTGCTG
The DNA here is from genome assembly GCA_002731665.1 of Actinomycetota bacterium. Next base: position 8,827 of record PCCJ01000067.1, on the reverse strand, counting down.
TCCTACCAGGCATGCTGGAGCGTGGAGAAGGCTACATATTGCACACGGCTTCAATGGCGGGCATCTTGTCCACACATGATAATTTACCATACGCTGTAAGTAAGCACGCTGTGGTAGGACTCGCAGAATGGCTCGCGTTCACATACATGCATCGCGGAATTAGAGTAGGGCTGCTAGCGCCTCTTGCCGTTAGAACCCCAATGCTTGGGAATCAAGCGGACAGCGAATGGGCAAATCAAGCGGGTGGCCCAATAAAAGAAGCTGAAGAGGTGGCCGAGCAGGTCTTCGACTCTATCGTCGATGAAAGATTCTTAATATTGACTGATCAGATAGCCGACAAATGGATGCGACAAAAAACTTCTGACCCTGACCGGTGGCTTCACGGTATGAACCGCCTTCAACAGCGTCTCGATAAAGCTAGCAACCACGAGAATTAACCTGCTCTGGATTCCTATAACGCTCGTTGCGTCAGTTGCACAAATTTTTCGAACAGCCAAGCAACATGCTCTAAGAGACGTCGTTGGTAGCGAAGGAGCCGCATACGCAAGGTTTCTCTTTGCCTTTCCATTCGCCATATTGCTTCTGACAAGCACATACATTTGGCATCCGACTCCTATCTCAATCCCAGGTTCATATTGGTTCAAAGTGAGCGGAGCAGCTACAGCTCAAATAGTTGGCACTATCCTGCTTCTCAAGTCATTTCGAGAGCGCGATTTCGCTGTCGGCACCGTTTACTCGAAAGCGGAAATTCTATTAGTAGCTATTGCCTCTACTATCATTCTTAAAGAATCTCCGTCTCTACTTGCCTGGATTGCAATAGTCGTATGCATGGTAGGTCTAGTAACTCTCACAGCTAAAAAGTCTTCGCAATCTTACTATTACTTAGCTACATCTCCTGGGGCTTTACGCGGTATCAGTAGTGGCCTTTTTTTTGGATTAGCTGCAGTCGGAATACGTTCTTCAGTGACGACTCTGACCGCAAGTTCACTTTGGCATAGATCTGTCTTCACTCTCGCCACGATGCTCGGAATTCAAGCGTTGCTCCATGGGCTCTACCTATTTTTTTTCGCACCAGATCAGCTATCTAAAATTTTTAGTAGTTGGCGGAGATGCGTTTTAATTGGATTAATGAGTGTTTCAGGGACCACAGGATGGACAGTCGCTATGGCGATGACCACTGCCTCGCGAGTGCGGACCCTCGGCCAAATTGAAATTGTTCTAGCCTTTATAATTTCTACGACCCGTTTAAAGGAACGACACAAAATTAAGGACTACGTAGCTAGCGCGCTGGTACTCCTAGGGATTATTGGCGTAGTAGTCTTCGGTTAATGGCCATGAATATGAAGCGTCCTGTCACACCATTTTGACCATAACGAGCGTCACGGCTCGGGCGTGGCAGGGGTTTCTTTAAGTTGGCTTGCCCACGTCAACACCTTTGGTATTTGTTCATCGAGCAGCGAAGGCTCACCATCATTTCGAACCACAAAATCTGCTAGCTCTAGCCTTTTTTCACGAGGCACCTGAGAATTCATTCTGGCCCGAGCGTCATCTTCACTAAAACCCCGGTAGGCCACAAGCCTTTGCACAGCCAGATCAACTGGTGTATCGACCACAAGGATTCCGCTTACTATGTAACGGGGCCGTCCGCCATCCAACAATCCTTCAATCAATAATGGTATGTCTAGAACGACTAGATTGTCTGTGTCAGTTTCATTTCTTATCCGGCGCCGAATCTCCTTGTTCACAGGTGGGTGCACTAACTGATTCAGGTCTCTAAGTGCATCTTTATCGTTAAAGACAATGTTAGCTATAGCAGAACGCAATAGGGAGCCGTCTGTATCAACGACTTCATCACCAAACCTAGAAACAATATCTAAGTAAACTGTTTTCCCAGGCTGTTGCATCTCTTTTACTATTGCGTCCGCGTCTATCAGCACCGCTCCTTCAGCAACAAGTCTCTCAGAAACTGTACTTTTACCGCTGCCTATTCCGCCTGTGAGCCCTATAACTCTCACTTCAAACTCTAAACTTCTTCAGCTACTTCTGCTGGTGGCGTTTCATCAGTGTCTTCGGCACTTAACTCACCATCGGCAGGCTGCTCTTCGTACTCAGCAATCGCTTGGCGATAAGCTTCCTCGCCGTGCTCTTCGTAATACTCTCGCCATGCCCTTTCGGCTTCCGACTCTTCTCCATCAGCAGCCATATCTTCGAATTCACCAATAAAGTTTCCAGATGAATCATACTGGTGCTCACCGAAAGCAGCTTGGTACTCAGCTGCTACGACTCCGCCTTCAGCGGCTTGCTTAATGGAAAGACTTATCCTACGTCGCTGCAAATCGAGGTCTATGATCTTAACCCATAGTTCCTCACCAGGTGTAACTACCTGCTCTGGCAAATCAACGTGATGCGCAGACATTTCCGATATGTGAACAAGGCCTTCGATACCTGGACCGACTTGGACGAAAGATCCAAATGGCACAAGCTTGGTAACTCGTCCGTAAACTAATTCTCCAACCTGGTGGCTATTGGCAAATTCTTGCCATGGGTCTGTTTGAGTAGCCTTCAGCGATAACGAAATTCTCTCTCTTTCGCGATCGACTTCCAACACTTCAACATCTACTTCATCTCCAACCGTTACCACAGAGGATGGATGATCAACATGCTTCCAAGAGAGCTCTGATACGTGGATCAAACCGTCCATGCCGCCTAAATCGACGAATGCACCGAAGCTGACGACAGAGGAAACGACGCCGCTTCTCTTTTCGCCTGGCTTCAAATTGTCCAAGAAGCTATCGCGTTGGTCTTTCTGAGTCTCTTCCAACCATGCACGCCTCGACAACACAACATTGTTTCGGTTTTTGTCAAGTTCAATAATTTTTGCTTCAAGTTCCATACCGATATAGGGCGCAAGGTCTCGAACTCGACGAAGTTCAACTAATGAAGCCGGCAAGAACCCTCGTAGTCCGATGTCAACGATTAGACCGCCCTTAACGACTTCGATAACAAGGCCCGAGACAACGCCTTCAGCTTCTTTAACTTCTTCGATACGACCCCATGCCCGTTCATACTGAGCACGCTTCTTAGAAAGAACTAGACGTCCTTCTTGATCTTCTTTCTGAAGCACTAGTGCTTCAATCTCTTCACCAAGCGAAACTATTTCTGAAGGATCGACACCATTACGAATCGAGAGTTCACGACTTGGAATAACACCTTCGGACTTAAACCCGATGTCGAGTAGGACTTCGTCACGGTCGATTCGGACTACTGTTCCTTTAACTAGGTCTCCGTCGCTAAATTCGACGACGGTTCCATTAATTGCCTCCTCGAACGACATAGATCCGAGATCATTCTCGATGACAATACGAGGGATATATTCGCCGGCATCAGTAAAGCTGCCAAATTCTGTTGTTTCAGACACGTCGCAACGCTCGGGGCTAGGCAATAGGAGTGTGTGGACGAGTGAGCGGAGCCACGTCTTACACAGGCAACTATTCTACCCGAAGTAACAACGCGAACCCCACGCTCATGCATCTCACCTCAAGAAAGCTTTTGAGCAACAAGGAAAAATTCAGGGCTTTCGATATCTGGTTCTTGATCAGAATAATCTTTACCAGAAAACGCGCTCTGCACAGAAACTGGAGCTAGGCCTGCAGATTCAGCTAATAACCACAACTCGCGCGGGGTAAAGCACGTGGTCCAAAGAGTCACGGCTTCAACATCTCCTTCCTGGTTTCGAATCTCCGTGCGTTCAGTAGCTGTGGCACTCATTGCATCAAATTCAGACTTTTCGCCACTTCCATTTTCTAAATGAAGAACCTGAAAATATGATGAAAAAGCCGCCACGCCTACTTTCCCCCCTTCGACCAGAGAATGGGCCATTGATACTAAAATCTTTCGGTCTCCTTCTAGGTTTGCTTTTGTGGTTGACGCAGCTGGGCCACACTGAAGACCGAAAGCCCCTTCACACATAGAAATAGCGAAATCAAACTCATCTTCGAATAAAAATTCTCTAGCATCAGCAACTCGAAATGACACCAAATTGTCTAAGCGCTCATCATTTGCGGCGGTAGTAGCTATATTCACAAACCGTTCCGAAATGTCTATACCAACGACTTGCACCCCACGACGAGCCAATTCAAGAGCGTGCCTTCCGGGCCCACATCCGACATCTAGAACTCGATCACCTGCACTTAAATTAAAAACTTCAAATAGCCGATCTACTTCTCGAACTGTCCCTTTAGTAAATGCGTACCGAAGATATGCTGAACCCATATGCTCCGCAAGGACCTCAAACCAGTGGCTTGAGTCATTAACATCGGTAGTCATAAATAATTTACCGTTTCACCCTTTAGCAACTCCCCAAGAGTTTCCACTTGAAACATGAACTTCCAGCGGTACTTTTAAATCAGTCGCCTTACACATGGTTTCAACTGTCAAATCTAGAATTTGCTTTTTTTCATCAGGATGCACTTCTAAGATCACTTCATCATGAACCTGCAGCACTAAGCAACTAGCGGCACCTGTTCGGCGCAGTTCGTTATCCAGACGAACTAACGCAACCTTAAAAATATCGGCTGCTAGGCCCTGAATAGGAGCGTTCATAGCTTGTCTCTCAGCTGCCTGCCGAACCCTAAAATTGCTGGCATTTAGCTCGGGCATAGGGCGTCTTCGACCGAACATAGTTTCTGTATAGCCTTTTGCCTTAGTCTCACTTATCACTGTCTCCATAAATGACTTCACTTTAGGAAAAGCGAGGAAATAAGCGCTAAGAATCTCGGCTGCTTCACCGTTAGAAACCCGAAGCCGCTGAGCTAAGCCATACGCTTCCATTCCGTAAGCAAGACCGTAGCTAATCATCTTTGCTTTTGACCGTTGTTCTGCCGAGACATCCTCAGGGCTTACACCAAATACCGATGCAGCAGTCGCGTTATGGATATCAGTACCTTTGGCAAATGCGTCTATGAGACCTGGATCTTCCGAGAGATGGGCAATAACACGAAGCTCGATCTGATTATAATCAGCGACCAAAAGCTCAAAGCCTTCGGTTGCTATGAATGCACTCCGAAACTGGCGTCCCTGAGCGGTGCGAACCGGAATGTTATGCAAGTTTGGATCTTCTGAACTTAGTCGTCCGGTTCGAGCAACAGTCTGATTGAAAGTTGCGTGGATACGGCCGTCAGCGCCCACCACATCAAGTAATCCTTGACCATAAGTCGAGCGCAGCTTTTCTACTTCTCGATAGCTGATCAACATCTCGACCACTGGGTGCTGATCTCGAATTTTTTCTAGTGAAGCTGCGTCCGTTGAGAAACCAGTTTTCGTCTTTTTTTGGGGGGTCAGTTGTAAATCTTCAAACAAAACTTCACGTAATTGTTTTGTAGAATTTACGTTAAACGTACGCCCCGCAGCCTCGTGAATTTCTTGCTCTAAACGTCCAACTTCTGACACGAGCCGGTCACGCAGACTGGTTAGTTCGGGCAAATCGATTGCAACACCAGTTTGCTCCATTCGCGCTAAGACCCCTATTAAAGGACGCTCTATTTCTTCATAAAGATAATTCATGTTTTTTGCTTCGAGTAACTCACTTAGAGCTTGCGATACGTGAGCAACACATAAAGCATCAATAGCAGTCTTCGTTTCAACACCGACCGCCACATGATCAAAATCTAATTGACCTTCTTGAGCTAAATCTGCATCAGGTAGCTTTATCTGGCAGTAGCGAAACAAGATTTCGTCTAAAAGATATTTACTTTCTGATGGGTCTATTAGGTAAGACGCGACCGCCGTATCTAACCGAAGACAAGCCATCTCTACTTCCATCAACGACAGGGCTTTAACGAGGCCTTTCGCATCATGTGTGTCGATACGGCAATCTACGCCAGAGGCCAATCTTCTCAACTGAGCCTTTACGTCCGTATCAGTAAGATCTACTTCATTCAGGCACAGCACTTTTCCGGACTTAACATCCGTTGCGATTGCAAGAGCCGCAAGGAAACCACTAGGCGAAGTCATCCATCCCACAGGCAATGTGCGATTTTTCTCATCAATCAACTGGGCAAGAAACCGTGCCTTCTCTTCGCTATTCCCCTCAACAAACGCAGGTGTTTCGAGAATCCCATATGAATTTTCCAGCGCTGGTAATCGCCCTTGTAGTATTTCATTCAAACGTTCATACAACGACACAAACTCAAGTTCTTCGAACAAGTTTTTTACTGCGGAAGCATCTAGCTCTCCCCAACGCACGTCAGTAACATCTAACTCGATCGGAACGTCTTCTCGCAGGATCATCGCCTTATGGTTTGTTCTCGCTCGCTCCTCAAACATCTTCAAATTTTCTCGGAGTTTTGGTGTTTGTTTATCTACATTGGCGAAAATGCCGTCGAGGTCACCGTATTCATTAATCAACCTCGCAGCGGTCTTCTCTCCAACACCTGGGACCCCTGGCAAGTTGTCTGAAGTGTCACCGCGTAGAGCTGCATACATCGCGTATCTAGCAGGACTAACGCCAGTCCTATCCTTAATTCCAGCCTCGTCATATAGCGCGTAGTCAGAAACCCCACGTCGGTTATAGAGAACACGAATCAATGGATCACTAACCATTTGGTACAGATCGCGATCCCCAGTCACGATCACAGCCTCGTCGCCATTAGCGGCTGCTCTGGTGGCCAAAGTCGCGAGAGCATCATCTGCTTCGAACCCGATAGTTTCAACCGCTGGGATTTCCAGGACGTCCAATACATTTCTCACCAACGGAAACTGTTGAACTAGAAGCTCAGAAGTGGGTTCACGTTGTGCTTTATATTCAGGCAACATTAGGTGTCTAAAAGTTGGTTCAGGTCTATCAAATGCCACCACTAACCCGTCAGGCTCATGGTCCCTGATTAAGTTAATCAACATCACGGTAAAGCCGTACACCGCGTTCGTCACTTGACCTGAGCTATTAGCCATATCAGCAGGCAAGGCAAAAAATGCTCTATACGTAAGTGAATTGCCATCTAAGAAAACTAACTTTGCCACAAAGCCGACTCTAAGCGCTACGAACCAGTATCCGCAGCAATGCCAACGAATGTTTTTAAGACTGGGCGCTAAGCCTCAGGTACCAGCGATCCGTCAAGAACACTTTGAGCAACAACAAGCATGGTGGACCTATCATTCATTGCCTGTTTTTGTACAAAAACGAAAGCCTCGTTTTCAGACATTTGGTACTGGTCCATCAACTTGCCCTTTGCACGGTCAACCATTTTTCTAGATTCAAGCTGACCTTCAAGCTCTTTCACTGTTTCTTCTAGCTTTACCATTTCGTCAAAACGACCTAAGGCTACTTCAATAGCAGAGACAAGCTCAGCCCGCTGGAAAGGCTTAACAAGGTATGAAAGAACCCCTGCGTCACGAGCTTGTTCAATCAAATTGCGCTGGCTAAAGGCCGTGAGGATCACCACCGCAGCATTTCTTTCGGAACACACCGCTCGAGCCGCACTTAGTCCATCTAATCCAGGCATTTTAATATCAAATATGCACAGATCTGGATCTAGCTGTCGCACCAACTCAACGGCTTCATCGCCACGACCAGCTTCTCCTACGACCGTGTAGCCTTCTTCCTCAAGCATCTCGCGTAAATCCAGTCGAATAATTGCTTCATCTTCTGCAATTACGACTCTTTTAGACAACGGCATTCCTTTTAGGATCAGACAGCAACAAAGGGGCCAAACAGCTCCAACCTGCTTTAAGGATACTAAGTCTATCTTTAAAAATGGTCTTGCCCCACAATGACACCGGCAGAGCGCAATCTTTACTTTTCTTACCCACCGATGCGGTCAAGTAGGATATTTTGGCGGGCGTCAAGATCTAGAAGTAGACGCTCGACACCTATTTTTCTTTTTCCAACTACTTGAGCATGACGCGATGCTTGTCTGTGAGTGCGTTCTGCTATAGGTGTTTCAGATAACAATGCTTGTATGCGAGTAGTATCTACTTCCTCGAGCAGATGCCTGAGCTCTTCATCAAGATAATACAATTCTTTACGTAGAATTAGAATTTGATCCGCGACGTGTCGCAGACGGCGCTCCACTGAACGGGTCATCATGAGGAAAAATGTATCGTACAAATACCTATAAAGCCTCACCTTCAACTCCACGACTATTTTTTTTACTGTTGGCGTTAGCTAGTACTTTTTTATTCGCGTGCGCATCTGAGAACGATGCCAAGGGCTGCAAGAATACAATCAGAGAACCTAGAGCAGCAGATTATTTACTTCATGTTCTAGTGGACACTCCAACTGAGTACCTCAGCGACCCGCCAACTTCAGGACCGCACAAGGTTTGGATAGCTCCTCGTGTTATCCCTAGGCAACTCAGCCCTTCAGAGCAACTTGGAATATTAGAACGGGGAGATATTCTTGTCCAATACAAGCCAAGAGCTGTTACTGACAGTCAAATATCAACTTGGGAAACAACTATCTCCGAAAGAGCACATTTAGCACCCAACTCAGGCTTGCCTTCAGACTTTGTCATGACTGCCCACCTCACGAAACAAATTTGCACCGACCTTACAACTGCAGCTATTAATCGCTTTGTCGAGGCTAACGTAGACTCTGTTCAGAGAAACTAGAAGAGTAGGCACATGAACGCTAGGGTCGCCAACCAGTGCATCTGACTAGGACATTAGGCACAAAGTCCGAAATTTCAATATCAACAAAGCCCGCTTTTTCGAAATACTTCACACAGTCGTCGCGTGTGTGGGCTCTTCCTAAGCTTCCGCATATTAACTCGTTCATTCCCCACATCGCAGCGTCCAACGGGCCACACCTATCATCATCTAGCATCTCACC
>PCCJ01000066.1 GCA_002731665.1 Actinomycetota bacterium | reverse complement strand
GGCCATCTTTTAGACAGGTTTCTAAATACGGACCGGTCACAGGGTTAGCACGCATCGTGTCAAGATCGATCGTGTCATCGAATAGACAACGCTGGAGATATCCCTCTACCTGCGGCTCAGCTTCCTTGGGCACACCGTTTGTGTAAGAGACCTGTTTTACATGAAAATCGACGCCCATTTTCTGCAGCGTTGCGATAATATCCTCAGCGCTTGAATATGGGACGCCCATGCCAGCATGAAATCCTTCGAGGTAATGCTGATAGAAGCGAAGGTAATGGGAATTTTCGCTGGCATGAGCGATGAAGGCAGACCCAGACACCGCATAAATAAAACGTTCAAGGGCGGCATGGAGTTCAGCAGTGGGGACAGCGTATAGCGCATGCGTCGCCCAGACAATATCGAACGCACTGCGCTCGCATACCAACTCCTGCAAAGTCATTTCGAACTCGACACCGGCTGTAAACGGCGGCACAATGGCTTGACGTGCCTCTGCAAGCGAGAACGCAGACGGATCAAGAAGCGCGTATTCGATAGGCTTCACCTTAGCATCCGACACGTTGGCGTATCTCTCAAGAGCGAGAGGAAACTTACCGGATCCGCAAGCAACATCCAGAAGTTTCAACTGCCGTTTGCCAACTTCCAATTGCCGTGTCTCGAGCCAATCTGTCCAATCGAATGCTTCGGCTAGGTATCTATAATCAACCGACGCGAGAGCATAAAAATGATCCATCTCAGACCGGCTCGCTTCGCTCCAATGCTTGCAACTTCGCTGGAAAGTATTTGACATTTGCTCAGTTCTCTAACGGCCAACAGACCGGATTCAGCTCGGTTGCAGCGACCTCGCCCGGGCTAACACCAGGGATGAACTTCTGCCAGTCGCCAGACACCATGGTTGGCCGGTCAAGTATCCGTGCCCCATCTCCGAAGTAAGTGCTAGCCAGCACGACCCGGCTTTGACGTGTCCGGTTGCCGCCTGCCGTATGGAAACTCCGATTATGATGAAAGCTGACTTCTCCGATATCGAACGCGCCGTCTTCGAAAGCGACGTTATTCACCCTGAACACCTCAGCAACTCGACGGTCATAGCTTGTATCGAACTTGTTGAATTCAATATTTTTGACTAGCTCGAAAACACCAAGCGGCTTAGCAAAAGACAGCGGGCCCATCTCGACCGAGGTCGGCTGAGCGGGAATCCACGCGGTAACTACGTCATCGGTTGCCAGTGGAAAATGGTGATCGTCATAATGCCACGGGGTCCGCCCGCAACCCGGCTCCTTGGACAAAATATTATCATGGTAGAGGCGCACGCTTTTCACACCTAAGAGTTTTGCGCATATCTCACCAATGCGTTCGCTCAGCACGTAAGATTTAATGAACATATTATCGAGCCATGCCATCTCAAGACTCAAAAAACGATTGCGCTCACCGTCATCGATGGTGGTATCAAAAGTTTCACTCAAAAGCTTGATCAGTTCCCAACGCAAACGGATCACCGCACCCTTTGAGAGGACGTTTGCCAGCTTCACGAAGCCGTCACGTCGAAAATCTTCGCAGTGCTGCTTCGTCAGCTCAAAGGGCGTACGCAATTCTTCGGCAATAGCGGCATCGCTGGGTAGCTTTAACGTCGGTAGCGGTGGTACATCTAACAACTCACCTCTTTGCTGCCCGCTATTGTCCGCAAGCGTTACATACCAGTCCCACCAAGCCTGGTTGTCCTGTTCCCAAGGCTGATTGACATCATATTTGAGCGCATTTTCGCCTGTTAACATTTCATTGCACTTGTGCTGTTTTTCTCTCACGTTACGCGCTTAATTGGCATTTTCTCGTCAAAACGATACTGTCAGCGCTCGCTGCCCGTCCTCAAAAAATATTCCCGTCGTCTTAGACTCCAGCGGTATGAGCGGACGAAAGACCGGTCCGCGTTTCGATGCAGCTGCACATCGGTTTTACGCGGTGCAGAACGACTTCACCCGATAAAAAATTATAGCCGCGGATGAAAGTAATTTGAGCTCTTTGTTAAACTTGTTTTGGCATGCTGACCCCTGATTGATCCGCTACGGGCCGCCAGGCACTGTAGAACTTTTCTGAATACACACTTGCACAATACTTTTTGCAATAGGTCTAGATAGCAACCCTACCGTTTAAATCCAAACTTCGGCTGACTGCACCGCTTAGCCACCCCAGACATCGTCATATCGGGTCGCACCATCAGAAGCTGGAACATCTCGATAGGTCCCGCATTGCTTTGAGCTAGAAAAAGTAACACCGGTAACAGCGAAACCCATAGCAAACAAAAGATGACCAATCATAAGTTCCCCGTACCAAAGCCAAGCGCCAGCAATGCCACAAAATATAGAGGTCCACATCAAGCTAAGCCAGAGCATTAGCTGAAAGCGTTGAGCTGATGGAAGTGCATTTAACGGATTTTCTTTCTCGCTCATTAAAGCGCGGAATGCAGAGAACATCTCTTATCTCCTTAATTTAAGTATTGCTACATTGTAAACGTGCGTTTGACGTAATTGGATCAATCGGCTGGGTATTTTATAAATCGAACCGTTCTCAACCGGCTTTATTTTTAATAATCCGGCCATTGCTAAACTCCAGCTGAACTGAGCCATTTCCTGTAATGGTCCGTGTCCGTCTACCCACAGGCATACTAAACATCATTGAAATGTTATGTTATAACGTCCTATTCTCCTTAATCCGCGATCCTTCGCAAATAAAACAACACCGGACTTCGCTCATTCACAAGTGATGAAAGATACCTATCAATGGAAAAAAACAAATTAATTAGCGCTGAAGCCTCCCGCCTTCCTGTCACCGTGCTCTCTGGTTTCCTTGGGGCTGGCAAAACGACGCTTCTTAACCGCGTGCTTAACAATAGAGATGGTCAGCGTGTCGCCGTCATTGTCAATGATATGTCCGAAGTGAACATTGACGCCGACTTAGTGCGCGCAGACACAGAACTTAGTCGCACCGACGAAACATTGGTTGAGATGTCGAATGGGTCATGAGCCAGATGTGGCAGGGGCCTTTGATGAAATCATGGGGCACGCAGGTGCAGTAGTCTTGCGTCCCGATGGTATGTTTGAGGGAGCAGCTGATCCGCGTTGCGATGGAGCCGCCAATGGATTTTGACACTGAACTCCGCCCTCTAAACTCTCTGGTTACTAATTCGATAGGGAACCGTGCTGTTGAAGTGTGCGCTAAGATCTAAGAATAATAATGTCATGAGCTTCAGCCTTAAAAAGGGCTAAGTGCTGTTTCGTTACGGCGGGCGATTATTCTATGATTCTACATAATTTATTCTGAACTTACTTGATACAGCAATTCCTCGAAGGATTAGTTGAAAGCGTTGGGCTGGCGGAAGGGCGATTAAAGGGTTTTCATTTTCGTTCAAAAATGCGCGAAAACTGGATATCGGCCCATAATCCTCTTTTTGATTATATGCCTTTAAACATCGATTCTGTGACGTTTTTGGATCAATCGGTTTCATTAGCAATGATCCGGATAGAATGAATGCGCGTATTACCCTGTGACAATCCGATCAACTGTGACAATTCGATTGCCTGTGGCAATTCGATAAAAGGAGTGGTTTTTTGCGTATCTTTGCTTTTTTTCTGTCATTTTTAGGTTGGCTTCCGGCTAATGCCAGTGAGCAGAACGGATCAGCGCATTCATTCACCTTCACATCTATTTCCGGCCAGTCAATTCCACTCTCATCCTTCGAGGGGAAAGTGATTCTCATTGTGAACACTGCATCGCATTGCGGGTTCACTTCTCAATATCAATCTCTCCAAAAGCTTTGGGAAAGTTACAAAGATAAGGGGCTCGTAGTTCTCGCTGTCCCCTCAGGGGATTTTGGCAGCCAAGAGTTTGGGTCAAATGACGAGATCAAAGAGTTTTGCGATATTAATTATGGCCGCACGTTTCCGATGACGGAGAAAACTAGAGTAATAGGAAAAGGAAATCATCCATTCTTCGCCTGGGCGGAGAGATCTCTGGGGAGTTTTGCGAAACCAAGATGGAATTTCCACAAGTATTTAGTTGATGGGAATGGCAAACTAGTCGATTGGTTCTCTTCGCCGACTAAACCCATGTCAAAAAAGGTCATACGCGCAATAGAAAAGCGGCTCACCTCAATGGGTACTAGTTAAGACCTGTCAGGCAATTCCGGCATTGAAGCTAGTATGCGATGAAGTTACTGAACCGATAATTCCTCCCTGCACCCAGCGCCATTTTCAAGGCTACTCCATTATGTGTTACACAAGTGATAATCGTTCTGTAGTCCAGGGAGCAAGTTGGTTAGGAGCTACCGGAGCACTGCCTTTCATCGTTTTGGCGATAGTTCCTCACACGTCTTTAGCTTCCAAAGTTCCTGAGTCGGCTTTGTTAACCTATGGAGCCATAATACTTTCATTCTTGGGTGGTCTCCTCTGGGGAATGGTATTAAACGGAAGCGATACTATTAGCGGAGCATCACGTCTCCTTATATCTGGCGTGATTGCTTCTTTAGTTGGCTGGGGCGCTCTGTTTTTACCGCTTACTGCAGGCCTTTTAACGTTAACGACATGTTTCTTAGCGCTGTTGGCAATGGATTTCACCCTCTACCGAGCTAAACAAATCCCGTTTTGGTATATGAAACTGCGCATCTTCCTCACATCGACCGTCTCGCTGACGCTTATCATATCCGCCCTCGTCTAACCTTTTTTCGGGCGCTGATTGTATCGCACTGATGGGCCTGCCTTGCTCTTTGCTCCAGAAAGGATACGGCGTGCATCCAACGCGACTTACGAGTAGATTAGTACTGTCAGTGTGAGATTTAAATCGATGCTGGAAAGTACCGCCTGATATCGTCCAATTTGTAAATGGAAGAGTAAGAAATAATTCTGAAGATAATATGAAGATAAATCCAAACTTCGATAAAATACAGGATCCCGAATACGTGGACTTCAACTTCGACAATAGCTTTGCGCGTGAATTAGAGGGCTTTTTTGTTCCCTGTAAACCCTCCACGGTACCGGAACCAAGTCTGCTAATTTTTAATCAGCCGTTAGCCGAAAAACTTAGCCTCGACACCTCCGCACTCCAGGGGCCTCTGGGTGCAGAGATCTTCTCAGGCAATCGATTACCTCATGGTGCCATACCTTTGGCACAGGCCTATGCGGGGCACCAATTTGGAAGCTTCTCACCCCAACTCGGCGATGGTCGTGCGCTTTTGTTGGGTGAAATTATCGACAAGCGAGGTGAGCGCCAAGATTTTCAATTAAAGGGCAGTGGCCGTACCCCATTTTCACGCAGCGGAGATGGCAAGGCAGCGCTCGGGCCAGTTCTTCGTGAATATCTTATTAGTGAAGCCATGCAGGCTCTAGGTGTTCCAACGACGCGCTCACTAGCCGCCGTTTCAACCGGTGAAGAAGTATTCCGGGAAATAGCACTTCCCGGCGCAGTTCTAACAAGAATATCAACTAGCCACCTACGGGTCGGCACATTTGAATTTTTTGCTGCCCGAGGTCAGACGGATATGGTTCGGCGATTAGCCAATTACGCCATATCACGCCACTATCCAATGGCACACGATGCAGATAACACTTATTTAGAATTTTTTAAATCAGTGACGAGCGCTCAGATTAAGCTCGTAGCTCATTGGATGAGCATCGGGTTCATTCATGGAGTTATGAATACTGATAATACTACAATTTCCGGCCAAACGATTGACTATGGCCCATGTGCATTCATGGACACTTTCAGTCCAAAGACAGTATTTAGTTCTATCGATTTGCGGGGCCGCTACGCTTACGGCAATCAACCCTCTATCCTTATGTGGAACCTAGTCAGGCTGGCAGAAACTCTTGCCCCGCTCGTTCATACTGATAAGGATCATGCGGTGGAATTACTGACTGAAGAAGCCAAAAACTTTAAGAGTACATACAACGATATTTGGCTAACGCATATGCGTGCTAAAATTGGCCTGAATACTGAGGAAAATGGAGATTCCGACCTTATTCAGGACCTACTTAACGCTATGCAAGAAGGTGAGGCGGATTTCACCTTGACGTTCCGAAGGCTCTCCAATGCAATGCGCGGCGACAATACCGCCGTACGCAAGCAATTCATCAACTCCGCCCAATACGACTTGTGGGAATGCGAATGGCATGCCCGCCTGGAAAGAGAACCAGCCTCCGCCGAGGCACGCGCAACGGCAATGGATAAAGTAAACCCCATTTACATTCCACGTAACCATAAAGTCGAAGAAGCTCTCTCAATGGCAATTGACAATGGAAATTTATCAGCATTTGAAAATATATTGTCTGCCGTTTCAGCCCCATTCGAAGAGGTCTCCGGCCGCGAAAGCTATACAGAACCCGCCCTAAAAACATCTGTTCCGTATCAAACTTTCTGCGGCACCTGATAAATTATGCGCTCTCTTTTTGGGTTCATCATTTTGTGCCTTGCGGTATCTGGTGTCGGTGGCGCCATTACAGCGACCAGCGTTGACACTTGGTATCAAACATTAGAGAAGCCGCCGTTCAATCCGCCTGATTGGGTGTTCGCGCCAGTTTGGACCGCACTTTATATCCTCATGGGCATCGCGGCTTGGCGAGTATGGCAATCCAGATCGATCGAGAACACAAGAAAAGCTCTTTCCATCTTCGGCTTGCAACTCGGCCTGAACCTCACCTGGTCTTTTCTATTTTTTGGATTGCAACGTATAGATTTAGCGTTACTCGAAATCTTCATTCTACTTGTAACGATCGTCTTGAATACGATTGTTTTTTGGCGAATTGACCGATTAGCGGGGCTAATGTTCATGCCCTACGTCCTCTGGGTCAGCTATGCAACGGTTCTCAATGCCTCAATATGGCTGCTGAATGGCAGCTAACGATAGAAAGCAAGTTTGGAAACAGAGAGGTCCGCGTAGAAAGCACGTCCAATTGCAACAAGACCTATGCGACGGAGCCGTGTTTTATCGAACGGCACCTCCAATCGATGAGGCATAAAAGTCTCAAAAGGAATATCGATGGTTTCCCAGTCTAATCCTGCTGTAAAATGCGCTCGGTAGGATTGCCAAGGTCGGGCATTATCTGGCGTTCGAAGATGAATCGAGTATTTCTCACCATTGCCACGGATGGTGATACGAACCCCGCTAAACTTAGAAGCATCAAGCGTCTCGCCCAACCGTGTTAGGTCGAGCACCGCTTGTATAAAACCTCCGTGGTTTTCCAAGCACACATCGCCACTAAGGCGCAAACACGAGTGACCATCTAACACATCGTAACTTATGGTGGCCTCAGAGATCCCGCCCATAACTTGATCACTTACACCACGCCACCGATTTCCCAGCTTGGATCCGGATTTATCATTAGTAAAGTCGTCGATGACCATCGCAGCACTCTACGTCATGACCCCGAAATTACGCAAGAATATCGCTCTGAGAACCCTCATGTTGGTGCTACTTCATGGAGTGGCCGATGCTCGCGGGAGATAGGCGTTTGATCAATCGCTCGAAGGTATCTCGACAACGTACTACCCAAATCAGACAAAACCGTAAGCCGGGCAATTCTTTTTTAGGCGACGCCTACGGCAGTCGAAGTTGCACTGAACGCTCGGTAGCCACAAAATATGAGCAATTCACCAGTATCGATGTTGTGGTTATACGACCTCCCGATACTATGACGTGATCCAATAGACCGATCGAGACGTATAATGTAAAACAATAAAAGTGAGAAGCCATATAAGAGAGGATGTTATGTTCAACCCGATTAGAAAGCTGATCGTATACAGCTGGGATTTTGTGTTCAATCACGAGGTAAGCCCACTTCGTCACATTCCTGATGTTACCATGCGGCATTATATTTTGCAGGCTTTAGGGTTGATGTGGGCCCTATCCTTTGCGGTAGCACTTGGAAGCTACACGTTCATGGCTGCTAATGTAATCGGTCACACCATTCTAATAGCTGCTGCGGCAATTACGGTAACAACCTGGACCACCGCCACCGCGAAACCCAATTTATTTGTCCGGGATTCTGAGTCTAAAAAGACTAAAACTCCCAAAAGCCCCCTCAACGATTAATGATCGTCCCGTCACCTGTGAGCTCGGTTGAAAGTAAAGCGTTCTAATCAAGGAGTACCCAGTATGTCCGATATGTTTGAGAAACTGATGAATGGAGTGGATGGCGGATTGGCCCTCCTCAAGGTTTTGGCGGAAAACAGCTTTGACTCGGTACTAATCACAGATGCTTCAGCGAAAGGCAGGATCATTTACGCTAATAAGTCTTTCAAGAAATTAACGGGACACGATCCATCTGCAATCATAGGCAAAACACCACGGATTCTTCAAGGCCCTGGCACAGATTCTAAAGTCATCGCTCGACTAACCGCCGCTCTAAAGTCGGGCAAAAAATTTGAGGGTAAAGCGATTAACTACAAGAAAGATGGCACACCATTTATAATGTACTGGCGTGTTTTACCTATCAAAATTGGCAAGAAAATTACTGCATGGGTAGCTATTCAACGCGAGGGATCGGTCATCTGATTAGCGGAATTCGTGAGAAAATGCTTGGGTCAAAATAAATCAAATGAGATTTGGAACAAAAAAGGCAGCAGGTTTTGAATGCCTAGTCAGGTCATCAAGCATACCACAGTAGCATAGGGCTGGGGCCGGTCAAAAAATTGGCAGTTTTGATAGAAACACGCATCGCCAACTAATTCGTGGCGATGGAGTGGTGACGGCAGAAAGGTAGATATTTTTTATGCGTGTATTGATTATCGGCGCGAGCAAGGGGATTGGATTGGAAACAACCCGACAAGCCCTCGCCGCCGGATACGATGTACGTGCCCAAGCGAGATCCACGATAGAAATTGCGGGATCAACTCCTAGCCTAGAAAAGATAACCGGCGACGCGTTGAAGCTCGAGATTGTCGAGGCAGCTCTTGTTGGCGTGGACGTCGTGATCCAAACTCTTGGCGTCAGGTTGGAAGATTTATTTCGACCTGTACACTTGTTTTCCGACGCGACTGAAGTGTTGATTGCGGCAATGAAAAGCCAAGGAATCAAACGTCTGATTTCTGTGACTGGCTTTGGTGCGGGAGACAGCTGCACAAGTATCAGCTGCCTGCAGCGTATACCGTTCCAGTTCATCTTCGGCCGCGCTTATGATGATAAGACTTTGCAAGAAAAACTGATCAAAGGTAGTGGGCTCGATTGGACAATCGCCAGGCCTGGCGTTCTGACCAGTGGACCACGAACCGGTCGCTACCGAATTCTTTCCGAAACATCTGAGTGGCGCAATGGGATCATTTCACGCGCAGACGTTGCAGAGTTCCTCGTTCGACAGATCGAAGATCAGACGTATATTCATAAAAATCCAGTACTGATCAACTGACAGTTGACTTTTTCTAGGAGGTAACTTTGGAAAACGAGATTCCAAAATCGACAGTATATTTTGACGGGTCCTGTTCGTTATGCCAGGCAGAGATAGGATACTATCGACGCACTGATCAAGACCAAGCTCTTTGTTTTATCGATATTTCTGAAACCAACGCAGAGCCACCCGAAGGAATTACCCTACAGCGTGCAATGAAACGCTTTCATGTTCGCACAAATGATGGGCGTGTTCTTTCTGGCGCCGCGGCGTTCGTAGAGGTGTGGGATCGTTTGCCCAGTTGGCGCTGGGCAGCGCGGGTCGCATCCCTGCCGGGCGCCTTGATTGCTCTGGAGTCGACCTACAGGGTCTTTCTTCTAGTTCGACCAATTATATCCCGTTTATTTGGGCAAGCTCTGCGGCTGCAATCTGTCATCGGCAGGGCTAGACGTTCGTGATAGCTCATTTTGAGTCCGAAGGTACCGAGACTGCCAGTGTTGGCCTTGGTTCGTTTCCCCGGGCCGGCATAGCGGTCATCTTTGGTGCAAGCGGCGGTATTGGAGGAGCATTGGTCGAGGCCATTCGGGCCACAGAATGTTTCGAGCGTGTTATTGCGTTGAGCCGCAGTACTTCGCCATCGATTGATCTCCTAGATGAGGAAAGTCTCGAAGGTGCGGCGGCATCTGCCGCCGATCTAGGTGAACTTCGTCTCGTGATAGATGCGACGGGATTCCTGCATGATGAACGTCAGGAACCTGAAAAAACCTGGCGGCAACTTGATGCAGACAATCTCGCTCGGTCCTTTGCGCTCAACGTGACCGGACCGGCGTTAATAATGAAGCATGTGCTGCCGCGATTGCCGCGCTCTGGTAAGGCTATCTTTGCAACACTATCCGCCAGAGTGGGAAGCATTGGCGATAATCGACTTGGCGGCTGGTATTCCTACCGAGCTTCCAAAGCCGCTCTTAATCAGTTGGTTCGAACGGCTGCCGTTGAGTTGTCCCGGCGCTCTCCAGACGCACTTTGCATCGCCTTGCATCCCGGGACAGTCGCCACAGCGCTATCCGCACCGTTTGGGGCGTCTGGGCTGAAGGTTCATTCTCCCGCGGCGGCTGCCCAATATCTTCTTGCCGTCGTCGATCAACTCCCGGCGGATGCCAACGGTGGTTTCTTTGACTGGCGTGGCCAGCAAGTCCCTTGGTGATCCAATGGCTCGCATGCGTCGCAAAACTGACTTACCAACTAAGCTCTGCATAGTTTGCCACCAGCCGTTCGCTTGGCGGAAGAAATGGGCGCGCGATTGGGTAAATGTTAAATACTGCTCAGAGCGCTGCCGCGCCGCGCATCATCGCTCTGGCCCAGAACGTGGGCTCCCGTCCTAATGAATGCCCTGAGAGTTATTCTTGGTGACCAGCTATCTCTGAACCTAGCAACGCTGGATAACTTAGACCCAAGCCGAGATGCCATCCTGATGATGGAGGTGATGGAAGAAAATACCTACGTGGGTCATCATAAGCAGAAGATCGTAATGGTGTTGGCGGCGATGCGACACTTTGCCGAAACACTAAGTAAACGCGGCTTCATAGTTGACTATGTAAAGCTCGATGATCCCGACAATACCGGAAGCTTCACAACAGAAATCCAACGTGCGGTTTTAAGGCATCGCCCAAACCGCATTGTGGTAACCGAGCCTTCGGAATGGCGCGTCTTGGAGATGGTCAAAAGCTGGGAAGGGCTCACCGGATTATCTATCGAAATTCGTGACGATCATCGGTTCTTTGCTAGCCGTGGTAGGTTCGCTGCCTGGGCCAATAGCCGACGTAGCTGGCGAATGGAGCACTT
>PCCJ01000065.1 GCA_002731665.1 Actinomycetota bacterium | reverse complement strand
GCTGTAATGCGCCCTCGATAAATAGGTTCAAGTATGCAGTAGCAAAAACTTCCGGAAGCGCAGCAGCTTCAGTGAAACTCAGACCTTTAGGAATAGGTAATACTTGTGCCGCTGGAACGACCACTTTTTCGGCATAACCGCCACCGGCTAGTAAAGCACATACTTCATCCCCGATTTTGAAGCCAGTAACTTTCTCTCCGACGGCCTCGACAACACCAGCGCACTCGAGCCCCAAGACCATACTGGCTCCTGGCGGCGGCGGGTATGCGCCTACTCGCTGAGCTAAGTCAGCTCTGTTGATAGCAGTCGCACGGTTGCCTATTTTTATATCCTCTGGGCCGAAGACTGGATCCTCGGCGGTAGCCCAAACGAGTTGGCCGTCTTCAACTTGGATTGCTTTCATGCTGTCCGTCTTTCGTTGTCTCCAACCTAACGGGAGAACTCATAATCTTGTCTGTGAGTTCCCCTTTCTCGTAAGCTACCGCCTTGGAGAATGCTGGTCTAACTTGTTATCGTGAGGTGGAACGAGCAGACTAGCGTCATGCCTTTGCTGGATGCTTCGCCCTATCTAGACGGCAACTATGAACCTGCAAAAACTGAGATAACGGCCTTAGATCTGAAAGTTAAAGGAAAAATTCCGGAGGAGCTGAACGGTCGATTTTTGAGAAACGGCCCGAACCCAATTGAACAGCCCGATTTAGCAACCCATCATTGGTTCCTGGGCGATGGAATGGTCCATGGCATAAGGCTTAGAGAAGGTAAAGCTGCTTGGTATCGAAGCCGATTTGTTGGAAGCCGTAGAGTCCATAAAAAATTTGGTAGAGCCCACTCTGCTGCTACACGAGCAGAAATAGGGCCAAACACCAACATAATTGAGCACGCCAATCGGACTCTTGCGATCGTCGAAGCTGGAACACAGCCGGTTGAACTGAATTATGAATTAGACACTGTTGGGACGCATACCTTTGAAGGAACCCTCAATAACGGCTTCAGTGCTCACCCTAAATACGACCCGTTAACTGGTGAGATTCACGTCATGGCTTACTCGCCTAGGCAGCTTTTCGGAAAGCTTGAATACATTGTCGTAAACCAAAATGGCTTAGTCGCTAAAACAGTCGAGATAGAAACACCAACTATGCCAATGGTGCACGATATGGGTCTTACGCAGAAATATGCAGCAGTGTTGGACCTGCCCGTAGCCGTAGATCTTGATTTGGCAATGTCAGGAAACCAGTTTCCATTTCGTTGGTTTAACTCCTATGAAGCGCGCGTGGGTTTGTTACCTCGGTCGGCAGATTCAGGCGAGGAAATTGTTTGGTGTAACATCGATCCGTGCTTTGCTTTTCACCCCCTAAATAGTTTCGATGATGCAGATGGTTGCGTAGTTATTGATGTGTGCTGCTTCGACAAAATGTTTGATTCCGATCGCAACGGGCCTTTCCGAGACTCGTTACCCCGACTTGAGAGATGGACCATTAATCCCACTACCCAAAAAACCGGAAGGGAAATAATTGATGACCGTTTCCAAGAATTTCCTAGAGTAGCTCAATCGGTGCTTAATCTAAAGCACCGATACGGATACACAGCGCAACTTACTAAGAGTCCGTCTCGCTGGGAATTTAGCCACACGTTAAAACACGATTTATTGAATTTGACTAGTCAAGTTCACGAATATGGACCAGGGCGGAGTGCGTCAGAACCAGTCTTCGTAGAGCGCAAGCATTCGGTGTATGAAGATGACGGGTGGGTAATGACTCTTGTCTATGACAAAGCGACAAACCGTAGCGATTTGGTGATTCTTGAAGCTTCTGACTTCACAGGTCCAGAAATTGCCCGAATCGAACTGCCAGAACGCATACCACACGGCTTTCATGGAAATTGGGTTCCAGACAAAACCTAGAATGTGAAAACTTTCAAGGTACTTCTGGGCGCCCGACGATGACTTAACGGGATCACGAATGATTGACACCGTATCCTTGATTAATTATTTAGGTCACCTCCAGTGCTGGCTCGCAGTAAATATCTCAGAAACGAGTTTGTCCGTGCCTACTAGTCTCTATATGTAAACGTTGAAACTAAATGAAAATTAGGCATTACAAAACAAAACTGTTTTGCCTTCGGGTAAGTTTGTGATCGTTTAACTACTTGTCGAGGCAGTACTGAGGTTCATTCGGTGGAGAGTCTTAGTGCTGCCCTGACAAGATTTTCCCAGCCCTTATTGTGTTGTGCCCCGTGGCTTGTCGAAAGTCGGGCGGTACTATTCCTAGTCATAGCGCCTCTAGCTCAATTGGTAGAGCATCGGACTCTTAATCCGCAGGTTCTGGGTTCAAGTCCCAGGGGGCGCACAGAGAATTGAACCCATCGCAACCCACAAATTATTATTGCAACATTGGCTCATTATGACCCTCTTGAATTATTGCGTTTGAGCGGCTAATGAAATTGACGTAACCCAGTTGAGCCGTTGAAATAGGTATTATTATATAACCCAAAAACTAGGGATATCACAAAGAAATTGGGGTGACCGAGGGGAATTGAACCCCCGACCTCCTGTGCCACAGACAGGCGCTCTAACCAACTGAGCTACGATCACCAAGAAATCGCAAAATTTTCGCGACTCGCAATCATCTTAGATCCAAAGCTCGCCAAAACCGTAATAAAATGAGCGAAGCATTAACTAGAGTTATAACCGAACAGTTATTTTTACAAACAAGGGAAACGAATATGTCAAGTGGATTGCAAAAACGCCAACCGCCAGTTGACTACATTCCGCGAATCACTGCTCAATATGCTGGACTTGGATACGGTGAATACCGATGGCTCGCTAGTGAGACTGAACCTGCCTGGACGCCCTTAAAAAAGCCGCTATCGAAATGTCGACTTGGGTTTATAGCTACTGGAGGAATTTACGCTTCAGGACAAACTGCTTTTCATTTCAAAGATGACACTAGCTATCGAGCGATTCCCAACAGTGTCGAAACAGCAGAACTGCGCGCTACCCATTTCGCATATGACCTGACGGATGCCCGAAAAGACATAAACGTCGTTTTCCCTATCGAAGCCTTGAAAAGTATGGTTGAAGAGAAAAAAATAGCGGAACTGGGGCCGAACTCATACACCTTGATGGGAGGGATATATAGCACGCGACGTGTCGTCGAGGATCTTATTCCGCCCCTTGTTCAGAGGGTCTTGGATGATGAACTAGATGTAGTCCTGCTAGTTCCAGTTTGACCAGTATGCCACCAGACCGTGAGTCTGATCGCAAGAGCTATCGAAGAAGCAGGAATCCCGACTTTATCGATGTCCAGTGCCCGCGATATAACCCGCTCTGCCTGGCCCGCTCGTGCCACCTATCTAGATTTTCCATTAGGCCATACGGCAGGCCGTCCGCTCATGCCAGAGCTGAACCGTGCAATCATGCGTGATACTCTCTCAGCGTTTGAGACCTTAAGCGTTCCTGGTTCGATGAGCCATCTTTCTTATCGTTGGGATGAGAATGATCAATGGAAAGACAAAGTTTTCGCTCCTGCTGAGAAATCAGTTGACTCAGAAGAAAGCAAAACTGAAAATAATGGCTACGAAGACGATCGCGTAGCAAGATATGACACACCTCAATATCAAACTGCAGCAGACGAGTTAGCTGCCCTCAAGAGTCATAGCGACGAAGAATGCGAAATTTGTATAGGCATTGACTTTTAATGCAAGAAGAAACTTCTTCCGAAAACTTAAAAGCCTCAACTGGAACCGCTTCTCCTGGCTCAGGTGGGGATTACGACCCTGATTCCATATCGATTAGAACAGCGGCCACGGTTTTGATCCTTGCTGACCGGCCAGATCTTCAAGTATTGATGCTGAAACGGAATTCCCGCTCAGTTTTTGTTGGCGATATGTGGGTTTTCCCCGGAGGAGGTGTGGACCCTGGTGATGCTTCACTTCAGGCAGATGCCGCTGTTCGAGGTCTCACTGATTTTGAAGCAAGTTCGACATTAGATATCGAATCTGGAGGAATTGCCTTTTGGGTTGCCGCTCTAAGGGAAACTTTCGAGGAGGCGGGTCTTCTACTGGCGCGCCCCAGGGGAAAAGCAGAGTTGATTGACCTCTCCTCGCCTCCAACACAAGCGCGTTTCCAGCATTATCGTGACCAAATAAATGCTGGATCGCTTGATTTTGTCGAAGCTATGCGAACTGAAGACTTAGAACTTGATGGGACAGATGTTCACTATGTTGCGCGTTGGGTGACTCCGTTAGGGCCTCCGCGCAGGTACGACACTCGATTTTTTGTCACCGCTATGCCTAACGGCCAAACACCACTTCATGACAATGATGAGGCAGTCCATGATGAATGGATACGGCCGTCAGACGCGCTGAAACTAAATGAAACAGACGAAATGCTGATGATGACCCCAACTATTTCGATGCTTCAGAGACTTGCGCGTTTCTCCAGCGTGAAAGAAGCGATGGCTAGCGCCGCGAAAGCTACTCAAGCTGATGATGAAGCGGTCCGAATAAGGTACGGAGTGGAGGGACCAAACCGGATTACCTGGCCAGAAGACCATGATTACGAAGATTCTGATCCAAGGGCTGAAGATGGCACGGTCCGTTGGCCATCACAGATCCGCTGATTAGCGATCTCAGTCTTATTCTCGCACGATGAACTTGGTCAAAGTAGCCACACGGTTCCAGTTCGTTAAAAGTAATGAAGCAAGAGAACATTAATAGATGTCGCGCAATTGCCAGCGTTGAAGATACTTTGGATCGCTAACGATTCGTGCGAAGAGAATGAGGGAACTATGGAGGCCTATAAGGCTGTAATAGGCAAAAAAGATAGCCGTGAATACACGACCGAATCGGTACCTGAGCAGTCATTGAAGAAGGTGCTCAATTCGGTTCGAATGGCGGGTAGCGGGAAAAATCGGCAAGCTGGCCGAGTAGTTGTAGTAACAGATGAATCAAGAAAAAAAATGCTCGGCGCAGCCGGCGATTACAGCGATTGGATACATAACGCGCCCGTTGTGCTAGCGATGCTAATTTCCGAGGATGCAGGCCTGCGTCCTGGGTTTGATGTCGGTCGGATGGCCCAGAATGCCATGATCGTAGCGCATGCCGAAGGACTCGCGAGCTGCCCGGTCACTATTGTCCGCAATGATGACGCATTAGCGGCGATTGATGCCCCCGCAGGATGGATTGTCCATATGGCGGTAACTATAGGTATTGCAGCGAATAGTGAATCTGAGCGACGGTCTCATCCGAGAATTCCTTTCGATGAGGCAGTTTTTTGGGGCTCATGGCCAAAGTAGGCAATTTCTGTCACATACGATCATAGTATTGAAGATGTCGACACGGGCCTTAAGCGCGGTTGGCTGAAATATGTACTGCCTCCCTGGCGCAAATGGATAGCGCAGCGGGCTTCTATCCCGACGGTTGCAGGTTCGAGTCCTGCGGGGGGCGCAACAAAAAGATGACCGTTATGGTCCATTTGTCGTATACGTTGCAACAGTGTGAACACTAATCTTGACCACACAGGTGCCGTTACTGATAAAAAAGTTGATCTGAAGAGGCTAGAGGCAGCGGTAAAAGAGATACTCATTTCAATCGGGGAAGATCCGGAACGTGACGGACTGCTTAACACGCCGTCGCGCGTGGCTAAAATGTATGCCGAAGTATTTGCTGGACTTCGGGAAGATCCAGAACACCACCTTGAAGTTCAATTTGAAGCCGGACATGATGAAATGGTGATGGTCCGAGACATCTCATTTTACTCGATGTGTGAACACCACTTGTTGCCATTCGTTGGCCAAGCCCATGTGGCGTACGTGCCTGGGGAAGAGGGGAAAATTACTGGTCTTTCGAAGTTGGCGAGACTTGTTGAGGCTTATGCCCGGCGACCTCAAGTGCAAGAACGGCTCACAGGTCAAGTAGCGGACAAGCTCATGAAAGTGCTGAACCCCAAAGGCGCTTTAGTGGTTATTGAAGCCGAGCATCAGTGTATGTCGATGCGTGGTGTGCAAAAACCTGGGTCGCTGACAATAACTTCAGCAGTGCGTGGCTTGTTCTTATCGGACGCAACTCGCGCCGAAGCTCTGCAACTCATGAGCATGGGACGTTGAGAGCGAAATGAACTGCTCTCCAAACTCGACGATGGCTTGAGTTTCGCAGGTTTTAGATACTTAGCGGAAGCTGTTTGCGCACGAATCGCTGCGACATAATCATTAACGTCTTCCAATATTCAAAACCGGGAACCAAATCTTCAAGGGAAATTTGCTCAACGGTATCTTGTGCTTCGAGGCTCCCAGCGTGTAGCACACCCTTAATCTGTATTGATTTAACCGTGCCGGCCAACAACTCTAAAAATTCATCTATTCGAGCATCAAACACTGCATCTACTTCAGTTCGTTGCAGTACATAGTCAGCTAACGGCCGATCATCTCGAAGAAGGAAGACGCTAGTAATTTCACGGTTTAAATGACCTTCCCCATTGTCGTCCACTAAGCGTCGCGTTCCTAGAGGCACCAAATTTTTGGGTGCCGCAGTGAAGCCTAACTCCTCTTCGAGCTCACGAACTCCATCTGTCGGTTCCTCGCCGGCAGCTAAATGTCCTGCCGCGCTGATGTCGAACAGTCGAGGGAATGCGGCTTTGAGATGGGACCGTCGCTGCAGAACAACGACTTCTTTGGAACCTCGAATAGCTACTACCTGGCAGTGAAAAACCCTATGCCAATCTCCATCACGGTGGACGGCAGCTCGAGATTTTGTGCCAATGACCCTGCCCATGTCATCAAGAACATCGAGCATCTCTGCTCTTGTCGCACTACCGGCCATCGACTGAAACTTGCGTTACTGCTCAAGCAGTTTCGTGTAGCTATCAAGAAGTGGAAGGACAATGTCAGAGCCTGATGGCGGGACCCACAAGACTGCTCTTGAAACACCTGCTATCGCCAAGCTTTCAAGCACAGCAGGATCAGCGGGACTTCCGAATTGTCCGAACTCTAAAGCGTTTGGATCCCGTCCGGCTTTTTCTGCCGCATTTCGAACTTCTTGTATCGGATCAACAAGATCATGTCGACCTGAGATAGGCATCCACCCATCACAAAATTCGATTATGTCTTTTATTGTTTTAGGTCCAGCGGCACCTCCGAGAAGAACTTTAGGCCCGCCCTCTTGCACAGGTTTTGGCCACGACCAGCTTGCAGTAAAGTCAAAGTGATCCCCGTGGAATTCTGCTTCCTCTTTATTCCATAGTTCTCGGCACGCAAGCATGCTCTCCCGAACGATAGAACGACGTTCATTGTACTTAATGCCGTGATTGGCCATTTCTTCTTTGTTCCAGCCGTAGCCGATACCCAAGATGAAACGACCTTGAGAAATCAAATCAAGCGAAGCACATTCTTTGGCAAGCCAAAGGGGATCACGTTGAGCTACAAGTGTGATGCCTGTGCCTAACATAATTTTCTTAGTGACCGCAGCTGCTGCACCTAACGCAACGAATTGGTCATGGGTACGCCAGTATTCTTCTGGAAGCGGTGGCGCACCCTCTCGGCCGCCCCACGGAGTGATGCGACTAGCAGGGATATGGCTGTGCTCAGGGAACCAGAGCGACTCGAATCCCCTCTCTTCGACGGCTTGAGCTAGCTCAACCGGTTGGATTGCCTTATCGGTTGGAAACATAGCAATGCCGATTTTCATTACAGAACTCCTTTTAACGAATACTTTGATGCGCAACTTAGTAGACAAGATATAGCCCTAGTTTGCATACTCTGAAGCAAACTTAAACTGATCCGAAAGAGAAAAACTTTCAATGTAAGTCCTGCGTGAGACCGAATCGAATGTTGCATTCTGCACATAATGCCCGTCTGTGGAACCGTAATGCTGCTTGACTAAATGCAAAGCAAGTGAGAGAAATTGACTAATGGTCAAGGCGTGTTGGAATGTTTAAGCGCTAACTCGACCAGATTTGCTCATAGTCCTTTGAGGTTTCAGAGCATCGTGACAGACTGGTAACAACGATAGAAGTTCCGATTAATCTATCTGGAGGCTGTAATGCGAATAGAACTAGAAATACCGAAATGTATTGGTAGCGGGTCATGTGAGATGCTTGCCCCAAATGTTTTTGAAGTTGGGAATGATGGTCTTGCCAAACTGCTAGACGCAAGTCCCAGCAGCGATATGGAATCAGAAGTGCGTGCGGCTGAAGAAAGCTGCCCGACGCAGGCAATCAAAGTAGAGCACTAGAGAAGCTTATTAATTTATCGAGTGGGAACCGGCTGTAAATCTGTAACCTTGTCACACATCCGGGAAGTGGCGCAGCTTGGTAGCGCACCTGCTTTGGGAGCAGGGGGTCGAAGGTTCAAATCCTTTCTTCCCGACGTAATGGAAAGAGGATCTTTGGACTACTCCAACAGGTCCTCTTTCTTTTGTCTGTCATGCTCTATCAATTTCGATTAAGTTCATTTCCGAAGAAAGAGACGCAAAAGATGGACAAAAAAACGACGCAGCTCAGGCGCTACGAAGTTGAAAAAGGCCGACTAACTGAGCTAGCTGAATGGTTTCCGACAATTGCTGCTGTCCGCGAGAAGTATGGATTCACTATCGAATTTGCTTATGCGGATGAAGAAAGTAGTGAGTTCATATGGGCAGTAAGTTATCCAGGAAACACCGATGATTTCGATAAAATATTAGCTGTCTACAATGATTCGCCTGAAAGGGCAGCAGCTTTCGCGGGTTTCGAGTCTCCGGTAAAAAACATGCACTTGTCATTTGTTAATACGATTTGAAAAATTTTTAATCTGTTAGCGTTGAATCGGTAAAGTTTGCTGAGAAGTTTGAGAGATTAATTAGCTTGGTCTTCATCGCCGAATTATCCCGAATGGTGAGCAGGTGGCGATAGGTCCTAAGACTCGTCGGTAAAATAGTGAGGGCACCTGTGTCGATAGTGAGAAGCTGACGGGTGTTCGTTTTAGCTATAAATTCCTTTCTTTCGGACATTAGGTTCGGTACTGTCGAGCGTTAGATATAAAAAAATTATCATCTGATGAAGCGTGAGGAAAAATGTCACTAGAAATGACTACATCGTTGTCTTACTTGGCTTGGGCCAGTGCATTGTGCCTTATTCTTTGGCTTCCCTATGTGCTTGAGCGTATTATGAGGCAGGGTTTGATGACTGTATTGCAGTACAAAAACACCGATGCTGAACCAGCAGTTTGGGCGCAACGGGCGCACCGGGCACACCTAAACCTTGTTGAAAATTTAGCCCCATTCGCAGCCCTAGTGCTGATTGCAAACGTAACTTCAACAAAGGTAGCAGGTTGGGCAGCTTTGTTTTTCTGGGCGCGAGTGGTTCAAGCAATTGTTCATATTGCTGGAATCGCATACGTTCGAACCGTAGCGTTCTTCGTTAGCTGGCTAGCTCTCATAATAATGTTCTTCGCTGTTATCTAAAGCCTGAATTACGCAGCCGTTGTTGCGTCATCGACATAAAGCTATTTGAATTAATTCAGTTTTGTAAGTAAGTCTGTGACTATTTTGTCGCTCGAGCTAATGGCTGTTTGAAGATCAGTCGAGATTTTGGCGGTGTCTATCCACGCGTCAGCATTTATATCCCAAGACGAAGTGCCATCGGATATGGTTCCAGAATGTTGTGCTGCAAGACCATTTCTGATTGGAGTAAAAGAAATATTGTCATAAACCGTTGTGTTCATGTCGGCAACACAATGATGTTTCAGCACTTGCTCAAATGCAGCCCGAGATATGCGAACCGGATCTTGAGAAAGTAAATACGGTCGCAGGACATCAAATAAGCCATGAGGAGACAAAATATTCACTGCTGCGTTCGATAGCAGCACAGCTGTTTCGTCTTGGCTAGAAGAATGACCGGCGATCAAGCTACCGAGTCCGCGACCGCTAGCTAACTTGGCAATGATTAATGCAGCCGGCCCACTTCCGGTAATTAATAGGGGGGTATCGATAAGCATTACTAATTAAAAAATAGCCAAAGGATTCACAGGGCTTCCAGTAACACCTTGAAATCGAATAGGCGCTAGAGCGAAATTAAATTCCCAACGACCGAGTTCAGCGCATGTAGCTGCTAGATCTTCTAGTTGGCAGTTGTCAATGAGCCATAAACCCATTGCAACAATCCCCACCATGTGAATTGGCATGCTTACCTGGCGGTAACCGGAAGGAGTCGGATCTTGCGCGACGTCTGAGCCGATCATTGAGACCCGACGTTCTTGCAGCCAAGGCAAACAAGCAGCCTGATATCCAGACCGAGGTTTGTTAGCGTTATAGTTACGTTTTTCTTTAATTCGTGCGCCTCCTTCCCCGGTGCGCACGAGTAGAACATCTCCGGCTTCGACTTCGATACCGGCTGCATCTTCAGCTGCCTCGAGATCTTCAGGATATATGTGCTGATCAGGAGCAAGAACATCAACGCCTTTCAGCCTCGGTATGTCGAGTAGAACACCCCGAGTTGTGATTCCGTCAGACACTGACAACACATCGTGTTGAAGAGCACCCTGACGATCTGAAACTAGAGATGCTGGGGCGCCGCCGTACATTTTTCCGTCCCAAAATAGATGGGCTAGAGAGTCAAGGTGAGTCACATCAAGCCCATGAAACACCATCCCGATGAATTCTTGAGCACCACCTGCTCGACCTCCATCAAATAAGCCCTTACGTCCCTCGTCATCCAAACCTAAGCCGGTGGAAAGCATGTATCGCTGAGATTCCGCAGTAGCGCCAGGTTGAGGACCGGTCCGAATATCCCAACTGCATGAAACGGATTTGCCCTCGCGAACTAATCCGGCAGCTGAAACTCGTTTCTCTGGCGTGAGATGATTGAGGGTTCCCAGCAGATCATTGTCACCCCAACGATCCCAATTGCAAAGTTCGTCCATCCATCTAAGGACTTTCTCTTCTGATGGTGCTATCGGCATCTGGTTTCCCCTATTCAGATCTGTCTAGAAGACTACTAGCGCCGAAACAAACGGTGTTGAGTAACTGAAATCGCCTAACCTAGAGTCAACAAGACTCAAGGGGGCGACACATGCATGAGCTGGTAATTCGAAATGGGTTAGTAGTAGACGGAACGGGTAGCAAAGCTAGAAAAGCTGATTTAGCAATCGATAACGGTGTGATTACGAAGGTGGGAGCTATTGAGGCAGGCGGGGTCAAAGAAATTGATGCCCTGGGAAAGCTCGTAACCCCGGGGTTTGTTGATATCCACACTCACTACGATGGTCAAGTCATATGGGACCCTGAGGTAACTCCTTCGTCTTGGCATGGAGTAACAACTATCGTTATGGGAAATTGTGGTGTCGGTTTCGCTCCGGTAAAGCCAGATAAACATGAATTTTTGATTAGCGTCATGGAAGGAGTCGAAGACATACCTGGTGCGGCCCTTGCCGAAGGTGTTTCATTCGACTGGGAAACATTCCCTCAATACCTTGATGCAGTTGAGGCCATACCTCATGCAATCGATATTGGCGCTCAAATGCCACATTCAGCGTTACGCGTTTATGTCATGGGTGACCGTGGAAGAGACCATGATGAGGACGCCACGGAATCAGAAATTGAAGAAATGCGGCGTCTTACCGAAGAAGCCCTTAACGCAGGTGCTCTCGGATTTACTACTTCTCGAACAATTAACCACAGGGATCGAGATGGAAATCAAATTCCTACGTTAACCAGCGCACCCACCGAGTTATGGGGAATCAGTCAAGCAATGGCAATGCGCGAGTCTGGCCATATGGAAATAGTGTCCGACTTCCAAGACTTGGACAAAGAATTTGAGATTTTCCGAGGCATGATTGATGGGGGAGGAGCCCCGCTCTCTGTTTTAGTCTCCCAAGATGATCGTGCCCCAGAAAAGTGGCGGGAGGTGCTTAAGCGGATTAGAGATGCTCGAGCAGAAGGTTATGACATAACCGCACAAATCGCAGCGCGACCGATCACCTTGTTGCTCGGATTGCAGAGTTCAATGCACCCGTTCATAACCTGTCCTACGTACAGAAACGAACTTGCCCAGCTTGATCTCGATGCTCGAGTTAGTCGCATGAGAGAGCCAGAAATTAGGGCGACTCTGATAAAGGAACATGCGAGCCGAACGCGAGGAATGTCCGGCATGATTGCGCAAAGTTTCCACAAGATGTTCCCGCTAGGCGACCCCCCTGAATATGAGCCTATGCCCGAAGACAGCATCTTAGAAATGGCAAAAACGTCTCAACGCGAGCCGGTCGAATTGGCTTACGACATGCTGCTTGAACGCGAAGGTCGCGAACTCATGCTGTTTCCACTAGCTAACTTCTCTGAAGGGAATCATGATGTCTTAAGAGAAATGAACTTGGCGGAGGGAACCCTCCCAGGGCTAAGCGATGGTGGGGCTCACTGCGGGGTAATCTGCGATGCGAGTTTCCCAACCTACATGCTTACCCACTGGGCGCGTGATCGTCGTAGGGGAGAGAAACTGCCACTTGAATATGTGGTGCAAAGACAAACCAGAGACACTGCGCGACAAGTAGGACTCAATGATAGAGGTACCTTAGAAGCAGGAATGATGGGGGATGTCAACGTGATTGATTTTGAAGAACTTTCACTTAGGCCGCCTGAAATGGTTTACGACCTTCCGGCTGGCGGCAGACGACTAGTTCAACGGGCAACCGGCTATGTCGCAACGATCAAGAAAGGCGAGGTTATTTTCGCTGATGGTCAATCAACGGGTCACAGGCCTGGTCAACTTATTCGAGGACCAAAAAGCCAAAAAGGATCAGAATCATGAAAATCGGATATCTAGGCCTTAATCACATTGGATGCATATCGCCTGGGACAATGGCCAAAGAACTGGAAGATCGTGGATACGACAGTTTTTGGGTTCCAGAGCATAGCCATCTCCCCGTAATGAGGGAGTCTCAATATCCCGGCGGCCAAGATTTACCTAGCGGCTACGCTCATATGATGGACCCGTTCGTCTCATTGGCGATGGCGTCGGAAGCTACGACAACTATAAAACTTGCAACAGGTATATGCCTGGTTCTTGAGCATGAAGTATTAGATTTGGCAAACACAGTTGCTACTCTTGATGCGCTTTCCGGCGGTCGAGTGATACTAGGGATTGGTGTTGGTTGGAATGCCGAAGAACTAGCCAATTCCAGGCCGGATGTACCATTCAAAAAAAGATTCTCTGCAACAAGAGACCGAGTCGGCGCTCTCAGAACAGCTTGGACCCAAGATGAAGCAAGCTACTCAAGTGACTACGACAACTTCCAGCCGTCATACATTTACCCTAAACCTCATAATGGGCTCGTGCCGATTGCGATGGGACAAGCGGGTCCGATAGGAATCAAACATTCTGCCGAATATGCCGACGAATGGTGCCCGATTGATATTTCCCTAGTAGGGGTAAGCGGCGAACAGTCTGTCGAAGGAGGAATAGCGCTGTTTCATCGCGAGCTAGAAGCAGTAGGTCGCGATCCAGAGTCGGTGCCAATATCTCTCTTCACCTGGACGAGACCTAAAAAAGAGCGTTTAGAACAACTCGAAAAACTAGGGGTACATCGACTTGTCCTAACACCTCCCTCGATGCGTCGCGAAGACGCTGACCAATCCCTCAAGTTTCTAGATGAATGCGAATCGGTTCTAGAAGAATTCAGAACATGAGCCAACGATTTGATACAAGCTTTGCTTGACTCAACTCGCTAACAACGTTCGGCGTCTTTCGGTAAGCACCTGACAGTGAAATCCGAAAAGTTAAAAACCTGAATTGTATAACCAAATTTGGATTACTCTGCAGTTCTCTGATTGACGTCGGTCAAGCGCTTGCTATGGGCGCTGTTAATTCGAAATCTCATAGAACAGCGCCAGCCACTAGAAACCAATTACTCTGTGGTTTGCAAGTGTGCTTAATCAAAATCATTAAAGTTCTGGACGTCAAAATGGAATCTTACAAAAATAAAATAGCTGTGGTCACTGGTGGCGGTACCGGAATGGGGCGAGAACTAGTCTTGCAATTGGCTCAAGAAGGGTGCCACGTCGCGATGTGCGACGTGAACCTTGAAAACATGGCTGAGACTAAGAAGCTAGCAAAAGAGCAAGCTTCTTCGGATACCCGAATCTCCACACATATTTGTGATGTTTCCGATGAAGCCGACATGTTGGGTTTTCGAGATGAAGTAGCTGATCAGCATCAAACAGACAACGTGAATTTGCTATTCAATAACGCAGGCGTCGGTGGCGGTGGAAGCATTGTCACCGACGAGAACAGAATGGAATGGGAACGAACCTTCGATATCTGTTGGTATGGCGTCTACTTTGGTACTCGGGCATTTCTTCCAATGCTAAAAAAGAGCGCCAGCGGAGCGATCGTAAATACAAGTAGCATCAATGGATTCTGGGCAACAGTTGGCTCAAAAATGCCTCATACCGCTTATTGCGCTGCGAAATTCGCTGTTAAAGGATTCACAGAAGCTCTCAATATCGACCTTAGGCTCCACGCTCCCCACGTCCTGGCGCACGTCGTTATGCCCGGGCACATTGGAACTTCAATAGCGCTGAACACTACAGAAATGCACGGAGGGCCTGATATCGAGGGCGTCAGAAAAATACTTGGGGCAAGAGGGGCTGAAACTAGTTCACTGTCGGATGAAGATATCGAATCTCGAGTTACTAGCAGTGGTATTAGGTTCCGAGATGATGCACCGACTACCGCTGCAGAAGCTGCAACAATAATCATTGAAGGTGTGCGTAGTGGTGAGTGGCGAATCCTTGTGGGCCAAGACGCAGAAATTATTGATCAACTAGTTCGAGAAGACCCGGAATCAGCGTATGAGCCTGAGTTTATGCGCCGTGTCATCGATCACGGACACCTAGGCGGATTAAATCGAAGCTAGCTAGGTCAGAGTGATCGCTTTTGGGGCTCTCTTTTTGGTAAGGTTTAAATAATACGCGGGCGTAGTTCAATGGCTAGAATTCCAGCCTTCCAAGCTGATGATGCGAGTTCGATTCTCGTCGCCCGCTCTCCATCAAAACAAAAAAGCGCTTTCTGGTCTTACTTCCTTGTTAAGTGAGCTACTTAAAAAGGTCTAAATGAGAGGCCCCGAAAAGCAAATCACTGCTTTTTGCTAGTCTTGCCGCTACAAACCTTAGAGAAGTTCACTAATAATTTCTTAATCGAATTGCACGTCAGAAGACCTAATTACTTGGATGTTAAGTATTTTTTTTGTTATTGATGCGAAGAAGAGATGTGCGACTGTGCCGTTGACTGAGGGACGTGACCACGAATTCGGCTAGACTCGCGATCTTGTGAAGATCACTTTGACAGAACTAGAATCCTCTGAACTTGAAGAGGCCCCCGCTGTAACCGAAGAAACTAGCAGCGAGGCCGAAGTAACGGCGCCGACGCGCACCTACGGACCGAAAATAAAACTTTCTGTTGAGGTAGACGAAGAAACATTTGAATCTGCCATAGATGATGCTTTTAAGAAAATTGCGAAAGAGATTCGCGTTCCAGGATTCCGGCAAGGAAAAGTTCCCCGCGCAGTTCTCGAATCAAGAATTGGGAACGGATATGCTCGAGCTCAAGCACTAGAGGACGCAATACCTAATTATTATGCGGATGCGGTACGAACGGAAAGTATTGACGTGATCGCAGCTCCCGAACTCAAGATTAATGGTGGTGAAGAGTCTGGGCCTGTGTCATTTGAAGCTACGGTCGAGATACGTCCGGTTATAGAGATAGAGGGATATGACAAACTTGAAGTCACGATCCCAAACCCGACCCCTACCGATGATGAAATTCAAGAACAGATAGATATGCAACGAGGACAATCAGCTGAATTAGTTGATGTCGATCGACCAGCCGCAACGGGTGATCAGGTCTCAATAGACATCTCGGGCACAGTTGACGGAGAAGCTCTCCCAGGCCTAACCGCTCAAGATTACTTATATGAGGTTGGAAGCGAAGGGATAGCGAAAGAAGTTGATGTGGAACTCCAGGATGCTAAACCCGGAAGCGAACTTTCTTTCAGCGCTGCTCACCCGGTCCAAGAAAACGTAAGTATCGACTTCGAGATAACAGTGCACGCTGTGAAAGAAAAAGTACTTCCCGAACTAACTGACGAATGGGTTGATGAAAATACTGAAAGTGAAACAGTTGAGGAGCTCAGAGAGCAAATAAAAACAAGAACACAAATGATGAAGTCGTTTCAATCAAATTCTGCGCTCAGAGAGAACACAGCTCAAGCATTAGCTGAACTAGTAACCCAAACAATCCCTGATTCGATGGTCAACGGTGAAATGTCGGATCAAATTCAGCAACTAGCGATGCGTCTCCAGGGCCAAGGAATGAGTATCGAGTCATGGCTTCAGATGACAGGTCAGGACCCAGAATCTTTTACAGTAGAGCTTCGTGAAGCTGCGGAACGCTCCGCAAAAGTAGATCTTGCATTGCGAGCTATTGTTTTAAAAGAAGCTATCGAAGCTTCTGAAGAAGACCTCAATGAAGAACTTGAACGAATGGCAACTCAATTCGAAGTTACCGTTGAAGAACTTCGCCACCAGATAACTGATCGTGGCGATGGGTTAGGCCCTGTAAAGGCTGAATTAGTTAAACGTAAAGCTTTGGAAAAGCTAGTGGCCGAAGTAAAACTGATTGATGAAGATGGCATTGCTGTTGATAGAGAAGATTTAGAGCTTCAATTACCCGACATGGATAAAGATGAAGCTGACGAAGAGCAGAAGTTAGACGCTGACAACGAGTCCGAGGAGGACGCAGAGTGAACCTTCAGGCACAGAATTACCTAGTTCCAACGGTAGTAGAGCAAACGAACCGTGGTGAACGTGCGTACGATCTCTACTCACGTTTGCTCAAAGAGAATATTATATTCCTTGGTACTCCGATTGATGACACGATTGCCAACTTGGTGTGTGCTCAATTGATTCATCTCGAGTCAGAGAACCCTGATCGAGATATCAACATGTACATAAATTCGCCAGGAGGGGACATAAACGCCCTTTTCGCAATTTATGACACTAGTCAATACATTAAAAACGACATAACCACGATCTGCCTAGGTCAAGCAGCTTCGGCTGCGGCTGTTCTTTTAGCTGCTGGAAGCCCGGGTAAGAGAATGGCGTTGCCGCATGCAAGAGTATTATTGCATCAGCCATTTGGTCAGGCAATGGGTCAAGCAACCGACATCGAGTTAGCTTCGCAAGAAATAGAGCGAATGCGTGGCCTTCTAGACCAAATTCTTGCACGTCACACGGGCCAAGACCTAGAGCGGATCCACAACGACACGGACCGTGACTTTATTTTAGATGCAGAGGCGGCCAAAGAGTATGGAATTATTGATGAAGTAATCAGTAACCGTGAATTGGTTGAAGATGGTCCGATCCGAGCTGCCTGAAATAATTCAAATCTAATAAATAAAATTTCAACAATTAGGGCGACAAACGTCAAAGCGAGCCATGCTGTGCCATCCTTAGCCGTTAGTTAATAACAACCCAAAGGTTGTCTGAATTGGAGTTGAGACGTGGCAAAGTTCGGAGAAGGTAGCGAGCTACTAAAGTGCTCCTTCTGCGGAAAGTCGCAGAAGCAGGTCAAAAAACTTATAGCCGGACCAGGTGTATATATCTGTGATGAATGTATAGACCTTTGCAACGAAATTATTGAAGAGGAATTGTCGGAGACCTCTGAAGTCATTTTTGATGAAGTGCCTAAGCCTCAAGAAATTTTTTCATTTCTCAATGAATATGTAATAGATCAAGATCGCACAAAAAAAATCCTCTCTGTTGCTGTATACAACCACTATAAGAGAGTTCAATTTGCTCAAAGCCTGGGCCCGGATGACGTGGAGTTGGCGAAGTCCAACATCATGCTTATAGGTCCAACAGGTTGCGGGAAAACAATGATGGCTCAAACACTGGCACGAATGTTGAACGTGCCCTTCGCTATGGCTGACGCCACGGCTCTGACCGAAGCAGGTTACGTGGGCGAAGATGTTGAGAACATACTTTTGAAGTTAATCCAAGCTGCTGACTATGACGTTAAGCGTGCAGAGACTGGCATCATTTACATCGATGAGATCGACAAAATTACCCGTAAATCTGAGAACCCTTCGATCACAAGAGATGTTTCAGGGGAAGGAGTCCAACAGGCCCTTCTCAAAATTTTGGAAGGCACAGAAGCAGCCGTTCCGCCACAAGGTGGACGCAAGCATCCACATCAAGACTTTTTGCAGATAGATACAAGCAATATTCTTTTTATATGCGGAGGTGCTTTCGATGGCCTTGAAAAAATTATCGCTGACAGACTTGGTCAACGAGCCGTAGGCTTTGGAGCAGACATAAAGCCAACTGCTGAGAGAGCCAATACGAATCTTTTACCTGAGGTGCTGCCGGAAGACTTGCAAAAATTTGGCTTGATCCCAGAGTTTATTGGTCGCCTACCAGTGGTTGGAGTTGTCGACCAACTCGGGCCTGATGCTCTCCAACGGATTCTAACCGAACCCAAAAACGCGCTCTTGCGCCAATTCGACCGTATGTTTGAGCTTGATGGTGTGGAGCTTGAATTTACTGACGAAGCAATAGCCGCAGTAGTTGATCAAGCCCTGCTCCGTAAAACTGGCGCTCGAGGATTACGAGCAATAATTGAAGATGTTCTTCTTGGAGCAATGTACGAAGTGCCTAGCCGGGAGAACGTGGTCCGATGCATCGTCGAGGCAGATGCAGTGCTTAAGACGGCGAGCCCGATTTTAGTTGAGCGCAATGACGAACGGAAAGCTTCCTAACGTGCTCATAGAAAAGCTTCTACCTCAATGGATCCAATAAACCTTGCGACGATAGATTCATACCAGCAAGCTCTTGATTGGCTTGAGCAGCACTACAACCTCGAAAGTGTGCTTGGCAAGCCGGAAACGTTGCCGCCTAGCCTTGACCGGATGCGTGTGGTCATGGAACTACTCGGCCATCCAGAAATTGCTGTACCGGCTATCCATATAACCGGGACTAACGGCAAAGGCAGTACCACAAGAATGATTGTCGAGATGTTAACGGCAGTTGGCCTAAAAGTAGGTAGTTACACTTCGCCGCACATCACCAGCTTGAATGACCGGATAGCAGTAGCTAACCAGCCACTTAGTGATCAAGAATTTTGTGAAGCTATTAAAGAGATAGCAGTAATCGAACCATGGGTCTTGAAGCAATCAGGAAGTCTTCCTAACTATTTTGAGGTTATTTGCGCCGCTGCATACAACTGGTTCGCTATGAACGCGGTAGATGCAAACGTTATGGAAGTTGGAATGGGTGGTCGTTGGGACGCTACGAACGTAGTTCGTGCAGAAGTAGCTGTGATTACCAATATGGGATCCGATCATCTGGAAATAATCGGGCCCACGATGGCTGATTTAGCTAGGGAAAAATCTGGAATTATTGAACCAACTTCACATGTCATATGTGGAAGCGTCGAAGAGGACCTACTTCAAATAGTCAAAAGCGTGCCCTGCAGAGAGATCTGGGTGCAGGACACTGACTTCGCAGTCACCAATGACCGGCTCGCAGTAGGAGGGAGGCTGTTAGATGTCAGTACTCCATATGGCAGCTACGAAGAGATTTTCGTACCCGTAAACGGGAGACATCAATCAAATAATGCTCTTCTTGCGATAGCAGCCACGGAAGCTTTTTTTGCTAGAGCGCTTGACGCCAACATAGTCTACGACGCATTTGCATCGGTTCAGCTTCCTGCACGATTTGAGATACTTAGCCGAACTCCGCTGACAATCGTAGATGGAGCACACAATGTAGATGGGGCAATGGCCCTTAGTGAAACACTTTTTTCCGACTTCGGAGCTGAAGAAGCTCCTGTGCTGGTGATGGGAACTAACCGGCCACATAACCCTATTGACTTCATGCAAGCCGTGAACTTCAAAGAGTTCAAGTCAATAATAGCCACGCAGGCGAAATGGCCACGGGCGTTAGAAGCGAGTGAGGTAGCCGCGAGTGCTCAGAAATTGGGACATAAATCAGTAGACTTTCGAGCAGATGTAGCTGAAGCGGTCGATTTAGCTCGAGAAATTGCTGGGCCACAAGGGAGCATAATAGTTACCGGTTCTTTATACGTGGCGTCTGAAGCCCGATTACACCTCCAATCGTGATCACGGTAGTCTGAGTAAGTACACGATCGAATCTCTAGGAGTTGTTTTGGCCCACACATTTGTTATTTGCAAACCCGATGCAGTCGAGAGAGGGCTTGTTGGCGAAATAATTTCCAGGATCGAGCGTAAGGGATTAAGTATTAAACGAGCTGAGCTTCGATTAATCGACCGAGAGACTGCTGCGCTGCACTACATGGAACATGATGGGAAACCATTTTTTGAAGATCTGCTCAACTTCATAACTCGCTCCCCAGCAATGCTTCTTCAAGTAGAAGGAAGCGATGATGCCGGCGATGACATATTTGCTGTTGTCAGAAACCTTATGGGAAGCACAAACCCTGCAACAGCTGCACCGGGTACTATCCGTGGCGACTTCGGCTTGCTCGTAACAGAAAATCTTGTTCACGGCTCAGACTCTGTTGAGTCGGCTGCGCGTGAAATTGGAATATTTTTCCAAGCTAATTGAGCGGACGAAAATGGATCGTGACGCGTTGAATTCTACCCAATCGAGCAACATGAATTACTCGCGTCCGAATGCGTCACGAAGAGGGAATATTTTGGGACGTGCCCTTAACGGGCTCAAACCGAATTTCTTTTCTAATCGAGAAATGGCGGTTGATTTAGGGACTGCGAACACGCTGATTTATATGCGAGGTCAAGGGATAGTTCTTGATGAGCCATCAGTGGTTGCAGTTGACATGAACACGGGGATTCCTTTAGCAGTCGGTTATGAAGCTAAGCGTATGCTTGGTAGAACACCGGGACATATCCAGGCTATTAGGCCACTTAAAGATGGAGTAATCGCAGATTTTGATATCTGTGAAAAAATGCTCCGATACTTTATTGACAAAGTGAATAGTAGTCGTTGGTCTAAACCACGAATGGTTATTTGTGTGCCTTCTGGAATCACAGGAGTGGAACAGCGAGCGGTGCAAGAAGCTGCCGAATATGCAGGAGCTAAAAAGCCGGCCTTCATCATTGAAGAACCAATGGCAGCAGCTATCGGCGCTGGGTTGCCAGTGCAGTCACCTTCGGGGAGCATGATTGTAGATATCGGTGGCGGAACGACCGAAGTTGCAGTCATCTCTTTGGGCGGGATTGTTTCTGCTCAGTCAGCTCGGGTAGGAGGCGACGTGCTAGATGCTGCCATACTGCAGTATGTAAAGAAGACATACAACCTAGCGCTCGGTGAAAGAACTGCTGAGGAAGTAAAAATGACGTTGGGCTCGGCATGGCCGTTGGATGAGGAAATGTATGCTGAGATTAGCGGTCGTGATCTAGTTTCAGGTCTGCCTAAAACGGTAACGGTAAGTAGCATAGAAATCAGAGAAGCTATTGAAGAACCGCTAACGGCAATCTTCAACGCTGTAAAAATGACTCTCGACCAGACCCCACCAGAGTTAGCTGCGGACATCATGGATCAAGGAATAGTCTTAGCAGGAGGTGGGGCTTTGTTGCAGGGCTTACACCAAAGGCTGGCCAATGAGACTGGAATGCCGATTCGAATAGCTAAGGATCCTTTGCATGCGGTTGCAAGGGGTTCAGGTCAATCACTTGAAGAATTTGAGGTCCTTCGCGGCGTCCTATTCTCTTCGGGTGAGCTTCGATAAGGATTAAGGCCATCTGATGTCGAGGCATAGCAAAGAGCGACGAAGGCCCCGATCTCGGTTAAGAATTTTCTTATTTATTTTTACAGCGTTAGTGCTAATCACACTCGATGCTCGAAGTGACGAAGGATCATTAACAAAAATACGCAGTTTTGCGCTCGACGCAATAGGTCCCATTCGTTCGGCTTCAGCAAGGGTGTTTGTTCCGATTGGTAATGCTTGGCAGGGTATTACTTCGTATGAAGATTTAGAAAATAGGAATGCCGTTCTCGAAGCCAAACTAGCAGAGATCAAAAGCTCTACTCTCCAGATTGGAGAAATCGAAAGAGACCGAGAGGCTTTACTATCACTTTTGGGGGCGCGAGACACGCTGAGTAATATTCCGCGCCGAACAGCGCGCGTAATTGATGCTCAGATTTCTAATTTCGAACGAACGATTGAGCTCGATAAAGGTTCGCGTGATGGAATTAAAGTAGGGATGCCAGTAGAAACTGGCGCAGGTCTGATTGGTCGCGTTAGCCAGGTGAGTGTCACTCGAGCGCGAGTTGAGCTCCTCACAGACCCTAATTTCGACGCTGGTGCTCGGTTAGTCCGTTCGGGCGATGATGGTGTCGCCTCAGGAAAAGGGGCAGGAAAGAACCTGATTGTAAATTTTATAGAGCTCGAAACTGTTGTGATACCCGGTGAAACTGTTGTGACTAGTGGCTTTCAGGGGAGCACTTTCCCTGAAGGGCTTTTAATCGGAACTGTTGTTGATGTTACTCCTAATGCCGTTCAAGATACGCAGCGTATAACTGTTTATCCCTCCGCTGACCTAGACCGAATTCGCTGGGTTTCAGTGATCTTGTTTGAAGCTGATGCATCGGGGCCGGTGCTTGTAGATCGTGATTTCCCGGAGCCTTCGAGCGAAAGCGGGATAGGCGCTGAGCAAAACGGAAATGACTCATGATGGTTTCCCTGGGTGCAACACTGAGAGTAACCATAGTTGTCGGGTTAATCTGCTTGACGCAAATTTCGGCAATGCCGCATTTAACAATAGCTGGATTTGTCATCGATCTATTTTTGATCTTGACCGTTATCTCGGGGATATTAGCTGGTATCGATAGGGCAGTGGGGATTGGTTTTAGCTGTGGATTATTAGCAGATCTCGTCGTAAATTCACCTTTCGGTATGAATACTCTCGTGCTCGTGCTTGTCGGTTGGGGAGCCGGAGCGCTTGCGCCTCAACTCGTTGAAACAAACAGAGTCCTACGTTCTTTAGCGGTGGGTTTAACGGCGTCATCTGGCGTAGCGCTCTACGCCCTTATGGCATGGCTCATCGGTTACAGCTACGACGCTGAAAACCGGGTCGAGCTCATAGTGCTGATAACAGGGATGGCGGCCTTTTTCGTCAACTTATTCTTAGAGCGAATCGTAAAGTGGACACTATTTATTGAGCCGGTCGGCTATCCGAGTAAAGTATGATTCCCAAACTCGATAGACGTTTATCCTTTTTGGGAATTCTAATCGTAGGACTCTTCGCCGCGTTATTTACTCGACTTTGGTACCTGCAAGTCTTAAATACCGAAGATCTCGAAAAAAAAGCTGAATCTAATCAAATCGAGATGGTAGTGTCAGCTCCTAATCGTGGCAGGATCTTCGACAGGCATGGTGTAGTTCTCGCAGATAATCTTCGGACAGGCATAGTCACTGTTAACAAGTCCAGATATTCACCTGGCCAGTTGGAGTTGATAATCAGTGAACTTTCCTCAATCCTTGGGATAGCTGAAGATGTGCTTAATAGTCGACTTAATGACTTGCAGACGCATCGTTTAGCCGCAAAAGTTGTTGCGACTGGTCTAAACGAAGAAGGACTGCTTCGCATCAGCGAGAGGTCTCTCCCTGGAGTCGAAGCAAAGTGGGAGATGACCAGGACCTACCCACGCGAAGAAGTAGCTGCT
The DNA here is from genome assembly GCA_002731665.1 of Actinomycetota bacterium. Next base: position 1,677 of record PCCJ01000065.1, on the reverse strand, counting down.
CATATCATCGGTTATGTAGGAGCAATGTCTGAGCAACAAGCACCGGGACTTCTTGCTGATGGCTACCTACCATCTGAAAGAGTAGGCAAAGCTGGTATCGAAGCCCTTTTCGAATCCCAACTGCATGGTTCTCCAGGCATAACAAAACTTGAGGTGGATAATGCTGGCAGAGTTCACCGTATTATCGGGGATCAACAGGCTAAGCCCGGAAACGACATTATCCTGTCTATCGATGCGGACCTACAGGCTGCTACTGAGTCGTTTTTGGCTCAAGGTTTGCTGGCGGCTCGGGAAACAGTAAGTGATGATTCTGGATTCTTTTATCCGGCTGTTGGAGGTGCTGCGGTAGTCCTTGATCTAAGAAATGGGGACGTTTTAGCGATGGCTTCATATCCGACTTATAACCCGAATTGGCTAGTAGAAGGTCTGACTTTCGAAGAGTACAAGTCTGTATTTGAGAATCCATATGCACCGGGAGCACTCAACAATCGCGCTATACAGGGCCTGTACGCCCCAGGATCTACTTTCAAGCTAGTTACAGCATTAGCAGGATTAGAAGCACGGTTAATATCTCCTCGAAATACCTACTACGACGTTGGGTACTTCAAAATCCCAGATGAGTATGGCTGTACCGGTAGGTGTACATTTTTTAACGCCGATAAAGCACCTCTTGGAACCTTGGATTTGTCGACGGCGTTAACTAGGTCAAGTGATGCATATTTTTACCAAGTAGCTCATGATCTTTATTGGATTAAAGGTGAAGAAGAATGGGCTATTCAAGATATGGCTGACCAATTAGGATTTGGAGGTCAGACCGGTGTCCAGCTTCCCTATGAAAAAGCGGGCCGAATTCCCGATGGTGACACTAAAAAAACATTGTTCGAACTGAACCCTGAGGCATACAATCCGTACAAGGCAACATCGGATTGGCTTCCCGGGGATAATATAAACACTGGTATCGGCCAAGGATTCGTATCTGCTACTCCGATCCAGTTAGTAAACGCTTATGCGGCATTCGCTAATGGCGGTACACTTTTCAGTCCAAATATTGTCGAACGAATTATTTCGAGAAACAGCGAAAATTTTGGTGAAAGTGTTATTGAATTCGAACCTAAGATCCAGCGCATAATTGACTTTCCTGAAGGTTCGCTGGTTGTTAACGAGGGCCTCGGCGGAGTGACTAGCAGACAGCGTCGCGGTACGGCGTGGAGAGCTTTCGAAGGATATGATGCCGGTAGCTATTCGGTGGCGGGAAAGACAGGAACTGCCCAAGCGGATGGAAAGAATGCTGTCCTGGATAGAAAAAAAGAGGACTCAGCAATATTTGTTGCCTGGGCGCCACGCCACGATCCTCGATATGCGGTTGCCGTGGTTATGGAAGAAGCAGGTTATGGCGGTGAGGCAGCAGCGCCGGTGGCAAGACAGATATTTGAAGCATTGAGAGCCTACGAACAAAGATGGTCGGAGCCTCAAATAGCCTTTGTGCCTGCTTCTCCTGCATGCCCTGAAATCCCCGAAGCTTTGCGTGGTAATCCTGCCTTCACGAGTTTCGTGCCAGAAGGATGTCCATGGGGAATTCAGATTCCTCGAGCGAACAATGCTCAAGATGTAAATGGAGATGGCGTCGATGACCAAAAGGTAAGGGATTGATGGCTGTACCTCTTCGTCGCGAACTGC
>PCCJ01000064.1 GCA_002731665.1 Actinomycetota bacterium | reverse complement strand
TCCTCAACTAGCCCCGATTTCGGCGCTAACGGTATAATTGATCGTTTTAGCCAAATTGAACCGAAAGTTCTTATCGTTACTGACGTTTACTTTTATGCCGGTGTCAAACACGATATTACAGACAAGATTTTAGCTGTTGCGGAAAGTATCCCTTCTATCGAGAAGGTCATCGTTGCACCTTATGATCCGGAAACGGAAAGTGCCAGTTTAAGTTCCGAAATAACTCCATGGTGTGATTGGGTCGATAACTCTAATCAGGAACCAGAATTTACTCGATTGCCGTTTAATCACCCGATTTATATTCTCTACTCATCAGGCACCACCGGAAAGCCTAAGTGCATCGTTCACCGCTCAGGCGGCATTCTTTTAAAGCATTGGTCGGAGCTCTTACTTCATTGTGACCTGTCATTCGGTGACCGAATGTTTTATTTCACTACGACTGGTTGGATGATGTGGAACTGGCTGATAGCGGGGCTTTCGTGCGGTGTCTCTTTAATTCTTTATGATGGCTCGCCTTTCCATCCGACACCGGAACGACTTTTCGATATTGGTCAAGAGACACAGCCCAATCTCTTCGGAGTGAGCGCCAAATACATCGAGGCTGTTATGAAGGAAGGGCTAACACCAATACACACGCATAATTTTGAGAGCATTAAAGTACTCGCCTCCACAGGTTCACCCCTCGCTCCGGAAGGTTTTGAATATGTTTATGAGAACATCAAAAAAGATGTGCACTTGGCTTCATTTTCTGGTGGCACTGATATTTGTGGGTGTTTCGTAACAGGTAACCCGCTACAAGCGGTTTACTCCGGCGAGATACAAAGTTCTTCGTTAGGTCTAGATATGCAGGTTTTTAACGATGATGGAACTTCTGCTACGTCAGGGAGTCGAGGAGAGCTAGTTTGTGCGAACCCTTTCCCGTCTATGCCCCTTCAATTTTGGCAGGATCCGGAAGATCGTTTATACCGGTCCGCATATTTCGAGCGTTTTCCAGACGTTTGGCATCATGGCGATTTCGCAGAATGGACCAAATCTGGTGGCATGATTATTTCTGGGCGCTCAGACGCAACTTTAAACCCCGGTGGTATTCGCATCGGAACTGCAGAGATTTATAGACAGGTAGACGTAGTGGATGAGGTTTTAGAAAGCGTCGTCATTGGCCAAAACATTGGAGCTGATACTCGAGTGGTCCTGTTCGTACGACTCCGACCTGATCTTGTTCTTGACGATGAGTTACGACAACGAATCAAGCAGCAGATACGAATTGGTGCATCCCCTAGGCATGTTCCATCGGTCATAGCGCAGGTGCCGCTAATCCCTAGGACACGCAGTGGGAAACTAGTTGAGTTAGCTATAAGAGAAACAGTTCACGGGAGGCCAGTGCACAACTTAGAAGCAATCGATCAGCCAGATGCTCTCATAAATTTCCAGGATCACCCAGACGTAAAGATTACGTTTTGAAAGTTTTTTAGATTTGACTTCCTACGGCGCTGTTTAAATGGCAGCCTAGAGTCGTGAACGACAATCAGCCAACAAGCCCGCCAGACACTCTGAACGACATTGGCGTACTCAAACGACGAGAGATAGAAGCAAGGATCGTTGCGCCTTTGATAGATCGTCTCGGCGAGGAATTCGGCGAAGAGAAGGTCCAAGCAATAGCACGGGAAGTAGTTGTTTCAGTTGCCAAATCGCAAGGATCTGAACTCGCTAAGGCTCTTGGGGCAAACGATATTGGAGCCTTTGCTGATTCTCTAGAAAACTGGACAAAGGGTGGAGCACTCGAAATAGACGTAATTGAAGAAACTGAAAATGTTTTTGCGTTCAACGTTGTTCGCTGCCATTACGCCGAGATGTACACGGAACTGGGCATTCCTGAGCTTGGCGCTTTGTTCTCCTGCAATCGCGATGGAACTATGGTCGAAGGGTTCAATTCAGATATAAAATTTGAACGAACACAAACAATTATGAATGGTGCATCTCATTGCGATTTTCGATACTCGATCGACCCTGAACCTATTTCAGTACAGCTATCCAACAAGGAGTGAGCGCTCCTCCCCAAGATCTTTCTCGTGGATTACCAGCCGCCGGCCTTGCGATGGTCGGCTGGGCTGCATCCGGTGTCATTGCGAAAGGTATAGATGAGCTAGGCCCGCTCTCGGTTACTTTCTGGAGAATTTGGATTTATGCGATAATCGTCATAATTTTTCTCTATGCACGCGGAACGCCACTCAGGTTAAGTTCATTCAAATTTTCTTGGATGGGTGGAGTTGCGCTCGGCGCTGACATCATGCTTTTTTTCACCGCTTTGAGAATGACTACCGTCGCCAACGCCACAGTAATTGGGTCATGCCAGCCTATAATCATGCTTTTAATCGCTGGCAGGCTCTTCGGAGAACGTCCAAGGCGTCGTGATTGGGGCTTGGCGGTTGTCGCTCTCGTTGGAGTCGCAGTAGTCCTATTTGGTTCATCGGGTCTTCCAGAGTGGAGCCCGAGAGGTGATCTTCTCTCAATCGCTACGGTAATAGCTTGGACAAGTTACTTTGTTTTTTCGAAACGAAGTTCAGAACACATAGATTCGTCCCAATACACAGGCGCAAGCGCTCTCGTGTGTGCTCTTTTCGCCACACCTTTCGCCCTTTTTTCTGGGCAGCTGTTCGTTATGCCTTCTGCTAACGCCTGGACCTGGCTTGTGGTCTTGGCGATTGGTCCTGGGTTCGCTTCTCACATGCTGATGAACTGGTCTCTAGGAAGAATTCCTGCTTGGTTGGGGTCAACTTTGACTTTGGTAATACCCGTTACTTCGGGTTTACTTGCGTGGCTATTTCTCGGTGAGAACCTTGTTTTTTTACAATTCGTGGGGATGGCAATCGTTCTGGGCGCCTTAGCTTGTTTGGTTATGGGCCAATCTCACCGGGTAAGCAAGAACTAACTATTCCGCGAGTTTTGTGAGCCTATTTATCTTCCTTTCCAAAGTGGGGTTCGCTTTTCCGCGAAAGCTTTCGGTCCTTCTTTAGCATCATCACTTGCCATCATTTTCTGAACTGCTGGGTAGCTAAAATAAAATGCTTCTTTCAGCGGAAGATCAAGACCTCTGGTTGAAGCCTGCTTCGTAGCCTGGATTGATAATGGCGCCCCTAATAAAATGTCGTCGATTAGCTCATTAACGCTACTTTCTAACTGTTCGAAAGGCACGACCCGATTAACTAAACCAATCTCTAAAGCTCGCTTTGCTGTAAGCGAATTCCCAGTTAGCAGGTACTCCATCGCTAGTTTCAACGGAACCTGACGTGGAAGTCGATGGACTCCCCCGCCGCCGGCGTATATACCTCGACGGGGCTCAGGAAGCCCGAATAGCGCGTGGTCGGCCGCCACAACCAAATCACATGCCATAGCAACTTCGAATCCGCCCCCTAACGCGATACCATTCACTTGCCCTACTAACGGTTTCGGGTAATCGAATCGTTCTATGAGCTTTGTCACCTGAGACATGGTTTCAGCGTCTTCAGCTTTTTCTTCATCAGATGAGTTTTGAATTTTTGACAAATATTTTAGATCGCGACCCGCACAGAAGGCTTGCCTGCCGCTTCCAGTTATAACGACTATCGAGATGCCATCATCGTTAGCTGCGAAGTCAAGAAGGTCGCTCCATTCTTTATGTGCTGGAGTGTTTATCGCATTTCGGACTTCCGGCCTATTAATAGTGATTCGCACCACTTCTGGTCGAATCTCTTCATATAGAAAATACTGAGGCGTCCAAGGTAAAGATTGCATACCTATTTCCTAACACACCCCGACTTAGCTATCTCCGCTCTGCGCCAAACCAAGCATTGATGCAATGAATCGTTCGCCTTTCGTGCAGGCAGGCGCCGTGCCTTGTTCGATTACCGAAATAAAGTAACGCCAAAGACAGCGACGCCCTATTTTAAAACTTTGTTAACGCCGGTCTTCACATACCTAGCTGTTAACAAAATTGACAATGACAACCTACAGACATCGGAGGTGCTTAAGCCGCATTAAAGAACGACAGAAATCCAACGAAATTTTCTAACCACTTTCAGGCTTTTATTCATTTTTTCGACAGATTAGAGCCCTGACATGATGAACTGTCCATCATGGACACTGAACAAACTCGATCACTGATCGCTCGGTATTATAAAGCCTTAACTACTGGAGATTTGGAAACAGTCAAGGACTGCTTAGCAGAAGACATTGTGTGGCAGTTACCTCAAAGCGTCACCACGGTTCCGTCAGATGACAATCGTCAAGTATTTGGTGAAGAGGTTGCAGCTGAACTAGGCGGCCGGACCGTTAAAAACAACTTTGACCTATCTAAACCATTTAACCTTGAGATTCGTAACATCATTGTCGACGGTGAAATGGCCGTGGTCCAACAACGACTAATTGCCACAGCTAAAGCAACCGGAAGCGACTACGACAATCAATATTGTTGGGTCTACACCTGCGAAAATAACAAAATAGTCCGCATGGAGGAATACGCCGACACGCTCTACGCAGCGCGTTCCATGGGCCAAGACCTTAAGGACGAGCAATGATTGAACAAAATTTGGACCTCGCTACTGGCAGCGGAACAATGTCTACGTTCGTTACGCACCCTGAGACAGGTGGTCCATTCCCTGTGGTTCTATTTTTGATGGATGCTCCTGGTAAACGAGAAGAGCTTCATGATATGGCTCGGCGTATTAGCGCTAACGGATATTATGTGATGCTCCCAAACTTGTATTACCGCGACACAGCGTCTTTTACTGTCCATCGTGAAGACCCAGCTAGCGCTCAATACATGTACGAGCTTATGGGGAATCTGACTAACAGAATGGTCGCCGAAGATGTCGGGGACCTAATTAGATACGCGGAAGCGACCGAGGCTGCAGACGCCTCAGCCGTGGGTGTAACTGGGTACTGCATGAGTGGGCCTTTTGCTTTGTGGGTTGCCGCAGAGTTCCCAAATGCGATAAAGGCGGCAGCGACTATTCATGGGGTTCGCCTAGCAGTTGATGGCGAAGACTCGCCTCATTCTCGGGCTTCTGAAATCTCTGCTGAAGTGTTGGTTATGGCTGCTGAGAGAGATCATTACGTCGACAAACCGCACTTTGATCGACTCGTGGATGCGTTAGATACAGCCGGTGTACAACACACTTCTGAGTGGGTCATAGACGTTGACCACGGTTTCGTCTTCCCGCAGAGACCAGTGTTCAATAAATCGGCTGCTGAAAGACACTGGGAGTTACTTTCTTCATTGTTTAGCCGAACCTTAAGGAACAGTTAAATGTCAAAAATTATTCGGTCTGAATGCTCAAAAGTTGCTCTTCCTGACCCACCTGAAGTAGTTAACGCGAACCCGATTCATGATGAGAAAGCTGGCGGTTATGGTTATGCCGGACCGATTGTTGCAGGTATTCATACTTACGGCTGGATGGTTCCTGCGATTCTAGATGCAGCAGGCGATTCTTGGCTTTCACATGGTTGGGCGGACATCAAATTCCCCCGACCAGTATTTACTGGTGATGAGCTTCACACCGAAGTCATTCCTGACCCCTCAGACTCAGGCGTAGGAATTATCACGCAACGGGCCGTTAGTGACAACCGAATCACTATTGAAGGGACTATCGGTCTAGGTGATGGCCCCTGGAAGTCAGACTTTGTTTTGCCGACTTCTCGGAACCCAGTTGCTCCTGCAACCAAACCAACGTTCACCGGCCCCGACCAGATCCCAACCGATACCGACTATCCAGCGATGTCGGTACCCATTGGGCTTGAGGAACACAACGAATGGATGACTTCCAGAATTGTTGATGATGACTTTCGATGGCAGTCAGATGACCCGTCCGTCGCTCCTCTTGTCCATCCTTCATGGGCACCAGGGCAGATGACGCCCCTAATCCGCCACAGCTACAGGTTTCCTGCTGGCATTCATGCTTCTGGAAAGATTCAGCATTTGTCGGCGCACAGGGCTGGCGGTTCAGTAACAGTTGCAGGACGATGGAGAGGCGTCGAGTTGAGGAAAGGGAAACATTGGTCCACGACGGACGCTGTTTTTACTGACGATCAAGGCGTTGAGCTAAGCCATATTCGTCAGGTTGTCGTTATTTTGGATCCATTACCTCGCAGTTAGAAGCGCATTCTGTTGCGCTATGCACTAAAACTTTGTTCGCCGCGTTTGTTAAGGAGATCTCATGAGCGTTCAGAAGTTACTAATTGCTAACCGAGGAGAAATAGCCGTCCGCATTATCCGGGCTGCACGCGATTTAGGGATCAACTCCGTCGCTGTTTATAGCCAAGACGATGCCAAATCACTCCACGTAGCGATGGCAGACGCTGCGGTTCCTCTAGAAGGAACTGGAGCATCTGCTTATTTAGATATAAACCAAATTATCGAAAGTGCTTTGTCAGAAGGCTGCGATGCAATTCATCCTGGTTATGGTTTTCTAGCTGAAAACGCTGATTTCGCAGCAGCTACAGAGGTAAACGGCCTGAAATTCATTGGGCCTTCATCTCAGCACCTAGCTCTTTTCGGAAATAAGACTGCCGCTCGTTCCTTGGCGACCGAACTCAACGTGCCTTTAGCCCCAGCCACGTCTGGCCCAACGACACTTGACAATGTTCAAGCATTCGCCGATGAGCATGGGGCAGTCATGATCAAAGCTATTGCCGGTGGCGGAGGCCGGGGTATGCGTCCAGTCCGAGTCGGAGATGATCTGGCAGCTGCATATGAACGTTGTCAAAGCGAAGCAAAAGCTGCTTTCGGCAACGGAGACGTTTACGTAGAAAAACTTGTCGAAGCGGCGCGACACATTGAAATTCAGATCATTGGCGATGGTGATCAGGTCAGCCATTTAGGGGAGAGAGAATGCACTATTCAGCGGCAGAATCAAAAAATTATTGAGATAGCACCGTCTCCCACTCTTCCTGATGACACGCGCACCCTCTTAGCTAATGCCGCTGTCAAGATGGCCCAACACACTGGCTATAGAGGTCTGGGAACCTGGGAGTTTCTCGTCGACGCAAACGATCCTAGCAATGTCGCTTTCATTGAAACCAATGCGCGCCTGCAGGTCGAACACACCGTAACGGAAGCCGTGACCGGAGTGGACCTAGTTCAAAGTCAAATTCGAATCATTGGGGGAGAATCCCTTTCGGACCTGGGATTGACACAAGCACAAATTCCTGCGCCGCGTGGTCACGCGATCCAGTGCCGAGTCAATACCGAAACAATGACTACTGAAGGCAGCGCGCGTCCTACCGGTGGGACCCTTACCAAGTTCGACCCGCCTACTGGCCCGGGAGTTCGCGTTGACACATATGGATACACCGGATACTCGACCAGCCCTAACTATGATTCTCTTCTAGCGAAAGTAATCGGTTACTCATCAACCTCCTCTTATGCAGACGCTGTTCGAAGAACCCGTCGTGCATTGGAAGAATTCCATATTCAAGGAGTCGAAACGAACATCAGCTACTTGAAGGCGTTACTAGACCGCACAGAAGTTCAAGAGAATGACCTAACTACTAATTTCATTAGCCAAAATGGTGCAGATCTTGCTGAAGCAGCTAAAGAGAATGAACAGCACCAACTACCTATTTCTGCGTCACCGTTAGCAGGAGTGCAAGTCAGCCGAGACCCACTTGCAGTGCTTGAACATGGTGATCTTGATAGTGCTACTTCATCGGTCACCTCAACTCCTTCGCAGCCAGCGGAGAGATCAGCTGCTAGCGCACACGGTCCTTCGGGTAGCCAAGCAGTCGAAGCACCCCTTCAAGGAACAATTGTTTCGCTTTCAGTTCAGGAGGGCGATCTTGTAGCTGAAGGGAACGCGATTCTGGTTATGGAAGCTATGAAAATGGAGCACGTTATCGCGTCAACACTCAGTGGCATCGTTCGACTAGTTGGAGTTAAACCAGGCGATACCGTTTATGAGTCACACCCACTTTTGTTTATAGAAGAAGCCGATGTTGACTTAAAAGACCAAGAAATTGACGCTTCTATAGACCTTGATTATGTTCGCCCTGACCTTCAAGAAGTCTTCGACCGTCACCAGATAGGTCTTGACGAATCGAAGCCTGCGGCCGTAGAAAAGCGCCATGATCGAGGGCACCGCACAGCTAGAGAAAACGTTGCTCAGCTAGTCGATCCGGACACGTTCATTGAGTATGGGGCTTTGATGGTCGCAGCTCAAAGACGACGACGAAGCATGGACGATCTAATTTCTAATACTCAGGGTGACGGAATGGTGGCAGGAGTTGGGAGCGTCAATGGCCATCTTTTTGACGAAAAGGTTTCCCAAACAATGGTCATGTCTTACGACTACATGGTTCTTGCTGGAACCCAAGGTTTATACAACCACCGAAAGAAAGACCGCCTTTTCGAAGTTGCAGAACTTAACAAACTTCCAACTGTTTTGTTTGCCGAAGGTGGAGGCGGACGACCCGGCGACACAGATGGCATCGGCATTGGACTCGATTGCTGGGCTTTTACATTTTTTGCAAAACTGAGCGGACTGGTACCGCTAGTAGGAATCACCAACGGTCGCTGCTTCGCCGGGAACGCTGTTCTTTTGGGATGTTGCGATGTGATTATTGCTACTGAAGGCTCAAACATCGGGATAGGCGGGCCGGCGATGATTGAAGGTGGAGGCCTCGGCGTTTTCCGACCAGAAGAAGTTGGCCCAACTGACGTTCAATACCCAAACGGGGTAATAGATATTCTTGTAGAAGATGAAGAGGAAGCAGTCGAAGTAGCTAAAAAATATCTTTCCTATTTTCAAGGCGCCACATCTGAATGGGAATCACATGACCAACGTGAACTGCGGCACTCAATTCCCGAGAATCGACTGCGTGCCTACGATGTACGCCACATTATTGACAAAATGTGCGATGTTGACTCTGTGCTAGAAATTCGTAAAGGCTGGGGGCCTGGATGTGTCACCTCATTTGGTCGAATAGAAGGACGTGCTGTCGGCATTATCGCTAACAATAATCATCACCTAGGTGGCGCTATCGACGCTGACGTTGGTGATAAGGGCAGCCGTTTCATGCAACTGTGCGACGCTCACGATATCCCTCTCATTTTTTTGTGTGACACCCCGGGAATCATGGTTGGGCCCGAAGCGGAATACGCGGCGACCGTGAGGCATGCTTCGAGAATGTTTGTCACATCCGCTAGTGTCACCGTCCCATTTATGACGATTGTTTTAAGAAAAGGCTACGGTCTAGGAGCACAAGCAATGGCCGGCGGCAGTTTCAAGGCACCTATTTTTTGTGTTTCGTGGCCTACCGGAGAGTTCGGCGGAATGGGGTTAGAGGGCTTCGTAAAACTTGGCTACCGCAAAGAAATGGAAGCTATCGAAGACCCTGAGGAGCGAATTGCTTACTACGAGATGATGGTAGCGAAGCTATACGAAAGCGGAAAAGCAGTAAGCACTGCAACGTCATTTGAATTAGATGATGTGATTGACCCAGCAGAAAGTCGCACTTGGATATCAATGGCTCTGAAGGCAGCCCCTAGCCCTGAGCCTCGCGAGGGTAAGAAGCGGCCAATGGTTGACACCTGGTAAGAAGGCGATCTCCTACTGTCATCTAAAACTTTTCGGGCGGCGGCTATGGAAGCCCGAAACTAGTTTCCTCTCATCGTTGCGATACAAGATTTTTCTCTAATGAATTCCCGGGGTGGAGCTATTCGAGAAGTTCCGCGATCGCAAGTTCTGCGATTTTATCACCATCGTATTTCAGGTAGTCAGCCAGTATCTCAAAAGTGTGCTCACCAAAATTTGGTCCTGAATCGGTTATTTCTGCTGGAGTACGAGAAAGTTTGAAACGCGTTCCGTCTACAAAGAAAGGTTCGTAGCTTGCATGGTTGACTTCAACGAACTGATTGCGGTGAATCAGCTGCGGGTCAGCTAAGAGCTCCGGCGAGTTTTGGACTACATGCGAAGCTATCCCCAACTCTTGGAGCCTATGCATAAGCGCCTCCCCTTCGCGGAGCGCCGCCCATTGGCTGATGATTTCATCTATTTCATCATGACGTCTATGTCGCTCATCTAAGGGGATAGAAGCTAAGTCCGGTCTTTTCATTTCTTTCACAAGCGCATGCCAATCTGAATCATTGGTGCAGCTAATAGCTATCCAACGGTCTTCGCCTGCTGTGGCGTAGACACCATTGGGCGCAAAGACTAAATCACGGTTACCTGCGCTTTCCCAAATTCTATCGTTGATTGAGTACTCCAGGAGTGCTGCGCTCATCAAATGTAGCGCAGCTTCTGCTTGGGATAGGTCCACATATTGGCCATCTCCGGTGCGACGTTTATGCTCTAAGGCGCCCATTACTGACGCGACTAGCCATCTAGGCGATGTGTAGTCTGTGTAGGCGCTATAAGGTCCGCACGGCGGACGGTCGGCCCAGCCAACGGGGTAAAAGAATCCTGAGATCGCCGATGCCATTGTCCCAAAACCTGCGAGTAGTGACAGAGGGCCAGTTTGCCCCATTAAACAGCTCGAGGTCATAATTTTTTCAGGGTACCGCTCAGCAATTTGGGCATAATCGATTCCCCAAGCGACCATAGCTTTGGGCGAGAATGATTCCATAATGACATCGGCCCACTCGATGAGATCCCAGACGACATCCATTGCGCCTGGTTTCCCCATGTCAAGGGATAGCCCCTGTTTGCCGGCATTCATGTTATGAAAGATTCCTGAAAGCTCTGGGTCAGCGACGTCATTTGGAAATGGGGCCAGTGTCCTGACTGCATCAATTTTATTGGATGATTCAACTCGAACTATTTGAGCACCATAATCAGCAAGAACTCGGGAAGCTGCAGGTCCTGCCATCGCCCACATGAAGTCAAGAATTTTTAGTCCTTCTAACGGCCGAGCAGTTGAATTTACTTTTGCTTTCACGGCGTTAATAGGATTTCTTTTTGGTTCGCCAAGTATTTGTTTGGTGTGTTCACCCAATGTTGGAGGAGCACTTAATTTAGTTAGAGGCGACTCGCTAAATTTCGCAAATGGCCCTGGGTATTTGATAGTCCCATGTTCGCCTTGTTCCACATATTCCCAGTAGTCACGAAAATCTAGTTGTGGGCTGTTCACGACTTCTGCGGTTGTTGTTATGGGAGTTATTAGGAGCCTTCGAGAGAGCGCTGCCGCAAGTAACTCATTTTTGGTTTTGGTTAATAAAAAACTACCGATAACGTCCTTTACGCGTTCGTATTCTTCAGGCGTTTCGCGCCCATCGACAAGCATCAAGGCGTACTCAAACCAGTTTTTGTCTCGCGTGGATTCATCGCAGAAACCTTCTTCAAAAATCCAATCCATAAGGTTTTTGCTAAAAACCCCAAAGCTTGGTCCGAACAGGAAACTTACAGATACGTACCCATCGCTGCATGGCCACATGAGTTGCACTTTCATGCCGTTTAGCATCACTCCGCCTGCGATTCTCGTTACTAACGACGCTCCCAACGGAGTCGCTAACGATGATGACTGAGTAGCCTGATTCATGCTTTGCTGGGCTGAAATGTCAATGTGTTGGCCAAGTCCTGAAACAGTTTGGCGTTCATGCATGGCTATGAGAGCCGCACCAACTGCCTCCGATGCAGCATTTGCGTACGCTTGAGGGATGGTTCCTCCAGCCCGTAAAGGCGCCCGGTCTTGTTCACCCGTCAAAACCATGTTTCCTGCGGAAGCTTGGATTGAAATATCTGATGAGACCCAAGTTGCTTTAGGTCCTTCGCTTCCAAAGGCCGTAATCGAAACATAAATTAAGGATGGATTGATCTCTGATAGCTCTTGGTAACCGAGTCCTAATTCGTTCAAAGTACCAGTTCCCGATGACTCGATGAGAATATCAGCGCCGGCTACCAGGTCTTTAAGCTGCTGCTGTCCTTGGGGTGTTGTTATGTCAAGGACGACGCTTTTTTTGCCTCGGTTATAAGCCCAGTGGTGGAGAGAGGTATCTTCGCTTTCTACGTCGTGCGCAAAGGGGGCGAGTTTTCTGGCTGGGGACCCTTCGGGGCCTTCTATAGCTATTACTTCTGCTCCCATTTGAGCCAACATAAATCCTGCAATATGTCCTCGTTCGTCTGTTAGGTCAAGAACCCTGTATTGGTCAAGCATCTCGTTCCCTCGCTTCAGTTGAATATCTTTGACATTAGCTCTTCGTAGACATTTAGCTAGCACGATCGTCTTAAAGCATTTCTATTGGATACTGTTCAGTCATGGATTTGCCCCCAAACCGGATCGGTTATCTTCCAATGGTGGATCGGCCAACTGTTTCGTGGCCCGATGGAGCACGCGTGGCTTTTTGGGTAGCCCCAAACGTTGAGCATTACGAATATTTGCCTCCCCGTGACCCTCGACGGAATCCATGGCCGCGTTCCCCGCACCCTGATGTTCAGGGGTACGCGCATCGCGATTACGGTAACCGTGTCGGTTTCTGGAGGATGCTTGATGTCCTTGATAGTTACAATGTCAGATGCACGGCTTCGACTAACTTGGCGGTTTTTGATCATTACCCACAGATCGGCAAAGCCATGGCTGATCGAGGTTGGGAGATTATGAGTCATGGAATTTACAACACCCGATATCTCTCCTCTTTGAGTGAGAGCGAAGAGCAAGAATTTTACGTTGATTGTGTTGCATCTCTTAGACGCCATACGGGTCAAGAGTTACGAGGAATGCTTGGTCCAGCAGTTTCAAACACTGCACGAACTCCTGACCTTATGGCTGAAGCCGGACTTACCTACCACGCCGATTGGTTACACGATGATCAGCCAGTTCCTATCAAGGTTCGAAACGGCAAGCTTATTTCGGTTCCTTACAGCATTGAATTAAACGATGTGCCTGTTTTTTTGCAGCATCATGATCCGCAAGATTTTGTAACGATGGTCAAAAATCAATTTGACACGCTCTATGAAGAGGGCAGCCAGTCTGGTCGCGTAATGGCTCTGGCTATTCATCCCTACCTTATGGGTATGCCTCACCGGATTGATGCCTTAGATGAGATGCTGGATTACGTCTTGGGTCATGATGGTGTTTGGCAGCCAACAGCGTCGGAGATCGCTGACCATTTCATTGAACACAACTACGACAGTTTCGTTGCGCATGCTGCTCATATATCAGGGGAACCAAATGCCTGCTAACCGGCAACAAGGTATGGACCACCAGCATTACGATTGGTTACCGCTTCCTGAACGACCAATTTTACGTTGGCCAAAAGATGCTCCTCTAGCGCTCGGAGCTGTCGTTATTTTAGAACATTACGAATGGGAGCCTCCTGAAGGCTCCTACAGCCTGCGCTCCCCTAGCGGAGGGCTGATCAAGTTCCCTACTCCCGATTATGTTCAACTTACACATCGCGAATATGGGCACAGGGTAGGCATATTCAGAGTCTTAGATATGTTAGATCGGCACGGTGTTCCCGCCACGGTAGCTGTTGATGCCACGACCGCTTTGCAGTACCCCTGGCTAATAGAGCATTGCATGCAAAGAGGGTGTGAGCTCATCGGGCATGGAATTGCTGCTAGCCAACTCATTACCTCAAAAATGAGTGCTGATGAGGAAATCGAAACTATTGGTTCTTCCCTGAATATCTTGGAGCAGCAGACTGGCCTACGTCCTCGAGGGTGGCTATCGCCCGAAGGAGTTGAGTCGG
>PCCJ01000063.1 GCA_002731665.1 Actinomycetota bacterium | reverse complement strand
CAACTAGCTGTTGGTGTGAGATCCACCATCCCGGTCTCATCATCAAATTCTAAGACATATCCACAAATTTCAGCGAAACGCTCGCGACCTTCTTCTGGTCCTGATGCCAAAAGCTCATCGCCAGAGCGCAGAACAATATTTTTTTGAGGGTTATAAAGGTAGCTACCAGCTCTCCTTATCGCCAACACGTGATATCCAGGATCTACCGACAAACCCAATGAACCTAAACTCATATTTTCTGCAGCGGACTCCGAACCAATTGGAACTTGGACGACAACATCGCTGGTATCGCCTAACGCAAGCGCTAATACAGGGTGGATATCTTCTTGATCCAATACGAGAGTTACCATCTGAAGAGCCTGGTCTCCTATATCTTCGGCAGCTTCAGCCAAGTGCAGCAGCCCACGAAGTTGCGATGGGTCTATGTCGCTTGCTGCTGCTCTAAGCACCCAGGTCTGCAAGGAAACTTTCATCCCATCAAGTCGTTCTTCAAGCGATCGGACCTCACGAGCTAGCGAAAGATCACGAAGTACCAGTGCAGAATAAGCAAGCCCTATCGAAGTCTCAGAAAGATTTTTCATTTCGACAAGGGTGTCAACCGCCCGATCTAAATCAGTGAGCCCCTGAGCTGGGTCGAACTGGGGCGGAACCCACACCGAAGCAGAAGCTAATTCACGGAGCCGCACTATCCCAGCAGGCTCTCCGCGAACAAACAACACATCGCTGGGCTCTAGAACGCTTTCCCCACCTATGTTTGTTAACCATCTGCGCCCACGCTGAATCGCAACTACTCGCATGCCCACCACAACAGGTAGTTCCAAATCAGCAAGTGAGCGACTAACCAAATGACTGCCATGGGCAACTACTAGACGGTGAGACACTTCTGCCGCCTCAGCCATATCCACTAATAATGCTTGAGGAATTCCGATGTTCCGTAAAACTATTTTTGAGATATCTACAGCAGCGTTAGCAATTTGTTCGATCGAGGAGACAACCAACAAGACAGAACTCATTCCATCTACTTCACGTGGGTGGCGAACCGCCAACATCGTGAGTGATCTCATCTCATGAACAAGATCAGACATTTCATTCTCAAGATCTAATACGGCTTCGGCCATGCCTTCATCATCAAAATACAACGCGGCATAAGCTAAATCGACCATCAGCTCCGAAGCATCTTTAGCTTCTGCGAGCATGGCTTTAAGGTTCCTGGGTTTATCATCCATGAGCTTTCCCGAAGGCTAGGCAAAAAAACGGCCAAGAGTTGGCAAAAACAGTAGAACTTCTAAAATTTTTACGCCCCCGGATTAACAAAATATTCATCAAACACCAACCCAAGAGATAGCCAGAACTAAACCCGCAGCTCCTGCTAGGTCAACGGTGCTCGTAACCAAGGGAATCCCGTAGGTATCAGGGTCTACTCCAATACGAAGCGCCAAGACAGTCCCGTAATAAGCGATCACCCCAGCTAAACCTGTGGCGATTAAACCTCCAATTAAAGAAATCAAGATTACCTTAATCATCCCAGGAGATGAGAATGAAAAAATAGATCCTATTGACTGAGCTAATAAACCATTGAGAACAAAAATGGGAATTGCTAAGAAAAATCCAAACCACAAGTCACGTCGCGCGCTTTTACCTGGAATAGTCACAGGCTCTATGACTCCAAGGTGCAGCTTGCTAGAAAGCCGGCCAGATAAAATCCCACCAATCGCTCCCGCAGCCGCCAGACAAGCAGGAACGAGCACCAACAATGTTCGATACGAAGCAAAATCATTTATCCGATGCTCGATTACAACTCCAGCAATGATCAGCACAACTCCAGTTCCCAGTAGCACCGGAACGGACTCTCTTATGATTTGTGCCACTAGAGCTGGGGCTCTCCGCAGCACCCAAATTAAGGATGCCAAGCTAGCAATCCCGAAAAATACAGCAAAAACTACTGTTAGAGCTCCTGAAGCGACTACCAAACTCCCAACAAAGAGTGCGGGTAGAGTCACCAAATCGCCGACAGCAGAAACTAACGGAGCATTTACATTGTCTAAATCCCAGCTATGACTCGCCGAGGATGAAGCTAAGAAAAGCGCCACGAACATCACGACCACTGATGACAGCAAGGCTCCCACTCCTGAAACCACTACTAGGTCTGACATACCAATAACTGCATCCAAACCGAACATAGGGGCTAGCACTTTGGTGAGTAGCCCAAGAGCCACAGCGGTTACCAGCGATAAAATCGAAGCTGCTAAAATATTTTGACCAACAATCGTGTCAAATCGTCTAGAAAGTCTAAAAGTTCCAGCGTGAATGCTGGTGGACAAGCGGCTACCCAAAGCACCGAATATGTTTCCGCGCATACCAATAGCAGCAGGTACCAAAACCAAAAGCCCTGGCAATTTTTCAAGTGTTCCAGTGATCCCAGCTAAGAGGGCACCAGCCATTGTTGCAGTCAGACTACTAATAACTAAGGCAAGGAGACTTTGCCGAACCCCAATGGCGTCCGGCCCAAGAAATCCTCTCAGCAAATTATTTTTATTTGATTGTCGGCTGGTCCGATATCCACTGTTCACAGAGCTATCGCCAGAGCGATGTCTAAGGATCGGTTTCCGGGCCATGTGCCAAGGGTGGCACTTATCGCGCTAACTCGCTATCTTTCGGCACAAAACGGATCTCAGTGACCTAAATATCTCGACCCAAGTTAAATCGAGGTACCGGTTAAATCTTCTATCAATTGCAGCAAAAGAATGGGCCCAATATTTCCGCTTGTTCGTTTGGCCACGACACCGTCAGCGTTTATGAACACAAAAAATGGCACCGAAATAGCTCCGTACGCCTCAGCTACTGCAACACTCGGAGTGTCGGCTATAACAGGAAATGGCCAGTTATGAGAAGCAAGCCATTCTGAAGGCGGATAGTTTCCGCGACTCGCATCTTCAAACGTGGAAACGGCAATCAAATCAGCATTGTCCGGAAATTTATTCGATGCCAACCATTCCGTTATCTCTGCCACCTCGCGCTGACAGTGCGGGCACCAATGAGCGAAAAAGGCAACGACTAACGGCTTTCCGGAGGGAGCTACTGAGACCTCAGCACCACTTAACAAATCTAACCCAACTGCCGTCGGCGCAATCATACCGAGCGCCAAATCATTTAATGGGTCTTCATAAAGCGGAAGAGATTCACCAATCACTTCAGTTACCGGCGCAGTACTTAAGCTGGGCCCCTCTTCTAAATTATTTGTTTGAGCTAGAGAAGACTCTACGCCTGCGTTACCAGAACACGAAGCCACCAGAATACCTAGCAAAATTAATGAGTAGGTTCGCACGTGCCGCATATTTTTTGAAACGTTACTCGTTATACGGCTTCGGACAGCAAATAGCGTATCCACCTTATAAAACCATCCTCTATTAGCCGGACTCCAACGCAACACGTTAATTATCCTAAGGCGCCACATAATGTCTCGATGCCACTGGCAGGCCTTTTCCTTCCACCAGCAATGCAATTTGCCTACTTGTAGCTATAAGCCTTCCATCTGGCGACCAGATTTCACCAGTATCATCTACAAACCCTTGGCTTCCGATCAGTTGTCTAAAGACTACAAAGCAATGGTCTTCTGGAGATAGCCCTGTTTCTCTTGGATCAACCAAAAAGTGAACTGTTAGCTCAATTGTTGGAAGATGCACTGCTTCGTCTATATGCACCATTGCTGACGGAACCCAACTATCTGCCATCGCCAATATAACTGCCTCGTCGTAGGGCTCAGGGTCAGCTAATCGTGTCCACCCCCCTACCTCATATGCGCCATCGTTAATGGAGGTCTCAGGATGTCCTGGAATTCCAATTGTCCACCGATCATCCCATCGATCACGAAAAGCAACATGTACATCCGACAACATTTTAAAGCCTTGCTCCAGGGGCATAGATTTCGGCATGGACATCTGCTGCCATGATCGATCAGGCATCATAGGAACTCCGACAGCGACCAAAGCAGTAGCAATGCATCGATCTCCTTGAGTCAACCTCACGGTGACAAAAGATAAATTCTTCCCATTTTTGTCGACCGCCACCATAATTTCCGCTTCGCCTTCAACAGGAGCCGATAAGTAGTGCACTGTGATAGTTCGAGCAGTTCTATTTTCAGGTAGTGCCGCCATTGCCGCCTTCAAAATAGCTGCAGCAATTATCCCACCGTTAGGACCAGCAATCACCCACCAAGACCGGTCAAACTCTACCCGATAGCGATTATCACCCGTTTTAGTTAAGTTCGTTGCTTCAGAAAAGTTAGTTAACACAGATGACAACATAGCGGGGTTGAATTAAATCTCGCCTCACTCACCTACGACAATTACGAATAACAAGATGCCCTCCAAAAGTACTGAAACCATCACCTATACAGAAAATTTCATGAGGTGTTTTGATTCCAACCATGACCTAGGTAACAAGAGGTGACAGACTACAGAATGTGGAAACCAGAAAACTAGAATCAACAACCGGCTTTGTTCTTTACGACCTCCCCGGTGCAGATACTTATGTGGGGCCAGCGCGGCTAGGAGCCAAGCTTCAACCTGATAACGCTGTCATGCTCATACGAGCTTTAACGTACACCTTCGCTGTCCTTGAACAGAAAAAAAGTGGCGCCACGATCGGCCTAAAAGTTGATCCTGACCAAACCGAAATAGCGGTAATGTCCGCAGCTAAAGAGCTATCTGAAGAATTGCAATCCAAAAAAATTACCTTTAACCCTGGATTACGGTTACAAAGAGAGCAAATTCTCCCTCTCCTCGAACACGACACAAGAAACAAAATCGGCCTCGACGACCGCAACGGAATTAGCTTCGAAGATGAACTAACTGGACTCGGAGCTTGTGCCGCAGTTCAAGCAGTAACTGGAGAAATCGAAGGGCAATCTTTTGCTATCGAAGGGTTCAACTCAACTGGTTTAGGAATCGCTCGAGAAGTTGTTTCTCGTGGTGGAATAATCAAACGAATTTCTACAGCTAAGGGCTGCGTCACAGGGTCCTTCGAACCAGACACTCTGGCTGATGCTTGGATGTCACACGGCCCTGGCTGCACGGAGCAACTCGGCAACATCGGCAAACCATGGGATATCTGGAAAGCTGACGTTGACGGAATTTTTGTAGGCTCGAAACCAGGGGCAATGGCTGCCCAAGGGGCTAACAGCTTAGAATCTAAGGTCGTTGTGGGTACTTCTCCTGCAGCTATCTCTTCGAAAGCCTTAGCAATTCTTCGCCAGAATGATGCTCCTGCTGTTGCTGATTTTATTGTAAATATCGGTCCTGTTCTCTCTTGGTTTTCTCAAGCCGATACCACTCATGACCAACTTAGATCTTTAACAGAAACAACAATTAGCGCTCTCATGGCAGACACAATCAACCATGATGATGGTCCGTTTCTCGGCGCCTGCTACAAAGCTGAATCATTTTTAAAAACCTGGCAAGACCCAATGCCATTCGGCCGACCGCTGGGATAAGAATCAATAAAAATTCCTACTATGGATACCTTCGGCTAATTCAAGCACTTCAATTTTTTCAGCAACTACATTAACTACTCCTTCATGGCGCTCAAGTCTGCCGCTAACGAGAAGCGCTGGCGCAGACCTCGCAGCACTCCGAAATCTGAGCCAACAGCCTTTCGAAACGACGACGTTAATTAACCCTGTCTCATCTTCGAGATTTATAAATAAAGTTCCATTCGCTGTAGATGGTCTCTGTCGATGAGTGACTACCCCAGCAACTTTGACTTTACCCTGAGCGCATGTTTTCAAAGACTCCGAAGTTTCTATTCCTAACATATTTAAGTTATCTCGAATAAACTTAGTCGGATGACCCTCAGGAGCTACGCCTGTCGCCCACAAGTCAGCAATCGAAACTTCATACTCTGACATTCCAGGCAATGTTGGAGCAACCGCTCCAGTAACAATTCCTTGTAAACAGCTAGAGCTCGACTGTGCAACTGCTCCAGCAGTCCATAAAGCATCTCGTCTACTAAGCCCCAGAGAAGTAAAAGCCCCTGCGGTAGCTAATGCTTCAAGCTGCTTAAGATCTAACGAAACTCGGCGTGCAAGCTGCTCCATATTTTTATAAGGGCCAGCTTCAGCAATTTCCAAAGCGAGAGAATTCCCAATTCCTCGCACTGAAGAAAGTCCAAGCCTAACTCCGAAACCTGAACGTGATTCGGGAGACAACTCAAGAATCGCATCATCCATAGAAGCATTCACATCAGGGGTCCTGACTACAACTCCATGTCGTCGTGCATCTTGCACCAATGAATGCGGAGAATAAAAACCCATCGGCTGAGAGTTAACGAGTGAAGCACAAAAGGCTGCAGGATAATGAAGCTTAATCCAGGAAGAAGAATAGACAAGGTTGGCGAATGAGACTGAATGACTTTCTGGGAATCCATAATTTGCAAAAGCAGACATTTTATTCCAGATTTGTTCTCCAATCTCATATGAAATCCCATGATCGAACATGCCTGCGAACAAACGCTGCTGGATTTCTTTCATTTTTTCTTCGGACCGTTTAGATCCCATCGCCTGACGCAATTGATCTGCTTCAGATGCACTAAAACCTGCAACATCAATAGCCATCTGCATCAGTTGTTCCTGAAATAGTGGGACGCCTAAGGTTTTTGATAATGATTTTTTGAGAAGTGGATGGAGATACGTTACTGCTTCAGTTCCATTGCGTCGACGAATATAGGGGTGAACAGAACCGCCTTGAATTGGCCCTGGTCTAATTAACGCTATTTCAACAACTAAGTCATAGAAACAACGAGGCTTCAAACGAGGCAATGTCGCCATTTGTGCACGAGACTCAACTTGGAAAACTCCAATCGAATCCGCTGCGCATAACATTTCGTACACCTCATCTTCTTGAGGCAGCGTAGATAAATCAAGATCAACCCCGTATGAATTAGCAATCAAATCGACTGAGCGGTGCAAAGCAGACAACATACCTAAACCAAGCAAATCAAACTTTACGAGTCCTACCGCAGCGCAGTCATCTTTATCCCATTGCAGCACCGAACGCTTGGCCATTCTTCCCCACTCAACTGGGCAGACTTCAACTATTGGGCGGTCGCATATAACCATTCCTCCCGAATGGATTCCTAAGTGCCGAGGAGAGTTCTCTATTTCAGAAGCTAACCGAAGAACATCGATAGGAATCTGATAATTATTTTCGTTCCCATCATTTTGTTGAGTCTTGATAGACAAATTATTTTGTTTATCACTTACTTCTACAAAAGTAGTCTTTGGAGATAGCTGCTCACGATTTTTTACAGCTAGATCCAAGGAGCTATTCCGGTCTAGCGACTTTGCCCAAGTATCCTGTTGACCTGTGGAATACCCGAGAGCTCTTGCCATATCTCGCACAGCAGAGCGCGGGCGATAAGTAATCACATTCGCCACTTGAGCGGTATGAGAACGCCCATACCGCTCAAAAATATATTGGATAACTTCCTCTCTCCGGTCACTTTCAATATCAAGATCTATATCCGGCGGGCCATTTCGCTCAGCAGATAAAAATCTTTCAAATAAAAGTCCTAAAGACACCGAATCAACATTGGTGATTCTTAGGGCGTAACAAACAGCTGAATTTGCAGCAGAACCTCTACCTTGACAATAAATATCTCGGGTCCGGCAAAATGAGACTATGTCCCAAACAACAAGAAAGTACCCAGCGAACCCAAGCTGTTCGATAAGCCCTAGTTCATGATCAACCTGGGCCCAAGCACCGACAACTCGTTCATGCAAACGCCGTCCATAACACCTGATAGACCTCTCCTCAACTAGCTCTTTTAAATAGGCAATCTCATCAAGCCCATCAGGGCATGGGTACGGTGGTAAACTCGGCGCTACAAGCGATAGATCGAAAGAACAATCTTTACCTAAAGAATCAGCTACCTCGACAACACCCGGGTAACGAGAGAATCGCTGTGCCTGCTCATCTCCTGAACGAAGATAAGCAGAACCTGCCGAAGGAAGCCACCCATTAATTTCTTCAAGCGATCTGCGGCTGCGAACAGCTGCCATAGCAGCGGCTAAGTAACGACGTTTAGGGGTGGCATAGTGAACTCCATTTGTGCAGAGTGACTTAACTTTGCTGCTCGTCGCTAGTTCATATAGCGCCTCGTTCCGTGAACTGTCATGAGGATCACCATGATCCCATAGCTCGACAAAAACATTAGAGCGCCCAGCAGCATCTACTAAAAGATCTAGTTTTCTGCTGGCCTGAGTAAGCCCTCCAGACGCTAAAGCTGCTGGCACAATTCCTTTCCGCCCTCCAGTAAGAATTGCCCAATCATCTCTATTGCTATCAAGAGCAGATAAAAGTTCATCGCTTGATAGCAATGGGGAGCCTTTAGCCCCATTCATCTGAGCTTTCGAAATCAATGTAGCTAACGAACTGTAGCCTTGAGGCCCGCGGGAAAGAACTACCAGATGTTGTCCTGCTGGATCAGCAACACCATTGCGAGAAGAGCTAAGTTTAGAACTTTCTGTAGATTGCCAGGAGTCAATAGTTAACTCCGCACCAAAAACTGTCGGTAGCTCAACTTTTTTCGCCGCTTCTGCAAATCGTACGACACCATAAAATCCGCCATGGTCGGTAAGTGCCAACGCGCTAAGCCCAATATCAGCAGCAACCGCCGCTAACTCTTCTGGACTAGAAGCACCATCAAGAAAACTAAAATAGGAATGTGCATGTAGCTCCGCATAGGAAGTTTGATTTTCGCGTCCAAATATCAGCTTTTGAGAAATGTATTTGTTACTTGGGTTTTGCTCATAACTGTTAGGTTCTGAAGTAATGAAAGATTTACTTCCCTTACTGTCAGAGAGTTGTTGCTCGAGGTCACGCCAAGGCATGGAAGAAGAATTAAAGCCCATACCTTCCAGCATCGAACATATGTTCGGTTCTAGTCAAGTGCAGACCACTACTTCTACTAACGTGGCACCATGAACATTCCTTTAGATGGCGTTGCTCTTGCTCAGCTAGTAGCAAAAAAAGAAGCTTCTCCTATCGAACTGGTAGATGATGCTCTAGCTAGAATCAATAACGTTAACGGTGATCTAAATGCTGTCATTCACCACCTTGATGCCTCTGCTCGAGAACGCGCTACGACAATGACTAAAACCGAAGCTCCTGAATCGGCAACTCTTTGGGGTGTCCCATTCCTTACTAAAGATCTAACCTGCACGACTGCTGGCGATCCTTATCATGCAGGAAACGTTGCTTTACGTGACGCTAATTACCATGCTGATCATGACTCTTATCTAGCTATTATGTTTCGCGATCTTGGACTTGTAAATTTAGGAAAGACCAATACTCCCGAATTTGGCGGAACCGTAACCACTGAGCCGGTCGCATACGGAGCTAGCCGCAACCCCTGGAACCTTGAACATTCCACAGGAGGATCAAGTGGCGGTTCAGCCGCAGCTGTTGCTGCTGGAATTGTCCCTATTGCACATGCCAATGACGGCGGCGGGTCTATCCGGATTCCAGCGTCAGAGTGTGGATTGTTCGGACTGAAACCTAGTCGGGGTAGAGTCTCTTTCGGGCCTCTTCTTGGTGAACTTTGGGGAGGAGCCGCGATAGATGGTGTAGTTAGCCGCAGCGTCCGTGACTCAGCACGTGTACTCGATGGCATCAGCCGTTCATGGCCCGGAGACCCTTACTCGGCACCAAAACCTAAAATTTCATTCGAAGATTCTCTTGCTGACAACCCACAAGGCCTGCGAATCGGCATATGCCCTCAATCAAATTGGGGAGCTGTGCACTCGGAGTGCACACAAGGTGTGGAATCAGCTGCCAAGCTTCTCGAAGAGCTAGGACATAAGGTAGAAATAGCATTTCCAAAAGATTTGTTCAATGACCAATTTTTTAAACATTTTAGAGTGGTGTTAGCTGTCGCAAATGCAGTAACAGCTAATGATTTAGGCAATGCGATAGGTCGGCCTTTAACGAAAAATAATATGGAAGCTGACACAGCAGCGCTTGTCTCAATCGGCCAATCCTTATCCGGAATGGAATATTTGAATTCAATAGAATGGTTTCATTCTTACACCAGACAAATGGTGAGCTGGTGGAATGAATACGACGTTTTAATTACCCCGATTCTCACAGAACCACCTCCTCTTATCGGAGAGCTTCGTCACCCTCGAACAGGGAGCCAGCGGCTAGGAGAGCTTCTGCATTACACAGCCCAATTCAACGTAACTGGCCAACCTGCAATGTCGATGCCTCTACATGAGACACATGACGGCCTTCCAGTCGGAGTTCAATTCATAGGACCTCCATATGGCGAAGATTTACTTTTGGCTTTAGCAAAGCAGATAGAAACAGCTTCACCTTGGGCTCATCGACTGCCTTCGATTTGGTCACAATGAACGACATCCGACAACAGGATGCGACGGCTCTGCGAACAGAACTATTAGCTGGCACTATCTCACCACTAGAAGCACTAGGCAGGACAATTGAACGATTCAATGCCTGGAATCCAATCATTAACGCAATTATTCACCCCCGACTAGATCAAGCATTACACCAAGCTACGCAGGTTGACTTAAACCAAGGAGCTCTTGCTGGCGTTCCAATTGCAGTCAAAGACCTTGGGTGCGAACAAGCCGGTGAACCATTTCATTGCGGTACATCTTTTCTCCGCAACTTAAACTGGAAAAGCTCCTACAACAGCTACTTATGGTCGTCCTTGGAAACAGCGGGAGCTATTTCTATTGGGAGAACAAACACCCCAGAGTTTGGCTCAACTATCACCACAGAGCCCACAGCGTATGGAGCAACCAGAAATCCTCATGAGATTAAATATTCTGCTGGCGGTTCTAGCGGTGGCTCAGCAGCAGCTGTAGCAGCTGGAATAGTTCCAATCGCACATGGAAACGATGGAGGCGGTTCGCTCCGAATCCCTGCTAGCGCATGTGGCTTAATTGGTTTGAAACCAAGCCGAGGCACAGTATCTGCAGGGCCAACGAAATCAGAGCACAGACACGGCCTCGGAATTGATGGTGTCCTGACCAAGACAGTACGAGATACGGGTCTGGCTTTAGACGTAATCTCAGGTTTACGTTATGGAGATTACGTAACAACAGAATTGCCTATTGCTAGTTACAGTAAACTTTTAGCGGCAGACCCAGGGTCGCAAAAAATAGCTATCGCAACTTTTTCTGCCCATCCTGCTTGCGTTGACGCTGTGAACAAAACTGCTTCCCTTCTCGAAAGCCTTGGTCATCAAATAACAGCAGACAAAAATCCTCCAGAATGGTTCAGCGATGATGTGACAGATCAGACGATCGTCCTTCGGACTATTGGTATGGCTCAGGAGCTATACCGATGGGGCGAAGAGATTGGCAGACCTATCACACAAGAAGACGTTGAACCTTCGAACTGGTGGTCAGCTGAATTAGGGAACACCCTGCCGGGTACCATGTACGTAGCAGCTCAGAACTGGCTCCATCATTGGTCACGCCGCACCTCATCTTTTTGGAACGACTTCGATTTACTCATAACACCAGTCCTTGGAAGTTTAACTCCCACAATCGGTTTGCTTTCTAACCCAGAGACAGGCCAGCAGCAGTTGAGAGAACTAATTGGGTTCGTCGATCAAGCCAACGTTACAGGTCAACCAGCAATTTCTGTTCCAGTCGGTGAACACAAAGGACTCCCTATCGGAGTTCAAATCATTGCGGCACGCGGTCACGATGCTCTACTCCTACAAATAGCACAGCAGCTAGAGGACTCAGAGGCTTTCACCACACTCTCAAACGAGTTATGACAATGCAAAAACATTTCAGCCCGCTAGCAGTGATTCAACAGACTATTGGCTCAGTTCCACGGTCTCTATCATCGGTATCAGACTTCGAAAACCGGACTAAGCGCCGTCGCTCAGCAGCGATTCGAATTTTGGTATTCAGCATCGGGATCTTCCTGGGTCTATCAGGCGCCTTTCTATTTTATCTAATTTGCGTCCTGGCTATCATTCATCATTTACGTAATCAACAACGACAGTTTTTGATTGCAACTGAAAATGGGTTAACACTCGGAGAGTTCAATACGAAAAAAGGGTACATAATCAAAAGCTGGCCGCCAGACACAGAAGTGTCTCTTCATCTAACAGTGGGAGAGCCTGTCATCTCAGTCGTTCTCCCTGACTGGACCGGATTCGCTCAAGGGACAGACTTGACGCTTATCGAAACAACAATAAGAGCTGGAGCAGGAGAGCCGCTACGAGTTTTCAAAAAAAATTAGACCATAGCTAAAACTTCACGAACGAGAGCTTCGTAATCATCTGTAACTAGAACGGCATGAAGTCCAAAAGTTCTAGCTGCATCGACATTTCCAGGATGGTCGTCAAGAAACAAGCAAGAGTCGGCGGGTAACAACAACCTCCTACAGGCTAGTTGAAAGATCTCAGGGTCAGGTTTTCGAATACCAACCTCACATGAATCAACAACGTCTTCAAAATTTTCGATAGGAACAACCGAACGCCACTCACTCCATTCCACAACATTATTAGTAAGAATCGACACACGTAAACCCTGGTCTCGAAGCCGGTGCACCAAACCCAATACGTCTTGATTCAACTCGGCACCTCTAAAAGGATTAAAATCGGAGGCCTCCATTCGAAGCGCCCGATGGTTTTTGGGTAAGTCACGTGCCAAGTTTCTCTTCATATTTTCTATAAAGCTCGTTAACGGAACACGGCCACACTCAACTTCATGCCATATCGGCGGTTCCTGACCCAATACTGGGACCCGACTATATTCACCAAAAAGAGTAGCTAAGGCAGAATCTGGCAAATCCCAATCTTTCGCCCAACGCATAGCAGCCACAAACGGCGACTCAACTAAAACTCCACCAACATCGAATATCACCGCTTCAATAGACATATATGAAAGATTAGCCACACCGCAGAAACTCCAGCTATCAGTGGCTACTGTTATCCATGTGAGACTCCTAAGTTTTAGTATCGATAATAAATCAAAGTTCGGAATCGCCACAGTAGATGGTGTAATCGACCTGACAGCAGTAACTCCTTACAAACATTTAGGAGATCTGCTCGAAGACCTCGAAAGCCTTTCTAGCTTTAGTAATCGTGATCACGACTACACCTGGGAACAAATCAAATTTGATATTCCAATTACCGACAACCGAAGACTTCTCTGCGCTGGACTCAACTATCACAAAAAGTACCCTCTCGGAGGCGAGGTCAAGGCACCCAAACAACCTGTCTATTTCAATAAACCTCCTGGGACCTTAATCGCCCATCAAGATTTCCTTATTCGACCTACAGTCTCTGAGCAACTGGATTATGAAGTTGAACTTGCTATCGTCATCGGAAAGCCGGGACGACATATTAGCGAATCTTCCGCACTTGAGCATGTGGCAGGATACACCATTCTAAATGATGGTTCAGTTCGTAATTGGCAACGCCACAGCGTTGCTGCAGGCAAAAATTTCTATCGATCTGGATCATGTGGCCCATGGATCACCACATTCGATGAGCTTCCGCCACCAGCAGATTTACGAGTAATTTCTCGAGTAAACGGTGAAGAGCGACAGAACGAGCAACTATCTAAAATGATCTTCAGCGTCGAAGAATTAATTTCATACTTGTCAATGGTTATGCCCTTAGAACCGGGAGACATAATAGCTACCGGCTCACCTGAAGGCACAGGTGGTTCAATGGAGCCACAGAGATGGCTATCAGATGGCGATCAAGTCGAGTTCGAGATTCCTGGAATAGGAATTCTAAATAACACAGTGGTAAATGAAAGCTAACAATCTCTTCATACGCGACATAAATTAAGTGGAACTTGTCGCTACTGTTGTAATCGATGTCGCGATTTACCAAAGTAGTTTTCTGTGCGTAAAACTATTCAGCTAATGTGGCTTTCGATAGCCGCACTCCTCTCAAGCTTCATGTGGCTCACGCCGGCCGTTAACGCCGCAACTTCTAAATCAAGCGCCCAGCTACGTAAAGAAAAAGCGGCACTCAACTCTGCCACGACCAAACTTCGTCAGGAGCGAGACGCTTTCCAGACACAAGTCTTAGAAAAAAACAGACTAATCAGCATCGCTACCGCAGAAGTTAGCGAAGTAGAAGACGCTCTGAACGATCTCGACAAATTAGTCGAGGAGCAACGCGAAGATAGCGATGAAGCAGAATACTTTTTGCTCGCTGCTGAGGCTGCAGTTGATGCGGCAAAGCTAAAAAACCAAAAACTAAAAGAAACTCATGAAGCCCTAAACCTAAGGGTCCAAGATTTAGCCGTGCAAACTTACATAGGAAGAGATTCTACTGTTGAGGGATCATTCGGGCTTGCGACAACCGGCGATATTTACAAAGCAGCTCGAATACAAACTATCATCGGCGCAGCATTCGGCAATATCAAAAACACTGGCGATCAAGTAAGAGCTCTTCGTATCGACATGGACCAGGCAACAGTTGGTTTGCAAATCGCTAAAGATGAACAACAAGCCAAACAAGAAGAAGTAGATCAGCAACTCGACGAGCTATTCGAAGCCCTGTTACTTCAAGATCAGATGGTCGCATCTGCAAAAAGTAAACTTGCCCAACAGGTCTCAGAAGGTGCTCTTGTAGATGATGCTGATGCCCAATTAGCCGCAAAAATTAAAGAGAGCGAGCGAAAAGTAGCTCAGGTGACACGCGCAGAAAAAGCAGCGCGAGCTAGAGAAGAGAGAATCGTTAGAGAAGCAGAAGAAGCTGCAAGGCGAGCTGCGGGTGGGGTTGCCCCAATGCCAACTAACAACAATATAAAACTTTCAGAGCTCACAACTGTCTGGGGCATCCGTGTACACGAATCCATAGCAGATAATCTTCTCAAACTATTACAGCATGCCTTAAGAGATGGAATACGATTCGGCGGCGGAGGATACAGAGGCCCCGCTAGCCAGATAGCGCTGCGTAAAGCTCACTGTGGAACAAGCCAATGGGCTATCTACCAAAAGCCTTCATACCAATGCCGGCCGCCTACAGCAAGACCTGGGTCTTCTATGCATGAACGAGGACTCGCAATCGACTTTACTCAAAATGGCAGGGCTCTATGGAGCAGCACTTCTGGCTATAAATGGTTACGAAGAAACGCTCATAAGTATGGCTTCAAAAATTTACCGAGTGAGCCCTGGCATTGGTCAACAAATGGACGCTGATTAGGCGCTGCAAATTAATTGAAGCTCTAAGAATAAGTAGCTTGCAGCCACCATCTGCTTCGTTCGACTACACATAGATGCGCCGAACCATCCTCAAGCACAAATTGAAACCTCGCTTGACGATAATGCTTACTTAGATCCCACCAATACTCTTCCACAGGCCATGGACCAGCCCAATTAGCAATAGAACGGGCCTTCACTCCCATCCCTACAAGAGTTGCTGGTTGGCCTGTCATATTGCCCCGCCCGCTAACTTGAACTGGTTTCCCTCCTACATCAAATACTTCTAAAGGCTTAGGAGTAGAGAACACTACTGCAGGAGAAGGCGATGGAAGCCTTCCTGGCCATGGAGTGCATAACCCATCAAAGAACCCCTTACTTCGCTCTGATGAAAGCAGCGCTTCTTGAGTGAAAGAAACTCTTATTCCAAACTCGGTCAGTTGCCGCCCGCTACCCTCAGCCACAAGAGTGACCTCGTTTTGCCCAAGAATCTTCTGAACTTTTTCGAATGCCTGAGAAGCACGAAAATCTTCATCGGTCTGGCCTCCCCAAAATCTAAGCTGCTTACCTGTATGTGGAACTATTTCTTCAGGACGAATTCGCAACAAGATGATTCCTCCGGTAAGTGTAGAATCTGATTGAAGCCAATTCTGCAGTTGCCAGCGAACACGCTCGCCAACATTCGCCGCAATAAATTGGTGTTCATGCCGCCAATATCGGAAGCTTTTTTCGCCATGCTCAGTTTCAATTTCTATAGATACTTGTAAACAGGTAAGTCCCTCTCTGGAAAAGTCAGAACTTAGCTGATGTCCTAAAGACTTTGCAGCCCTCACAACATCTTCAACTCGTTCTAACGGTGGTTCAAATTCTATTTTTTTTTCTAAACCAGGGGGAACAGATCTGGTGGTTATAGGAAAATTTCCTAACCCATTGATGAAACGATGAATCAATTCCCCCGAAATTCCGAAACGGCCTAAAACATCTGAAGCTTGCAAAGATCCAATATCGCCTAATGAGTGAAGTCCTAAGCGTAAAAATGTATTGATTAAACCAGAATCAAAGGAGAAAGAACCAACCCCGCTGAAAAGCACAGAAGTAGGAAGAGACTTAACAAATTGAAGGGTTTCGCCAACATCAATTATTTTAGATAATCGACTCTCAGTGAAATAAGCAGCAAGGCTTGCTCCGAACAAATCATCGGCTACTCCAATATGTGGACGCAAACCCTTGGACAATTTCAGGTCAGCGAAAGCATTTTTCAAGATGCTGATTACTTTTTCTACTAATCTCTCATCTCCCCCGAAATATCCTGAAGGTCCACGAGTCATGAAACTGCAAAAACCTGGATCAAGAACTTCAATTCTTGGGGTTATATCACCAAGGGCTAAAACAATTTGATCAAACCTCTGAGCGCTTTGAATCATGTTGTTTTCAATGACACTCAAAGAGGGACATAATGACTGGGCCTTACGTAAATTCAGACCAGGAACTACGCCAAAGCTTGTTGCTGTGGGTGTGGCTTCAGCCACCCGACCATTATTTAAAGAAACAGCAGCTCCATCAAGAGAAGTCCCGGCAACAGCAATATTCCAGCAAGGAATTTTCACAACAAGTGTACGAGTTTCGCTCACCGCTAGCTCGCCTGTGGAATATCTATTGTCTCCTCTAATTCAGAGCCAGATACCACTGAAGGTCTTCCCTGAATTACTTTTTTCTCACGACTGACGGAGTGCGTGATTCTCTGAATTTCACCTTGGGAGTTCGGAAGCCAAAAAGCAATTTTCTGAGATCTTGATGCAGCACCACGTCCTGAAACAGAGACCTCCACACGACGAGAAGATAACCGCCCATGGCCCATGCCAAGGCCTAACCATTTACTTGATTTTACTGATAAGGACAAATCAAGCCCGAAAGTCAACTGACTTGAATTTTTGTCTGTTACAAAAATTACAGAACTTCCTTGAGCACGTATACGAGCAACAAATCGCCGAGTCTGACTTGGCGCAATCTTAGTTTCCTCCCCTAACAGAATGAGGTCAACCCCAGCCGCTAGGACAGCTATAGATTCCTCAATCTGGACCTTGGGCTGATCTATGAATACCCACCGTTGAAGAGGAATGCCCATTTCAGAAACAGCAGAAAGTCCCAGCGAAGGAAGACCTACTACCCCTATCCAGTTTCCGCCCCTCGAAATTTCTGCTGTCAAAGCTATAGCTAAGCTAACGGAAGCACCTCCAGAAACCGAAACAATAGACCCTCTACGGATGCCCTTTGCAGGAAACAATGCAGCTAGTTCCTTATCGACGGGTAAAATCTTTTCGTTTGCTAAAGACGTTGGTGCAACGAAATCAGCAATTTCTTTAATAGCTTCTGAGACAGGTGTCCCTGCGTTTACCTCTGTAGAGTGATCGAACATACGTTCGATCACTCTACAGAGAGTTTTCACCAACCCCCAGGAAAACTCTCTTTACCTATAGCTACCTAGAAACCATTTGCTTTGAATTATTCACCGTAGTGCGTGAAGAGACTCGTAACGATTTCTACTATGCCTTTCGAATCATGCCCTTTCGCAATATCAACGGTGGCGACATTTCCGTAGACATGCAAAAAATCAACCCCTCCGCGATCGAAAAGACGACTCGCAAGAACATCAGCCGG
This sequence comes from Actinomycetota bacterium, assembly GCA_002731665.1. The sequence continues at coordinate 741 of PCCJ01000063.1, read as the reverse complement.
ATCTTCAACATTTTTGACATCTTCCACACTTCGATAATAACGATGTCCCATACCTGTCAAAGGTCGGTTGGTTTCATAGCGAACCGTCCCTGGACTAGTAGCAGAAATTTTTTCAGAAACGCGAACTGGTTGGCCCATAATTTACAAGCGTAGCCGTGAAACAGGCTAGTTTGAGAACTATCACATAACCATCTGAATCATTGCAAAGAGTTTAACCATGTCTGAAACAACAGAAGAGCAGTTCACAAAAGACGCAACAAGCTTTCTAGAAGAATCTGGCTTACCTCAAAAGGCAGAGCGCGACGCTTTTGTTTGGGGTAAGGGCCCTGACAATGCAGCAATGTTTGAAGAAGTCGACAAAGAACAAGAACAAATTGACCTAGACAATGCGAAAGCATGGAGGGCGAAGAAATATCGTGCTGGGTTCGGATGGATATCTGGGCCAAAGTCATTAGGCGGCGGTGGACACCCTCGAAGATTTGAGCGTGTCTGGGCTCAATTAGAAGCTCAATACGATATTCCTGATAACGGTTTCTTTGGAATCGGCCTAGGTATGGTCGCTCCTACGATTCTTGCCCACGGTCAAACCGAAGTTTCATCAGAATTATTACCAAAACTGTACGGAGCAGACTTGATAGCTTGCCAACTATTTTCAGAGCCTGGTGCTGGTTCCGATCTAGCTAGTTTGCAAATGCGTGCCGACAAAGATGGTGATGAATGGGTCCTCAACGGCCAGAAAGT
>PCCJ01000062.1 GCA_002731665.1 Actinomycetota bacterium | reverse complement strand
TTGCTTTGCATCCAACTCACTGTTTCGTAGCTTTGAGAAACTAAAGTATTAGCCAGTTCTGGGTCTGTTCTGTAATTAGTGACTCGGCCCATATCGTCATAGAACTCATCTTCGCTATACGCACCGAAGTCAGTCATATCAATTTCCGACTGAGTTAGATCCGGCATTAAATTCTTGAGGTCTTCAACACCATTATACGCAAATCGGATAGCTCCAGCGGTGAACCGGGTGTTGCCGCCAGCTAGTGCTCTAGGGGCTCTTTCCAGTACGAGCACCTTTGCCCCTTGGTCTCCAGCAGCTAACGCTGCGCATGCTGCGGCGTTTCCTGCCCCAACCACCACGACATCGTAATTTTCTGTTCTTTCGATCATGGGAGGGTGTTTTCCTGTCTCAGATTAGTTTGTTGTTAGCAGTATAAAGTGAGGCTATATAGCTGAGCTTCCGGTAAACGTCACACGGGCCTTCAAACTATGTCAACTTAGACTATTTCTGTGGCATTCAGATTGAAGTTTTGTGGTTATGGCGTGTTATGCAAGCTACGAAAGAGCCTTGTACTTCAGTAAAGTTGTTAGTTGGACATGAAGACCCGTTAAGAGGGTTTGATTGCGAAATTTGAAAATGATAGGTGAACGCCAGTCACGCAGTTAAGTGCGCAAATTTCCACCTCTCGTTTTCAGTGATGGGTTGTGAAAGTTGGTGCTTGTTGGTTAGCCTTCGAGCGCTTCACCAATTGAGGAGTGGAACATTCCCAACGCTGGTTCATTAGATCCTATGTGGATCACAGAGGCGGCATTAGAGATAAGCCCTCGTTGTAATCGTGTCATTGTGGCGAAGTCTTCATCTATGACCGTGTCGATTGTTAGTTGCCAGTTACGCTCCCAATGAGATGACTCTGAAGCTGTTTCGGGAAGTTTGGGAATATAAAAATCTAAGTCACATGTTGATTTATTAGGATCATGAGGATCGGGGGACACTCGCCAGGTTTCAATGTGATCGATCTGCATAACAAAGACGGTGTTTGGGAATAGGACGTAAACCAACGCGCTGTGCGGCTCGAGTGTCCAGGTGTCTGGAGGTGCGTCTAGTAAATCAATTAGGGTTTGACGAGGCAACACTTCTCTCACATGGTGGCCGAAACGTTCGGCATGACAAAGATTCGCCACGAAAAACGGTCCAACGGTGTTCCGGTGCAGCGAGGCGAAATGATAGGGCTCGAGGAAGGTGTCTATGACTAGCTTCCAGTTCATATCAAGATCAAAATGATGCGATCTCCAATACTCATAATCCCTGATTCCAAAACTGTCTAAATCTTCAGTAATCGCTCCAAGCTGTGGGTCAACTGGTTTGGTTGCGTTGAGATCTAGAGTGACCCAAATAGTTCCATGTCCTTCGTAAACGGCCAATTCTCTGAGGCCTGGCCCCGGAACGGTGATATCGGGAAATGCTTTTTGATCTGGTGCTGAGACTAGAGTTCCTTGCATATCATATGACCATGCATGGTAAGGGCATGTAAGACGGCGAGCGCAATCTCGACCGTTGGAAACAACTTGTGCACCGCGATGAGCACAGACGTTAGCGAAGGCGTGCACTTGTCCTACGTGGTCACGTGTCAGCAATAACGGCAACAAGGTAGTGTCCCGGGTAAGAGTTGAACCTAGTTCCGGCAGATCAGAGCTGAGAGCTACTAACTGGGGCATTACTGCAAATAAGCTCTCTTGCTCGCGGCGGAGATGGTCTCTGCTCGTGTAGTTCTTTGTTGGTACTGTCATGGCTTTAGTCGTCCATGATTTTTTATTCTTGATATGACTCAGTAGGCTTCTAATTATTGGTTGAGCTGTAGTGTTTTTCATGCTGTTCTTGATATTCGTTCGTGCGACTACATGAAAGGGCATGAGTCGTGGGGTTTCCAGGCTTTTTTGTAAGATACTTCAGCACCAGTGAGGTAGTGGTCTAATACGTGAATTTCACTGTGGGGCTGCTAGAACTTTTTGTTGTGCTGCGTGCGGCTGTTTATTTATTGCTCAGGTTGGTCTTCTGGCTAAGCGGTGGGGATAACTGGGTTAGGGTTTAGCCATGGAAGGGTTCAATGCGTCATCTCAGCTTCCGATCATAGACCTTGGCGCCTATATGGCGAACAAGTCAGGATCTTTAGAATTTGCATCAACTCAAGTGCGTGAAGCGTTAGAGAAAGTCGGGTTTTTCTCGATCGTTGGTCACGGTGTGCCTTGGGAGCAGGTTGAAGAGATTTATGACTGGGCGCGTCGATACCATGACCTTGCTATCGAGAGCAAACACGATCATTTGATGAGCTCGGGAAAAATGGGTTACATCGGCATAGGAGGTGCGCGAATAGGGGATAGGCCACATTCTCTAAATTCGGCTTTTTTTATGGGTCGTCCTGGTTCAAAAAGAAATCAGTTTCCATGTGACACCATATTGCCCGGATTCCGATCAGCAGCCGAAGCGTACTATCGAACGCTTGAGCAACTTTGTCTTAAAATGTTACCGCTGTACGCACTAGCAGCAGATATGGCAAAAGATTATTTTCAGAGTTTCTTTAGCCCGTCTCTGGCTACCTTACGGGTTACTCATTACCCAGATGTTCCCGCCGCTGATAATCAATTCGGAATTGATACACATAGCGATGCTGGGTTCATGACTCTTTTGCCCGCGAACACAGTCAACGGGCTTTGGATCGAATCTGAAACTGGTTGGTTTCAAGTTGACCAGGAACCTATGTCGTTTGTTGTGAATTCCGGCGACACTTTGCGCTCTTGGAGCAATAACCGATTTCGCTCAACCCGTCACAGAGCTCTAAACGAGAGCGGTGGTGACCGTTACGCAATACCGTTTTTCTTTGACCCAAGACCGGATACCAATATCGAGCCGCTCTCAGGTTGCGTAGATGAGCTTAACCCGGTGACTGTTTCGGCCTATCGATACGGTGACTATTTGCGGACGTTTATGCAAGCTGAGTATGCCCAAACAGGGAACTCTTCTATGAAGTGAAGCTAAACCGAGCAGAAACCGCGAACCCGAAGGAACCCAGTAATTAGACAGTTTTTTAGAGCTGAAGGGCCCCTGGTGCTTAAGCTCGGGAGCCCCTCTCAGGCCGATGAAAATGTGTCGCTAGCAGTCAGCTCATAGACAACTTACTGCCGATGTTTCGAAAACGCTAAGCGATGCGACGGTTAACTGTCTGCAGGCCGCTTCCTTCTTCGAAAATAGAGCGACCTCGTTCCTGAAGCGGACCATTGCCAATCATCGACCAGACTTCTGGGGTGTTTCTTTCTTCGTATTGAGCAATTGAGTTGTAGTACAACAAGAGAGCGAAGCTTGGATTGATTTCTCCGAGGGTGGTCATCATCGCTGCAGATGGAGTTCCAGCGATATCAGTAATCATGTGACAGAACTCTTGGTTCAGTTCAATTGCGTCGGCAACTTTATGGAAGGGAGCTCGGTTTATGGTGTTAACAAGAATTTCTGGAGCTTCGGGCATATTTCCAGCGCCTGCAATGGGATTCATAACCCAATCTTGAGCCGGACAGCAGAGCATTTCCAATACCTTGTTTCCTCTCTCCATGTATCCCGAATCAGCTCTCATCTCAGCCTGAGTTTCTGCTAAAGAAGCCCAGCTATCTGCTCGAGTACTTACTGCTACGGTACCGACGGGCATACCTGCTAGTACTTGCCAGCCAAACCACGTTTGTCCGCTATTGGCATTCATGTATTCGACAGTGTTGGTAACTGCCTCTAAACCCGAGCTAAGGCATTCAGGTTTAAACGTCATTACCCTTTGAAAAATTTTCATCGCTTAATCTCCAATTCAATTCGTTGTAGAGTCATGTTGACTCGATTTACTAAATGCCAATAATAATTTTGTTTACTTGTGGTTAACTAAATCCGAACATCGTATTAGTAAACGACTCCTTTAAGGGGTGCCTAATTACTGAACTGATTCTGTTGATGCAGAGATAGGCGATCAGCGAACCCATTCGTGTTGCACATCGAGATTTCTATAAGTGATATCTGTAGTCGCCTGGGATTCAGCGGCACCTTCTTTTGTCGCATCTAGATCGTCGTTCTCGCTCGCAGAGTCCGAAGAATCAAAATGAACTATAGAAATGATCTTTGCTTCATCGTCTCGATCTGAGCAGAGAAAAATTTGTCGAACTTTTGTGTTATCGCCGGCAGCCTGAAAGTAGCCCTCGATCTCTGCCCGAGCTTCTTCAATGTTTCCGGTTTGCTCCATTACTTGAATAAATTTCATAATTTTTCTCTTCTCAAATCGTCGACTTTCTGAAACCTAACACAGTGAAAATTAAATCTGTTTAGCCATGTAAATCTGCAAAAAAGTTGTCCCACCTCAAAAGTAGTGTTCTGAACATCATGACTTTACTAACTGATTCTCACCAACTTGAATCTAAACGCCGGAGCGTAGCAATGGCTGAACCAAACTCACTGGTTCACCTCGAGGTCCTATTGACCAGAGAAGAAGCGTTGAATGGTCTTATTGCCATGCAAATGGTTGTGAACCGAAGAAATGAAGGAGATGCTATTGTGTGACGATTAAGGCGACTAATCTTTGCTTGGAATCCTGGCTTCGTTTCCACGATTTAGAGGGCCGAACTACGCCATCCGCTTTTTGGTCGCCGTTCCTCATTCACCCCGTGGTGTTCGTTATTGAAGGGGAATCTTCGCACTTATTTTGGGTCTAGCAACTGACCAGATAGGACCGGAGGTTGTGTACGCAATTGCGTACATTTGGGTGCTGATAACATTGGGCGTTCGCCGCCTGCATGATATTGATCGAAAGGGAATTTGGCTGCTATTTGGGCTCGTACCCGCAGCTAATTTTGTACTCCTGTATTGGCTTCTTCAGCCGGCCCGTCGAAAACAAGGGAGTGACTCTTTTAATAAAGGCTGCGTCCTCTTATCTGCGGCTAAGAAGTGCATGACTTTAATTAAGATCAACGGTTTACTCGTGACACAAATCATTGTGAACTAGAGCTATGAAGTGTCAGAAGTATAAGAGCCGTCCCCAAGAGGCCGGCTCCTATCAGATCGGATCACCTCACTTATTTTGTGTGCATAAACATGACGATACCGATTGCCCCATTGACAGTTTCAGCTGGGGCATCAGGACCAAGCGCCCCTTCGCCGAACAGCTCTTGAAATTCAGGATCTTCAAAGAATACGTCAGTTGCCTTTCCGTACTCTTCATAAGAGGGATAGCCGAAGGTGTGATGAAAGGTCATCAAACCGCCTGCTCCTGGTCCTGCTAATTCTTGAACAACGGTGTGATAGGAAGGACTGACATCAAGTCGCGCTAATATTCCATCGAATCTTTCCATGAGTGAAACGAAGTCTTCGATCCGGCCTGGCTTCACTTTCCAAGTGTCTGTCCATACATGTGCTGGCATTTTCCCACCTTTATTGTTTGTAGCTACAGAACGTCCCCCGTTCGTAACAAAACGAAACAATATCACGGTAGTCATCTAAAAGATGGCGGCCAATTTCAGAAAGTTAGTTATCTGTTGCTTGCAAGCGGCTCTTGTTCAATCTGTTCAGATCCGTGCTACTCCTAAAAGTCATTGGATACTTGCAGGAGTTGGAAGTTTCTTCGAGGGTCTGGGTCAACTGGGGCAACTTAAATCCTAACTTAGAGTATTAACCTAGTGAAACCTTGTCGCGAAGTGACGACATGAAGTGACTAATTTAAACCATGGTTCTTCAATCTTGTAAATTCCTAGATGCACAGGAATGCAATGGAACGTACGATTAAATAATGGATGCAGAAAAGATCGCCAACGAAACAGTTAATGTGCGTTCAGCCGTTATCGAGAGCGTTGTCGGAAAGCTGTTTGTTGATGCTGGGTGTTCCGTCAATGAAAGTTCGCGTATAGCTAGGAGCCTGATTGACGCAAATCTGACTGGTCATGATAGTCATGGAATTATTAGGGTGACTAGGTATCTTGACTGGCTGGAACAAGGGGTGCAGATTGCTGATCAAGAAATCGAAATTCTGATCGATAATGGCTCGTTGCTACTCGTTGATGGGTCTTATGGAATGGGTCAAACCGTAGGTCCTCAAGCCGTTGAATTGGGAATAGAACGGGCTAAAAAATTTGGGCTATCGATAGTTGCGCTCCGTAAAGCCGGACATCTAGGTCGTATTGGGGAGTACGCAGAGATGGCTGCTGACTCTGGCTTAATTTCAATTCATCTTGTAAACGTTGCCTCGTCTCAGTTGGTTGCTCCTTTTGGATCTAGAGATCGACGGATGGGAACAAATCCAATGGCGTTCGGAGTTCCGGTTGCGGGAGAAAATCCGATAGTGCATGACTTTGCTACATCGATTGTTGCTGAGGGCAAAGCGATGGTTGCTCTCCAAGGTGGGGCACCTTTGCCGCCGGATTCGCTTGTTGGTCCATCTGGCGAATTAACTGATGATCCATCTGTGCTGTACGAAGTCAAAGAAGGGAAGGCACCAAATGCGGCGAGAGGATCTGGAGCTCTTCGAGCGATGGGAGATCACAAAGGGTCTGGCCTCTCTGTGATGTGTGAGTTATTGGCTGGGGCTCTTACCGGAACTGGCACGGCAGGACCTGGAAAAATAAGATTTGCAAATGGCATGCTCTCTATCTACCTTGACCCAAATCAGATAGATCCGTCGAACGAATTTGCAGGTGGTGTCACCGACTATATTGGATGGTTCCTCTCGGCTGCTCCGAGCTCTGAAGGAAAAGCCGTTCGATTACCTGGTCAGCTAGAGATGGAACGGCGGGAGGTTCGAATTCGCGATGGCCTGGATGTGCCGGTTGAGGTTTGGGAAGGAATAAAACGGGCGGCTTCGAGAGCCGGAATTGATGTACCGAGTTGAAGGGTCTTTGCTTTGCGGGAAAATTAAACTCCCAGAACCTATAATCCCAGTGCAATTTCATCTAATCCGAGCATAACTCGGCCAGCTAATTCCATAACTGGTTCACCGACCATCATATGCTGAGCAGCTACGTGCACATCGCGAAAGTTTCGCTGCAGCGGCGAATCCTCAAATATCGAAGTGCCTCCCGCAATTGTGTACATCCGCTCCGTGACATCTTTGGCTGTAGCGACTGCATGAAAGGTTGCCGTTCTTAATGCTCTGCGTGATTCCAACGAACTTTTGTGCGTTGCGACCTCCGCCCATGTCTCACGAATGGTTGTGTAGAACAATGCTCTAGATGCGCGCAAGTTAGTGTCAGCTAATGCAACGTCCTTATGTAGCGAACTTCGATGCGCCATTGTTCGGCTTGAACCTTGAGGTGTTTTTTCTTTAGCAACTTTTATGAGTTCGTCAATAGACGCTCGTGCCATGCCAAGGCACACAGCGCCTATAGGTATTGCTAGAAAACCGAACCTTGGATACCGGTAAATATGCTCTGATGCGAATTCTGAAAGCGAAAGATCATCGACCATAGCGACTCGTTGTGATGGCAGGAAAAGATTCTCGGCCGTATAGGAGGTTGAGCCGCTTCCTCTCAAGCCTGAAACGTGCCAATTATCTAGAAATTTAATTTCACTTGGTTTAAAAAATGCTCTGCCTTCAACGAAATTTCCTTCTTTGTCTCGAGTTCTTTCACCATTTTGATCTGTTATCAAGACCCCACCAGATATCCATGAAGCATTCAGTGATCCAGATCCCCAATCCCAACGACCGTTCACATAAAACCCTGTATTTCCATCCTTCAGAGCTGGTGTGGCGGTTCCAGAGTATGCAAAAACGCCACTCGTAATAACATCTGGGTCTGACGTGATTTCGGCGCACATCAAAGGGTCGAGCGCGGGCAGCATGTACTGGGACGTGGCGCCAATAAAGACGCACCAAGCTGCAGAGCCACTGGCCTCGGCCAGGATTTCGGAAACTTGACAGAATGTCTCAGGGCTGGCCCCAAGCCCACCTAGTCCAATAGGAGTGCATATTTTGTAAAACCCAGCTTTCGCCAGATCGAGGGCTAAGGGTTGGGGCAGTTGCCTAGAACTTTCGATTTCGTTTATCTGCTGCTTCAGTAGCGGCTGAAATTCAACTGCCTTCTGGATTAGTTGACTGGCGACTGAGCTCATATCAGTTTGAGTAACCTTGCAGTTGGTTACCATCGGCAGCAAGTCGCTCTAAGAGAGGCGAGAGGTTCCAATGCTCACCTCCAAGGTCAATGCCATACTGCCGAATTTTCTGAACGAGTTCCTCCAGTCCTATTGTGTCAGCCCAGAACATAGGGCCTCCTGTGTACATAGGCCATCCATAGCCATTAATCCAGACAACATCAACGTCGCTTCCTCGGATGGCGATTTCTTCTTCAAGAATTTTTGCGCCCTCATTGATCATCGGATAGAGGCAACGTTCAAGAATTTCCTGATTCGTGATCTCCCTTTGAGTTATGTGTTTAGATTCAGCAAAGTCGCTAATTAATGAAACCACGTCTTGATCAGGAGTCGCAGCTCTAGTTGTGGAGTCGTACGTGTAAAAGCCAAGACCATTCTTTTGACCTCGCCTGCCACTCTCGCAAAGGATCTCCCGAATAGTTGAACTTGATGACGTGGACTCTTGCCAACCAATATCGAGCCCCGCGAGGTCCATCATTGCAAATGGTCCCATGGGGAAACCAAAATCGAACAGTACCTGATCTATCTGTGCTGGAGTCGCACCTTCTAAAAGCATTTTCTCGGCTTCAACACCACGCATGAATAACATTCGATTGCCGATGAAACCATGACAGACGCCGCACAGAACTGGAGTTTTGTTTATTCTTTTGCCGATGGACATGGCAGTCGCTATTACGGCGTCTGAGGTAGCAGACCCACGAACGACTTCTAACATTTTCATAACATTGGCAGGGGAGAAAAAGTGCATTCCCACAACTGATTCGGGGCGACTTGTCGCAGAAGCAATTTCGTTAATGTCAAGCGCTGAAGTGTTCGATGCCAAGATTGCACCTGGGTGACAAATTGCGTCAAGTTCGCTAAATATCTCTTTCTTCAATTCCATGTTTTCAAAGACTGCCTCAATGATGAGGTCGCAATCACTAAAACTATTCTTGTCTGTCGAGGAGCTAATTAACGCCATTCGATGTTCGACGTCTTCAGCCGAGATGCCTCCTCGCGCAGCGGTTCGTTCGTAATTGGAACGAACAACAGCGAGACCACGATCTAGACTTTCCTGGTCGCGCTCCACCAATGTAACTGGAATCCCAATGTTGGCAAAGTTCATAGCAATTCCGCCGCCCATGGTTCCTGCACCTAAGATTCCACATCTGTTGACGTCGATTAGGGAAGTGTCTTTAGGTAGTCCAGGAATTTTGAGGGCAGCACGCTCAGCAAAGAAATAGTATTGCTGTGCTGTAGATTGAAGCCCACGCATCAAATCGCCGAAGAGTTCCTGCTCTCGAGCTAGACCATCCTCAAATGGTAAATTTACAGCAGCTTCGACACAACGAATGTTGTACTCAGGGGCAAGAAAACCGCGAGTTTTTTTGGCAATCGATTTGCGGAAATCATCAAAAAGAGTAGGCGTCGCGTCGGAAATTTTATCATGTCGGTCGCGGATGCGAAGCAGCGGTAACGAATCAGCAACCGCTCTTTCGGCAAAGGCAATCGCTCCGGTTTCTAAGTCATCGACAATTTCGTTGATGAGGCCGCATTCAAGTGCTTCAATTGCTGATATTGGCTCTCCGCTGGTCATCATTTCTAAAGCTTTAGCAGGTCCTGTTACGCGCGGTAGACGCTGGGTTCCGCCGGCACCTGGGAGTAGCCCTAACTTTACTTCCGGCAGGCCAAACTGAGCTGTTTCAAGTGCTACTCGGTAGTGAGCGCAGAGTGCTACCTCTAAGCCACCTCCGAGTGCTGTGCCATGAATAGCTGCGATTACTGGCTTTGAACAATTCTCCATAGCGTCTTGCCCGGCCTGCAAACTTGGCGGCTTGGGGGCTTGAGAAAATTCTGTGATATCCGCCCCAGCGATAAACGTTCTGCCATCGCAAATAAGCACAATCGCAGTGGCAGATGAATTCTCTGCTTCTTGAATTCCATCGATTAACCCCTGACGCACATGATAGCTAAGAGCGTTTACCGGAGGATTTGAGATTGTGATGACAGCAATGTCACCTTTGTGTTCGAGGCGAACAGATTCCGTTAGTTGAGCCATCTGCTAAATCTAGATGGGATATTGGAATATGTCAGTTTCTACGCAGAGTTTGGTCCAGTAGCCAATCAACTTTTATAGTTCAGGCTAGAGTTTGCTAGCGAAAGGGAGTATCCGTGAATCCAACTTCAGATCCGACAGCATCACCATTCGGCACAGTATTTTGCCAGTATATGAGCACCGCTCGAAGTAGCGAGAATGGGTACGTCTATGGTGGGGAAGTGGAGCCTTATGGCGACATAGCATTTAGCCCAGCAGCGCATGTTTTGCACTACGGGAGTGCCCTCTTCGAAGGCATGAAAGCTCATCGACAGGCAGACGGAACATTGGCAATTTTTCGCCTTGATGACCATGTCAGGCGCATGCAGAGAAGCTCTACCAGCATGCGACTGCCTGTACCTGATTTTGATTTATTGAGAACAATGATAATTGATACGGTTGAAGCGAATTCCAGAGAGGTACCAGAGCCGCCGGGTTCGTTGTACATCCGGCCGGCGCTCGTGGGGACGGAGCCTAATATCGGTGCGGCAGCGACACCGAGTTCTTCAGCCTTGCTATTTATCGTGAATTGTCCGGTGGGTGACTATTTCAAAGGTGGAGTTAGGCCTCTCACTCTACTTTTAGAGGAAAACATTCCTCGGACCACTCCGCAATTCGGAATGGTAAAAGCCGGAGCCAATTATGCTATGGCGTTAGGGCCGACCCTCGATGCCATGGCTGCTACACCGGGCATTGACCAGCTGTTATTTGCGACAGACGGCGGCATCAGCGAGACAGGAGCCGCAAATTTTTTTGTTCTCGACGGCGACAGATTAGTTACCCGTTCTCTGGACAGTTCGTTTTTGCATGGCGTGACCAGGGCTTCGATAATCGAGTTGGCGTCAGATTTAGGTTATGTGGTTGAGGAGCGTTCGATTCAGGCGGCTGAGTTGCAAGAATGGGCGCTTAGAGGGGAGGCTTTCTTAGCTGGCACTGCAGCAGTTATTTCTCCGGTGGGCACAATTCTAGCGGAAGGCGAATCGATCCAGTTTGGTGATGGCTTGCCGGGAGTTAACACTATGAAGCTCCGTGATGCCTTGGTTCAAATTCAAAACGGAAAAGCTGATGATGGCCATCAGTGGCTGACAAAAGTTGCTGGGTGAAGTAAGAGGCAGGTTAACTTTGTTTCAAAATAGGGTTATGAAATCCTTACGATATTAAATGCAAAAAGCTTCGAAACGAAAGAACAGCAGCGACATGGTTAAATTTGGATGGCTCTCACCAGTCATTGGTAATCAATGGAGTGACTTTCAACCAATAGTCATTAAGCAGTGCGAGTTGATTCTTCCTGAAGTAGCCCCTCATTTTGACAGCGTTTGGATTGCTGACCATTTTTACGGATTTGATGCTCCCTCTGATCCGTTCTTGGAGGCCTGGACTACCCTCACTTGGGTTGCAGCTAAGTTCCCGAATCTTGATTTGTGTCACCACGTCTTAGGTCATGGTTACCGACCGCCTGCCTTAACGGCGAAAATGGCTTCTACGTTGCAGGTCTTAAGTGGTAATCGCTTTACTTTAGGGATTGGTGCTGGTTGGCGTGAAGAAGAGTACCTTGCGTACGGGTATGAGTTCCCGAAGCCATCGATTAGATTCAAGCAGTTAGAGGAAGTGGTCGAAATTTGCCGGCTAATGTGGTCAAACTTAGACCCTAGCTACGAAGGCAATTACTTTAGAATCGACCATGCATCAGCGCCACCTTTGCCAGATGTTCCTCCCAAGGTTTGTATCGGTGCTGCAGGGGAAAAAATTGGGCTACCACTGGCTGCAAAGCTAGGCGATGGTTGGAATACTACTTGGCGAGGAAAGCTAGAAAGTTATAGAAGAAAACGTGACATAGTTTTAGAAAACATTGAAAAATGGGACCGGCGTAGGTCTGATGTTGAATTCTGCTTAACAATTGAACGAGCGTTACCTGCGGACGATACTGATTCGCAGGAGTTCCTCGAGTTTTTAAATACGCTAGTCACAGAGGGAGTTGATCATTTCGTTCTCGATTTTGGAAATCCCGATCACGCAGATGACGCGCTGCGTTTCATTGAAGAAGTGATGGATCCTTTGAGAAAGAGCTATAACGAAATCACTAGTTAACCTATGGATACAGTTTCGGACAAGGAAGTAAAATGTCGATCAGGCTTCGCCAAGTGGCGCTTGTGGGTAACGAGTACGAAAAAACCGAACAACTCTTAAAAGATATCTTAGGGCTGTCTGTAGCTTATCGAGACCCAGGTAATAGGCCAGGGATTGAGGCAGGTGTGAGCATTTTCGGGTTACGAAATTTCGTTATGCCCATTGGCAATCAGTTCCTTGAGCTCGTGGCGCCGAAAGATGACAAGAGTGATACGTCAGCCGGTCGCTATATTGAACGGCGTAGCGGCCCAGGTGGGTATATGTTGCTCTTTCAAGTACCTAAACGCGACTTTAGTGACTACCGACACCGTTTGACCTCGTTAGGCATTCGGGAGATTGCAGGAGAAAGTATTACAGGGTTAGAAAGCGAAGCTGTACACCTGCATCCTAAGGATTTTCCTGGCTGTATCACTGAGTTTCGATGGTGCATCAATGAAGAAAATGATGATGGTGATTGGTGGCCAGTTGAGCGAAATTGGCGAGAGCATCGAAACACGGACATAGTTTCAGGTATCAGCGGAGCCGAAATACAAACACCAGACCCGCGTTCGCTCAGCGATTTGTGGAGTCAACTTCTTAGTGTTCCGAAACGATGTGATGGGGACGAGTGGTCGTTGACAGTCAGTGCCGGTGTGACGATCCGTTTCGTCAAACCGACCGATGGTCGCCCCGAAGGCTTAAGCACTATAGACCTCGCGGTCAAGGATCCCGAAAATGTACTCAAGGTTGCTGCTCTACACGGTTGTGAAACTGGGCACGATCACTTTGTAATAAGTGGTTTAAAGTTAAGATTGAAAGCCAACTAAGGGCTAAGGGATGAATTCATCAGTGTGCTCTCCTAGAAATGGTGCCCGTGCAGTTCTCCACCAGTTCTGATTGGTCCGAAATGGCGCCCCTGGTATTCTTGCTGATTCTCCTGTTGGTAACTCAACAGTTTCCCAGTACCCGCTTGCCGCAAGGTGACGATCATTGGCTAGGGCGCTGATCGTATTTACTGGTGTGATGGGGATCCCACGTCGTTGTCCCTCTTCGAATAGTTCTAACCGACTTTTGCTCGTAGTCAATTCTTCAGTCCAGGTATCAAGTAAGTCTTTTGTTTCGGTCCTGACTGAGGGGTCACGAAAGACATCTTCAAGGATCGTGTCGTTATCTGTTTCTTCATGGATCCAATTTGCCATAGCTTCCCAGTGCACTGGCATGAGAACCACAATAGAGACATAGCCATCTGAGCAGGGGTACAGACCAAAGGGCCGTCCGAGGTCTCGCCGGTTTCCTGTGCGTGCTCGATGTACTCGATCGTCGAGCATCATAGGCACGCCTGTTTCCGGCGCTAGAGATAATCCAACTTCTTGCATGGATATGTCAACGGTTTGCCCGAATCCAGTTTGCTTTCTCATACGAAGGGCTATTTGAGCGCCAGCCATTGCGTTCAAGGCAGTGGCGTGAAGAATGAGTTGGGCCGGCCCACCCGGCGCTACAGGTGGCCGGTTAAGGAATCCTGTTGTGTACAGAACGCCTGATGCCGCCCACGCTACCAAGTTAGAAGACTTCCATGCCCTCTTTGAGCCACTTAGACCGAATGGCGTAAGTGAGACTCGAATCGTGTTTGGAGAAATACTAAATTCGGCAAGTTTACTCGACTCAGGTAGTTGGTCGTCGAAGATGACATCGCACGATTCAATCAAGGTTTGAAGCGAATCTCTTTGGCTGATTGGATCTATAACGACGCTCTTGGTTCCCATCGCCAAGTAGGCCCACCAAAGGCTTCGTTCATTATCCGATGCGTTTTCGAGAAACGGTCCTAGCCGCCTGACAGGTGAACCACCAGTGGGCTCCAATTTGATAACTTCCCCTCCAAGTGAAGCAAATAAGCGAGTGCCGTATGCTCCAGCTATTCCGGTAAGATCTAAAATTCTCAAGCCAGAATATGGTTGCGTCATCGAAGATCCCGCGCATCTTCGAACCCTGGTATCAGGATGTGGATCCAGTCATCCCAAGGTCGTTTGTGCGTTGATTCAGGTTCAGTCATTTCAAATATGATGCCAGCGGCTAGGAGCTCTTCGAACTCTTCTCGTTCCATGCCGATAAATTTATCGAGTACCTCACGTGTGTCTTCACCAAGAGCAGGAGCCGCATTTCGGAACCTACTTGGAGCATCGCTCAGTCTTATAGCACTTCCGCTGAATAGATCCCGACCGAGCCGAGTTGAGGGCGCCATTTTATAGAAGCCGCGATCGATTACATGGCCATCATTCAATATGTCCTCGTTCGTAGCAACAATATGAGCCGCCACGCCAGCAACTTGTAGCCGTACTGTGAGATCATCCGAGCTAAAACTTGATGTCCAGTCAGATAAAGTCTGATCAAGCACCTGAGCATTCTCAAGGCGATCCCGTTCAGTATGGAAGAGGTCGCTGTCGAGCCATGGCGACGCAAGCTCTTTCAGTATTTTCCATGAGTCTGCGTCATCTGCAGTTATGGCGATCCATCTTTCTGGTTCACAACTAGGGTAGACACCCTGCGGAGCGCCCCATATAGAGGCATTGCCGATGCGGTCCTGTTCATGTTCGTTAACCTCAAGATCAAGCAGAAACGGTCCCAAAAGACTGACAGTAGCTTCGAACTGGCTCAGGTCGACATGTACGCCCTTGCCAGTTGTATCTCTATGCTCAAGGCCAGCTAAAGTAGCGACCAGTGCGTGTAGCGATGACATATAATCGGGCGGTGCGGTAGTTGCGACTCCAGCAGGTGGGTCTTCGGCAAAGCCAGTCAGACTATCTAGTCCAACTAAGGGTGATTGGTTCGGCCCCCAAGCCAAACTGCGGTAGTACGGGAGCTCAGGATCACTTCCGAAACCAGGCAATTGTGTGTAAATAATGTTGGGATTAATTTGCTTAACGGCTTCATAATCAAGTCCTAACCGAACCACGGCAGCGGCACTGACGTTTGAAAGAAACACATCGCAGTGGGCCAGTAACCTGAGAGCTATTTTAAGCCCCTTTTCATTTTTGAGGTCGATCCCGACACTATATTTTCCGGCATTCATTTCCGGGACATACGGACTCGTGTCCGAGAGAATTTGGGACAACTCTGGATCGTCCTTCGCCCAAGCAGAACCCAATAGTCGAACGACATCAAGGTTCCCCAGTGACTCTAATTTAAAAACATCCGCGCCATAAGAGGCCAGCTTTTGTCCGCAGTTGGGCGCAGCTATAGCGATCCCGAGTTCAAAAACTTTTAGGCCAGCAAGTGGACTCAATACATCAGCGCTGTTTTCCAATTTAATTATCCCCGCTACTTAATGTACCCGAGTTCTCTATCGCGTGCTTTTGCCTCTGGGTCTCGTTCGTTCGGATCTCCTAAACCACCGCCTCCGGGAAATTCGATTACCAATTTTCTTCCCGCTGGTATTACCGTATCTCCTTTAGCCACAACAGCCGTCCCGTCATCGAGGGTAAGTCTTCCGGTCTTTCCGGGCTCTCCTCCTTGGCGGCCTCGAGCTGGGTAAATAACCCTTTCGTATGTTGCGCTAAAAACAAACTCTTTCTTTTGTGAATTCGACAGAATAATAGTTTGACCCAAACCGCCTCTGTATTTTCCCGCACCGCCAGAATCTTCTCGGAACTCCTTTTTCCAAAAAATTAACGGCGATATTACTTCGTTAATTTCCACCGGCATGTTTCGAACGCCACTGGGAAATGCTGTAGCCGAGAGACCATCTTGTCCAGGGCGCGCTCCAGCACCACCTGAATTGAAACTCATCATCATAAAAGAGTGGTTAGTATATTGATCGTCCCAGTCTCCCTTAGCCATTAAGTTCCAGAGTGAAGAAGTACCTTCAGCCGGTACTTGATTCGGTAATACTTGAGACAGGCAGCCGTAAACAGCATCTGGCAGAAGCTGTCCCATTACGTGCCTCACGTTAACGGCAGCTGGGTGAGGTGCATTTAAAATACAATTTTCTGGGGCAGTTACGTTTATAACGCCAAGGGATCCCGCATTGTTTGGGATTTGGGGACCAACAATGCATCGAACACCGAAAGAGGTGTATGCATCGGTGTAGGACATAGGCACATTGATCCCGTAGGGCTGAACGGAGCTGGTGCCAGCGAAGTCAACCTTTATTTCTTGGTCGGTGACAATCAGAGATGTATGAATATCGAGTGGGCTATCGACGCCATCGACTCTCATGGTGGAGACCCATTGTCCATTAGGCACATCGCTTATTGCATTTAGCATAGCGTTTCGCGACGAGTTAATAATGTGTTGGCCTAGAGCGTCTAAGTCTTCAAGCTCATATTCGAGCATCATGCTAACTAGGCGGCTAGCTCCTAGCTCGTTGCACCCAGCAAGAGAGTATATGTCTCCCATTACTTGAATTTTGTCTCGGACGTTAGCTTCGATTATCGATACAACGTTCGGATCGAACTCTCCATTCGAGCCAAACTTCATTAGTGGTAGAAAGAGACCCTCGTGGTAGATCTCTTTTGACGTTGTGCTAAACCCAACACCTCCAATATCAACCACATGGCTCGTGCAGGCAAAAAGGGCAATAATTCGGTCTTTCATGAACACTGGTGTGACCACGACTATGTCGAATAAGTGACCTGTGCCCTTCCAGGGATCATTAGTTAAATAGACATCCCCAGGTTTCATCTCTCTAGCTGGAAACGCCTCGAGGAAATGTTTGACGGAACTGGCCATAGAATTTACATGGCCTGGCGTTCCCGTTACGGATTGAGCAAGCATTTGCCCCTCTATGTCAAAGAGGCCAGCAGAAAGGTCTCCGGCTTCGCGAGTGGAAGTCGAAAACGCCGAACGAACTAGTGTTGTTGCTTGCTCTTGAACCACCGCTATTAGACGGTTCCACATTATGTCGTATCGAACTGATTCAAGGCCAACCGGCTGTTTGTGCATCAAATGCTATCCCAACCTTGCATTTTCGTGATTTTTAAATGTCCAGCGCCAACAGTAAAGCACTTGAAGTGGCGAGGAACAACAGTAGTGGTCTGCGCTTCTACGACTAGGGCAGGCCCGATAGCGAATGAGCCAGGCGCTAAGGACTTTCGCTCTAATAGCATGTAATTTTCAGTCACTCCAGTTAGGGGGTCAGTCACCGGAGTAGTCCTCATTGCAGCGATCTCCTTAGTGGTTTGCACCGTGGGAGACACTTCGAGCGGCGGTTCAACTGTCTGAATAGTTAACAGCCAGTTGAGAGCCTCAATCTCTAGTCCTGGTATTTCTCGGGCGTATAGGTTTCTGTAGCTTGCAAGAAATAGTGAAGTTAAATGTTCTCGTAACTCATAATCGGCGGTTGGTGAACTTGAAGATATTTGAGTGAGGTCAACTTCCACTGGGATCTCGTGGCCTTGCCCGATGTAGCGCATGTAGATGCGAATATTTTCGGTCGTGGTTGCGTTCGGCGCTGCGCTGTTCACGACTTGATTTGCTTCGAGCCGCATGTCTCGCAGTAGATCAAGTGCGTCGGGCATCGTTAATGTACTCAATTTGTGATAGCGAGTGCGGACA
>PCCJ01000061.1 GCA_002731665.1 Actinomycetota bacterium | reverse complement strand
TAAGGTCAATGGTGTGTCGCATGGAACTGAGGAGCCGACCGTACTTTCAGAGTATGGAGGGTGGCCATCAATACTACGAGATTTAGTAGACGGTGTGGATTTATCGGTCAAAGCTGCTCGAGCATCTTTGAGCTCGATCCTTCGAGGCGAAGCCACAGATGCTCAGGTCGCAGGATTTATAATTGCGATAGGTATGAAGGGTGGTTCGGTTCCGGAGCTTACTGGCATGGTCGAAGCAATGATGGAAGCGGCTGCACCCTTAGTACTGCCAGCTGGAGCTATTGATATTGTTGGAAGTGGCGGAGCCCCGGCGAGATCAAAGAATGCTTTAAACGTCTCTACTATGTCTTGCTTTGTGGCCGCTGCAGCGGGCGCTGCTGTATGTAAACACGGCTCTGTAGCTGCTTCTTCTAGTAGCGGCTCTTTCGATCTGCTCGGAGAGCTCGGGATTAATATTGAGGCAAATGGAGATGAAGTTGCTCGGTGTGTGGCCCAAACAGGTATCGGGTTTGCTTTTGCAAAAGCCTTTCACCCTTCGATGCGACATGTCGGCCCAGTTCGATCCGAGCTCGGAGTGCCCACTACCTTTAATTTTTTAGGCCCGTTGTCTCACCCTGGAGGTGTGAAACGTCAGGTCATAGGGGTCAGTGACCCGGCGATGGCTCCACGTGTGGCAGCTGTGCTGGCGGCTCGAAATAGCCAGCATGCGCTTGTGGTGCATGGAGCGGACCGCTTGGATGAAATCACGACGACTGATTTCACGCGAATCTACGAAGTGCGAGAAGGTCAACTCATCAAGGATTACGAGTTTGACCCCAGGTCTGTCGGTATTCAACTGGTGAACAGAGCAGACCTCGTGGGTGGCGGTCCATCTGAAAATAGTGAAATCATGCAGCGATTATTTACTGGTGAAGACAAAGGGCCTCGTTCTGACATCATTGCGTTAAATGCAGCAGCGGGTTTAATGGTTGCAGGGCTAGTAGACAATTTTTCCGATGGTGTAGAATTGTCTCGCGAAGTAATGGTGGACGGCTCAGCTAATTCGAAGGTATTGCAGGTGCAAGCCTTTACCGCAAGCATCAGGGATTGAGAATTCGATGGTAATTGGAGCCTCGCTTCCCTTTGGTGTGGGTGATGTGATCACATTGGCTGCTACCGAAGATGAGAGTCGAAAGCATCTAGTCGGTGAAACTGGAACGGTCGTCGCGGTCCAGCCCGGAAATAGGTATGTAATGGCAGCCGTTAAGTTTGAGTCCAGCGAGCGACGCTGGACAATGGTTTACGGTGTGGATGAACTGAAACTAATTGATCGTTATGGGCACGGGGTAAAATTCCTCGGCCGCAAGTAACGGACAAGAAGTTGTCTTCTCAAAGCTTTTCTAGGCGGCCCCCGCTCCCATCGTTGGTTCGAAGGACCGTAGGCCTGGAAATTGTGAAGCTAAAGGGAGATCGCAGTAAATTATCTTTAAATTAGATGATTGCGAGTTAACCCACCTACTAACACACCACAGTTCGTCTGCGTCCTCTTTTTTAACTATCTCAGTGGCTGTGTTGGCTTCGCTTGTGAAGCTGTTCTTTGGTTCCGCTTCATCGAGAGTATTTACTAAAAATCCGTTTTGAATCTCGGCGCGTCCCCAGCCTGGTATTTCCACAATGATTCGACCCGCTCTACGTAATGAATCAATTTTTCGTTGTCGTTGTAGTAGGCCACTTAGTGCCGCCGCTTGGTCACGTACTTTAGATGCTTCTTCGAATCGACATTCAAGCGCTAATGAACGCATTCTGTCCTCCAGGGGGAGCATCACTAATTCGGGTTTGTCAGTTAGGGCTTGAAGCGCAGATTCGACAATTGGCTGATATGTAATTTCTTTAACCGCGCCAGTGCAAGGACAAGCATCGGACCCTATCTGAATTGACGTGCAGCGAGTATCAGCAGGGTTCGCAGAAATCTTCTTGGTGCACCTTCGAAGTGGAATTGCGCTTTCTATGGCAGAGGCTGCCAACCGAGCTACCCGTCGCGAGGAAATTGGCCCTAAGTAAAAGGCATTATCGTCGAGGGTTTGACTCACCACGGTTAGTCGTGGAAACCGCTCATTGGTGGTGAGCTTTAAATAAACGTATTTGTTCCAATTAGCTGCCTGTCTGTTAAACCGAGGCTGGTGGCGATGAATTAGCTGGACCTCAAGTACTTCGGCTTTGAGCGGTACTTCGCAAACGGTGAATTCGATGAACTTAGTTTCTTTCAATAATTGTGTAACTTTTTTCCGGCGGTCGCTAGAAAAGTAGGAACGTACTCGAGAGCGCAGGTTCGTCGCCTTTCCTATGTACAGGACCTCGCGTCTTGCATTGAGGAACTGATATACACCTGGCTTCCTGGGGAGGTCGGTGGTCAGTGATAGCTTGACCGCTTGTGGGTGTCTGTGGATTTTCGGTAGTTCGAGCAGGTCATCTAATCCAAGTACTCCAAGTGATGCGGCTTTTTCAAGTAAAACGTGGAGAAGATCAGAGGTAGTCAGCGCATCTTCCAGGGCTCGATGAGCGACTCGTTTCGGAAGATTCATACATTTTGATAGCGTGGACAATTTACAATTTGGCACCTCATCTCTAACGAGTCTTCGCGCTAGCGCTAAGGTGTCGACGACTTTGTTGTTTGGTTTGGGGTAGTTGGTTCTATCTAGGGCGGCATTCAGGAACCCAAGATCAAATTGAACATTGTGTCCGACTATTACTGAGTTGCCTAGGAACTCAAGAAAACTAGGAAGTACCGTCGCAATTGGTGGAGCTTTCTCTACCATCGACGTCGTGATCCCAGTCAGATAGCTGATCCCTACGGGGATTGGCCGGCCTGGATTGATGAGCGTTTGGTAGGAGCCTAGAACCTGCCCGCCAGTGATTTTCACGGCTCCGATCTCGGTAATCATGTCTTCGTCCCGACGGCCACCGGTTGTTTCTACGTCCAAGACGCAGAAAGTAACTTGCTGAAGGGGAGTCCCAAGGTCGGTGAAGGACTGCTGAAGCATACGCCCATGATAGCGAACATATGTTCGAAAAGGTAAGAAGCCGATAGTATTAACGACGTGTTATGCGTTGTATAAGACTTTTTTTCGCGGGTGTTTCTGGTTCAATGGGGTCTAAGCTCGCGAGCTCATCGGCAAAGTCGTTGCCGCTTTGAAAGCGTTCATCAGGATTTTTGGACATTGAGCGCAGGATGAGACTGGCCAATGCGTCTGGAACACCTGCGTCGCGAGGGTCCGGAGGAGTCAGATTGACATGGGCATGCAATAGATCATTTCGTTCTCCATAAAAAGGCGCGGCGCCTGCGGCTAGACGATAGAGCGTTGCCCCGAGCGAGTAAAGATCTGTCCGCTGATCTACGGGTTGGCCGAGAGCCTGTTCGGGCGCTAGAAACATCGGCGAACCGAAAACTCTTCCTTCAGGTGGTGGGGGCCCTTTGAGATCATGAGCAAGACCGAAGTCAAATAAAATCGCCTGCCCATTATCAGTTAGCATGACATTAGAGGGCTTCACATCTCTGTGAATAATATTGTTTTGATGCACGTGGCTGAGAGCCATGCAAATTTGCCTAGTAATCGAAATGCTTTCAGTAATGTTAAGACGTCTTTTTTCTTGAACAATTTGCCAAACTGTTCTTCCCTCTATGATCTCAATTTCCATGTAGTGGGTGCCAGCGATCGTCCCAGCCAGCTCAACGTTTACGACATTCGGATGATTGAGCCGTTTCATTAATCGGTGCTCTTGCTCGAATAACTCTCTAATTTCAGCCCGCGCCTCGGCAAAGGGAGTGAGGATCTTTAGGCCCACCTCTTCGGTTCCGCCTTTAATTTCTGCCCTGTAGACATGTGCGACTGTTCCGCGTCCGAGCAAACTGCTGATTTTGTAGGGGCCGAACTGGCGTCCGACCCATATGTCTGTATCTTCGCCGAACATCAAGATTCCTCTATCGATATGCTACTTGTCTTCGAAGACAACTAACCTGACTCCTAGGGACCTGATTTCGGAATTGCATTTAGTAGCGCTAATTATCCGGGAAAAACGGCTTGATAATTTCTGGAAAGTCGCGGGCAGAGGTGCGTGTTGCACTGTTAGTAATACGGCATCATGCAACAATTTGGCACGGCCTCCGACATTTGGACGTCCTTAGAACTATCCATGAAGTCAATCGTTAATCGACGTTTATTCTAGAAAATCTCAAAATTCCAAAGCCATGTGCACAAATGATTTCAGGCTCCCAGAAAGTTAAGAGGTGGTGGTTTTGTTAAGGGCATAAGAATAAAAGCCCTCGATGGTTAGATAGCTAATATTAAAAATTTTAGTTGAAGGGTTGAACTGGTTTTGTGGCTATTAAAACGCGACTATGGAGCTTGTGGATGACCGGTTTCTTTTTTCAGCGCTTCGTGAATTAGCAATTTCTGAGGGCCTAGACGATATCGGAATAGCATCTGTAGATCCTCTGATGGACGCGCGTAGAGATCTCAAAGACCGAAAACAACGAGGCCTTCATGGTGGGATGCATTTCACTTACGGTAACCCTGAAAGGGCTACCTCTCCGGCTGATTTGCTGGAAGGCGCTAAGTCTATCGTTGTCGCTCTTCGTCGTTACGACGCTCCTTTAAGCTCTGCGAGGCCTGGGTTAGCCTCGGTAGCCCATTATGTGGCTCGAGATGAATATGGTCAGTTGCGTTCAGGCCTTCAAGCGATTGCGTCTTATTTGCATGCTCGAGGGTCAGCAGCTGAGGTTGTGTTTGATGATAATCGATTGGTTGACCGAGCTATAGCTGTTCGGGCTGGGCTCGGTTGGATCGGCAAAAATAGCATGCTGCTCAATCCTGAACTGGGTTCTTGGACGGTTATTGGCTCAGTCGTCACCGACCGGCAGATCGTAATTGAAAGCCAAGACCACAGCAACGGATGTGGAGATTGCCGCCGTTGCCAAGTTGAATGCCCAACGGGCGCTCTTGATGAAGAAGGAGTTTTGGATGCGAATAAATGTTTGGCTTGGTTAGTTCAAGCGCAAGGAATTTTCCCGGTGGAATTTCGCGTTGTACTGGGTGATCGTCTATATGGTTGCGATGACTGCCAAACGGTGTGTCCTGTGAATGATGGTAAAGAGACAGTTCGGATTCAAGCTACTAATCGAAGCCGAACGGTTGAATTGGTTAAACTACTACAGTCGACAGATGATGCTCTTATGAAAAAATATGAACATTGGTATATTCCACGCCGCAGAGCCGAATATCTTCGAAGGAATGCATTAGTGGTTCTCGCTAATGTAGCTGATGGTTCAGATTCTGCAGTTGAGTCGGTCGTATTTGGCGGTCTCAAGTCAGATTCTGCAATAGTTCGGGCGCATGCGGTTTGGGCTGCTCGTCAACTGGGCTTAAATCACTTGTTCTTGCAAGTTGGTTACGAATCTTTGACTAGAGATGATCCGAATAGATGGGTAAGTAACGAATTGGAAATGATGGAATCGGCGTGAAACGTCACTTGCTAGTAACGAATGATTTTCCTCCTAAAGTTGGTGGAATTCAGAATTACTTATGGGAACTTTGGCGCAGACTTCCTCCAGACCAATTTGCTGTGATGACTACTCCACATCCAAAAGCAGAGCAATGGGATCGGACCCAGCCTTACAAAATAGTAAGAGGTAAGAATAAAGTTCTCTTGCCACACCCTTATCTAGCTCAGCGGATCAGAGATGAGGCTGCAGCTATGGAAGCCGAACTTGTCGTGCTGGATCCGGCGTTGCCCTTGGGTCATTTGGGTCCGTCTCTGAGAATTCCCTATGCCGTAGTGCTCCATGGAGCAGAAATCACTGTTCCTGGGCGGTTGCCGGTTAGTCGCCACCTTCTAGGTCGGGTGCTGAGAAAGTCGGAGTTTGTTTTGTCGGCCGGTGGATATGCTGCCAAAGAAGGTGAACTTGCTGCAAGGACTTCCTTAACGGTTAAGGAAATCCCTCCAGGAGTTGATACCAACAGGTTTAAACCGCTTAGCTCACTGGAAAGAAAGTCCATTCGTGACAGATATGGTTTGCACGCAGGGCCCCTAATACTTGCGGTAAGTAGGCTGGTTCCTCGTAAAGGATTTGACCGGTTGATTCGTGCGGTTGACCTTGTTAGAGCTGATATGCCAGACATCCAGCTAGCGATAGGTGGAAGCGGTCGTGATCATAAGAGACTAAAAAATATTAG
This sequence comes from Actinomycetota bacterium, assembly GCA_002731665.1. The sequence goes on along the minus strand of PCCJ01000061.1, from coordinate 11,852 downwards.
TAAAAAACTAGAATTGCCCGTTGCGTTCCTAGGTCGAGTTGATGATTCTGACTTGTCCGCAACATTTGGAATGAGCGACCTCTTCGTAATGCCTTGCAGGAATCGTTGGGCTGGTCTCGAACAAGAAGGTTTTGGTATCGTATTCGTTGAAGCAGCGGCCAGCGGGGTCCCGCAGATTGCGGGTAGGTCTGGTGGAGCTCATGAAGCTGTAGAAGATGAACTATCTGGCTTGATAATTGATCATCCTAAAGACGAACACCAACTTGCTGAAATGATAACTTCCTTGCTTCGAGACCCTGCTAAACGCCGCTCGATGGCTGGCTATGGGAGGAAAAGATCAGAGACTATATTCTCTTATGACGTTTTAGCGGAACAGTTAGAGAGTGCACTTAGTTGAGAAACTCAAGTCGAAGCAGCCCAAAGTCACTGGTTGAGGAGAGAAATTGATCTGCTATGGATAGAAAACCGTTAACCAATGGCGAGAGTGAGGGGCTTTGGATTATTGCTCTTGCCTGGCAGTCCACTGTTGCTTTGATCCCGTTTCTTGTAGTTGGACTGATCGATATGGACCGTTTTGGCATTCTGGTGGCTGTTGTTTCCTGCAGCTATTTTTTTCTTGGACTCAGTTGTTTGCTAATAGCTTTGTTAGTTGGGCTAAGCCGAAGCAAATTTGAAATTGTGAATGTGGGAAACTTGTTTTTGCTTCAAGGCTCAGTGCCGAAGCCTGTGCAAAAAATTTTCTTGGTCTCGCTTTTTTTCCAAAGTTTCTCGGTGGTCCTGGTGGCGGCTATACGGCCGTATTCAACACTTGCTTTTGGAGTATTAGCCCCAACTCTGATAATCGGCCTTTTGGCACTCTGGGGAGCCAAGCATGGAAAATTTCCTCGTCGAGATGACTCGATCGATTAGCAGAAGCATGGTTAGATGGTAGTGCCTAGGATGCGTAGGAGCCGGTAATGGTTGATGAACTAAAAGTCGCTCGGACAATAGACGCAAGTCCGTCACAATGCCATGACCTTGTAGCGGACATAGAGAGCTATGCGCTATGGGTGAACGATTTACGAGAGGTAAATATTATTTCGAGAGATGCTCAAGACCGGCCTAATGAGGTGGCATTTCGAGCTGCGGCTATGGGGCGTAGCGCTACGTATACGCTTGCCTATGATCATTCTGAATCTCCCAACGCAATCAGTTGGCGTCTCCTTAGCGGCGATATAGTAAAAAAACTTGATGGATGTTATCGCTTTCTCGCACTCGATGATGATGAAGAAAAAACCCAAGTTGTCTATGAATTGGCAGTAGAACTTGCTATCCCGCTTCCAGGTTTTGTGAAGCGCAGAGCAGAAGGCAGAATTATGCATGCAGCGCTGGATGACCTTCAAGCTCGACTAGAGAAATAGGCAAACTTCTAACAAGCCGACGGAATAAATGTTTACTGAGGTGAGACGCCGGTACCCTCAGGAAAGTGGAATTCAGACGCATAAACAATCTCCCACCGTACGTGTTTACGATCATAGATTCTTTGAAGGTCGAACGAAGACGATCTGGAGAAGATGTAATCGATCTAGGTTTTGGAAATCCTGATATCCCTTCTCCGGAGCGAGCGGTAACTAAATTAGGTGAAGCAGCTGAGAACGAAAGAAATCATCGTTATTCGGCAAGCAGGGGTATTCCGAAACTTCGTCAGGCAGTAGCCGATCTTTATAAACGTAACTGGGGTGTTGACTTAGACCCTGAGACCGAAGTCATAAACACCATCGGCGCTAAAGAAGGTTTTTCCCATTTGATGTGGACACTCTTGGGGCCAGGTGATGCTTGTCTGGTGCCAGCACCCTCGTACCCGATCCACATATTTGGTCCGTTGTTCGCCGGTGCTGATGTTCGAGAAGTTCCACTAACAACGGGAGAAGATTTTTTCGATAACTTGGTAGAACGATTTGAGTATTCCTGGCCACGACCACGAGTCATCGTTCTTTCGTTTCCTCACAATCCGACGACGACATGTGTCGATCTTCCATTTATGCAACGGATTGTGGATTTCGCGAAAGAGCGAGACGTGATTTTAGTTCACGATTTCGCCTATGCCGGTATAGGGTTCGATGGATATAAGCCACCTTCAATTTTAGAAGCTGACGGCGCCAAAGATGTCGCCGTTGAATTCTATAGCTTGACAAAAACGTTCTCGATGCCTGGCTGGCGAGTAGCTTTTTGTGTTGGAAACCCCGAAGTAATAGCTGCTCTAGCAAAGCTTAAAAGCTATCTTGACTATGGAACTTTCCAGCCGATTCAAATAGCTGCGACAGTGGTTATGAATGAAGAGCTAGATTTCCCAAACCAGGTTTTAGGTGTGTATCAATCTCGTCGAGATACGTTGGCTAGGGGCCTTAATCGTTTAGGTTGGAATGTGGACGCCCCTAAGGGCACGATGTTTCTGTGGGCTCCTATACCTGACGCCTACAGAGCGATGGGATCGGTAGATTTCTGTAAGCACGTTCTCAATTCTTCTAATGTAGCCCTCTCTCCTGGAGTCGGTTTCGGTCCAGGAGGAGAGGGGTATGTGAGATTCGCTCTAGTGGAGAATGAACAAAGAATCCGTCAGGCTATGAGTCAGATAGCGGGTGGGTTAGATCTGCTTGAAAAATAGTTTTTGCGCTAGAGTTTTACCAAACCTGTAAATGAGACTTATCAGCTCGCCCAAGCACGGGATCGCTCGACCGCTCTTCTCCACTTTTCATGGAGCTCTGCAGCTTCTGATAGCGGTTGTCGTGGCAAAAACTCTTGACCTAATGTCCACGCGTCTTGCACCTCGCTGACACTAGACCACACACCTTCTGCTAGGCCTGCAAGCATTGCAGCTCCAAGAGCCGTTGCTTCAGTGACTTCTGAGCGTTGAACGGGAACATTGAGTTGGTCTGCTTGAATCTGAAGAAGTAAATCAGAGACTGATGCTCCTCCGTCCACGCGTAACGCTTTGATTTCGTAGTTGGCCGAAGTAGTCATTGCATCAATAACATCTCGCGTCTGAAGCGCAATAGATTGAAGCGTAGCTAGCGCTATGTCTGCTCGGCCAGTTCCGCTTGTAAGCCCTAGTAACATTCCACGAGCCGTGGGATCCCACCACGGACTGCCAAGTCCTGCGAATGCTGGAACAAAAAAAACTTCAGTGTTGGAGTCTGCAGATTCAGCTAACGATGAAATGTCTGATGCTTGTTTTATAATTTGCAACCCATCTCGCAACCATTGTATCGCAGCTCCAGTGGCAAAAATTGCTCCCTCTAATGCGAAAACAGGACCATCGCCTAGGTCCCAAGCAATGGTATTCAATAGACCATCAATGGGTTTCGGACAAACTTCGCCTACGTTCATTAGTACGAAAGAGCCGGTGCCGTAAGTGTTTTTGGTCATTCCGGGTTCAAGGCATGCCTGGCCAAAGAGTGCTGACTGCTGATCGCCGGCGACACCGCTTATTGGAATTCCCGGGCCGAATTCGGTCGAATTTGCTGTCACCCCGAGACGGCCCGAGGAAGGAAGGACATCGGGTAACGTGCTCTGAGGTATTTTGAACAGTTGACAAAGTTGTTCAGACCAGCAGTTTTGAGATATGTCGAACAACATTGTTCGTGAAGCGTTGCTTGGATCGGTGGCATGTACTGACCCGCCGGTTAGCTGCCATATGAGCCAAGAGTCGATAGTGCCAAAAGCTAAGTCTGCTGATAGTGGAACACCTCCGGATTCGAGGAACCATTCAAACTTAGTCGCGCTAAAGTAAGGGTCGAGGACAAGACCCGTTGCATTCCTCACTAGACCCAGATGGCCTTGTTGTTCTAACTGGCTGCAACGTTTCGTCGTTCTCCTGTCTTGCCAAACAATCGCCGGGGCCAAAGGTAAACCACTAGATCTGTTCCAGACCACAGCTGTTTCACGCTGGTTCGCTATACCGATACATGCGATTGGTTCACTTAGAGTCTTAGCTAGCTCTCTTATAGTGTCCTGAACAGCAACCCATATTTCTGTTGGATCATGTTCCACCCACCCAGGAAATGGATAATGCTGGGTGAACTCTTTGTAGGCAAGCCCGACTTGAACACCATTTTCATCTAGAGCAAACGTTCGAACTCCGGTTGTGCCGGCGTCAATAGAAATGATTACAGCCATGTCTGCACCTTACCGCTCCCTCTACTTTTCTCGAAGCGTTCTAGTCCTGAGAATTCCCCTAGGCCTCTGATGGCTGTATGTTCGAGAATGTGCGAATCGTTGTAGCAGGTGCGGGTGAAGTGGGTTCCTATGTCGCCGAGCGTTTAAGTCGAGAAGGTAACGAGGTCATTGTTATCGATCTAAGTCGAGAACAGCTTGAACCCCTAGAGAAGCTCGACATAATGACTGTGACTGGAAATGCAACTAACCCAAAAACGTTGAGGGAAGCGGGCGTCGATAAGGCGGAAGTTTTGGTGGCTGTGACCGATAGCGACCAGGTGAATTTGTTGGTGTGTCTTCAGTCTCGTCAAGCGCGAGGCGAAGAATCGTTGTCGACTATCGCTCGGATTTCCGATAGAGAGCTTAGGGGCCCTGAAGGGCGACAATTAAGAGAGGTCATGGGCGTAGACTTGGTACTCGACCCTGATGAACAAACAGCCGGAGCAATTCATGAGTTGCTTGTTTATCAGGGAGCGTCGGACGTTTATGAAATGGCTGGCGGTGAAATACTTTTGGTTGGCGCCCGGTTGGGAGAAGATGCCCCGGTTGTCGGTCGGTCTATGCAAGAAATAGGTGCTGATTATGAGCCAGAATGGGACTTCATATTTGGAGAGATTATTCGTAACGGTGTAAGCGAGGTGGTTCGAGATGACACTCGGCTTCTAGAGCATGATCTGTTGCGTGTTGTTTGTCGTCGAAAAGGTCGTAGGGAACTGATGGAGATACTCGGTCTACACCGAGCGGAACTCCGAAAAGTGATGTTGCTCGGGGGAGGTCGCACGGCTGAACTTCTTGCTGTTCGCCTGATTGATCGAGGTGTAGAAGTAGTAATAGTTGAAAGGGACCAGGTCCGTACACAGGTGCTTTCTGAGAAACTTTTTGGAGCATTAGTTTTGCGAGGGGATATCACTGATACCGATTTTTTGCAGAGTGAAGATGTAGGGAACTTCGACGCCGTGGTTGCAGCAACGGGTGAAGACGATGCAAATGTTCTTGCATGTTTATATGCCAAATCTCAAGGCGCTGCGGAAACAATCGCCGTTGTGCACCGTTTGAGTCTTTTGAGTCTGCTCGAAGAGGTTGGAATTGATGCGGCGTTGTCACCTCGTACGGCAAGCGCTAATAGTGTTTTGCGATATGTGCGCGGGGACGTGGCGGCCGTTGCAACTTTCCTTGAAGGCGATGTGGAGGTCGTTGAGTTTGAGGTTGCCCCAGGAGCCCCAGCAGACGGGACCGCTGTTCGGGATCTCGGATTGCCGACTCAAGCCCTCTTAGCTGCGATAGTTCGTGATGGGAACGCCCATATAGCTCGTGGGCGTAGTGTGCTGAGAACGCGCGATCATGTCATCGTGTTCGCAAAACCAAATATGGTGGATGAGGTCAAGCGGGCTTTCGGGTGACGCCAAGGCCGTCTAGAGGGGGACCGAGCCTCGGACGATTGAAGATCCGAATAACAAGAGGTCTATATGTTGTCAAGTTGGCACTGAGAGGGTACTCGAACGGTCGGGTCGAATCAGTTGGGGCGGTAACTGCAGGGATAGTGGCTTTGTGCGTTTGGCTTATGTTCTTGGTATGTGCTTTGTTTGATAACGCCCGTGGAGGAGGCGTTTGGCTAGAGCTCTTAGCCGTGGGGGCTGCGGCTTTAGCTATCGGCTTATTTATTTTAAGATACGCGCGAGTTCCTAAGTATCTAAGCACAGCGCGACTATTTCGAGCATTGGCATCGGGAACTTTAGCTTCATTAGCATTCGTAATGATTGGTCTATTGGCGACTGAAACTACCGGAAGCGTAACTTTAGCTCTTGTCGAGGCTGCATCGACTGTTACAGGTACTAATGCGAGTACGATTGATGTTTCTAAGATTGAGCCGGGAGTAATGCTTTTGCGGGCTCTTGGGCAGTGGGTCGCTGGTGCTGCTCTAATCGTTATCTTAGTACGCGTTTTGCCGCACCTAGGAGTTGGTGGTCTCGATGCAGATGGGGGGGTGGCGACTCGTTCTGCCAGGCGTTTGTCACCTAAAAGCAGTGGCACCGTTTTTAGGCTGTTGCTCCTATACATCGTGTTAACAGGGCTAATAGGAATGGGCTATGCATTAGCCGGCATGCCGTTAGTTGATAGTGCGATGCACGCGTTAACTACTATCTCGACCGGCGGTTTTTCGACTCAACCGGGTTCGATTGGTGCCTTTCAATCAGGAGCGATTGAATGGGTGGGAATCGTCGGGATGTTTATCGCTGGGATCAGTCTGCCCCTTATTTTTTTGGCTTTACGGCGTAAAGATCCCAAACGATTTTGGAGAAGCTATGAATTCCGCTTTTATTCCTTAGCCGTACTTGTTGCTGCCGCGTTCGATGCTATTTTCACTCGGCAGACATTGACGCTAGAAATTGTTAGATCCTCGTTGTTCAAAGTCACCTCTGCAGCTTCGACGACAGGCTATATCGATAGTGTGAGCTATCTGCCATCTGCTGGCGGACAGTCGCTCGTAATCATCGTGATGCTGATCGGTGGTATGTCAGCGTCAATGACCGGTGGCTTCAAGGTGATGCGTCTTTTGGCTATTAGTTCTTACATCGGTCGCGAGTTGAAGCGTACAATTCACCCCACTGCAGTTTTACCTATCCGTGTTGGTCATTCCTCGATTGGGCAGACGGCCTTTTCTAAAATAGTCGGTGAAATTTTCTTGTCGCTCTTGGTTCTGATTCCAGGCGCGTTGATACTGACTAACGGTGGTTTAGACGTCGAGGGCGCTTTTTCTTTTGCGCTTTCGTGTCTTTCTAACTTTGGCCCGGCTTTCGGCAGTGCAGCGCAGATGAACCATCTAAGTGAATTATCGGGGTTGGGGCAGATTTTTTCAGCGGGCCTAATGATTGTCGGTCGAATATCCATAACGCCGGTTTTAGTGGTTCTAGCGTTCATGGCCGAGCCACTCGTCAGGATGTTAAGGCGAAAATCATTTGGCCATAGAAAAATGGCAGTTCGATGAAAAAAATTAAAGGGACCCCCTTGAGAGTCTCTGGCTCCGCATTGGTAGCCATCTCATTTGGAATGTTTGCTTCTTCGGGGGTTGCTTTAGCTGATGGGGGCGGCGGGGCTTTAGGTCTTCTGGTTTCTGCCTTTCTGACCTTATCCATAGGCGCCCTCATGTTTGGCTCTTCTTCGGTGTCGGCTCGAGCTGATACTCCAGTTGCTCTTGCCTCTGTGGCATGGAGTTGGCTTGCCGTCTCGATAGCTGGCGCTTTACCTTTCTTGATGACTGGTTCAATCGCATGGGCGCACTTCGATAATGCTCTATTTGAATCAGTGTCGGGCTTCACGTGTACCGGCTCAACGATTTTGTCTGATATTGAAGCTGTGCCACGAGGGGTTCTGTTCTTTCGAAGCATGATGCAGTGGTTTGGTGGGATGGGTTTAATCGTCCTAGCGGTAGCTGTATTACCAGCTTTGAAAATTGGGGGGTTGGAGCTGATAGCCAACGAAGCCCCTGGGCCAACGGCTGACCGGTTAACGCCGAGAGTTACTGACACTGCGCGTCGTTTATGGTTACTGTACGGCGGAATAACGCTTGCCATGATTGCCGCCCTTATGGTTGTAGGTTTATCGCCCTACGATGCTGCTAGTCATGCATTCACTACTGTTGCGACTGGGGGTTTCTCTCCGTATAACGCGTCGATCGCTCATTTCGATTCTTTGCTAGCCGAATTTGTGATCATCGCAGGCATGATTTTCTGTGGAGCTAACTTTTCGCTGCATTGGTACGCCTTCAATAGAGGCCCCAAGGCATACCATCGCGTAAGCGAATTACGGTGGTATCTGGGATTAATTGTTGGGTCAACATTTATTTTAGTATGGTTAAATTTTGGGAATCTTTCACTAGGCAGAAATATTAGGGAGTCATTTTTTTATGCTGTTTCATTAGGAACTAGCACTGGTTTTGGGACCAGTGATTTTACTGTTTGGGCGCCTGCTGCTCAGATAGTCCTCCTGACGTTAATGATCGTCGGCGGTATGACCGGGTCGACTGCCGGGGGCATGAAAATATTGCGGCTCCAAATCTTGGTGCGCTATTCGTTTCGCGAAGTCATTAGAGCGCGTCACCCCAAGGCTGTAGTTCCTATCCGTATGGGAGCGGTATCGATAGATGAGCAAATTGCTGCGAAAGCGGTCGGTTTCATATTGTTGTATATGGGGCTAATTGTGTTTGGAGGTTTAACACTGGCGGGTTTGGGCGTTGAACCTGTTACTGCATTCTCAGGAGCGGTTTCAGCGATCGGCAATGCGGGTCCAGGGTTGGGAGATGCAGGGCCGGTAAGTAACTTTTTGGTATTTCCTCGGCTCGGGCGCGTAATCCTCATGTTCTTAATGATGTTTGGCCGTCTTGAAGTTTTCCCAGTGATGCTTATGTTCGTGGCATTCGCACGAGCGGTGTCAAGGTCTCGTTATAAGGTTCGGCAATAACCTTTATTAACTTACGAAATTTTACTCTGTTCGCGCAACGGGGCAAAATCATCTTCTGTTAATGGTTGGACAAAGCCATCCGAAGCTTTTTCGGCGATAATTCCTCTACTATCCGGAAGCTGCTGCGCGATTCCATCTAAAAGAAAGAGGACGCCCTGAGCATCAGTTACTAAGCCAAGACCAGTGAACACTAGTTGAGCCGTAGCTCTAATGCGTTGAGCCCCTTCAAGAGCAAAAAAATTGGCATTTAGATGAATCGTAACGATGTTGTTTCGGGAAACTTGAACATTGACTATCTCAGTGCCTTCAGGTATCGCCGACTCTAGCCCGGTTGCCGCCTCTATAGGCGAGGGGCCAATTAGTAGATTGTTAAGTGGCGCTTCTAAAAATACTGGAGAGAGTAGACGTCGTTTGACCTCAATTATCTGACTGTCCAATAGGAAATAAACCGGATGCACAGTGGTGCCGACATCTAAGTCAAGCGAATCATCAGGGTTAAAGTCTTGTGGGACTTGCCCTCCGTCGGGGAAAACATCCTCGGGAACTTCTAAAACACTTGGTGTTTCATTCGAAGAGAGGCCGCAGGCTGGGAGGCTGAAAACAATAAAGACGGCGGCGCTAAGTGTGAAAAATTTTAGTTTTCTCATCGTCTTCCAACCATCGGCAGGTCAATTGTGAAGCGAGCTCCGCGTTTTCCATCTCTGCGGTTTCCTACTTTCGCTGAGCCTCCGTGTCGCCGAGTGTGCTCATCGACGAGAGCAAGCCCAAGGCCTGCGCCGCCGCCCGTACCTCGGTTTTTTGCTGCGTTTCCGCGGGTAAAGGCTTGAAAAATAAGTTCTCGCTCCGAAGGAGATACCCCGGGCCCCGCATCCTCAACCGATATGTGCACCCTGCCTTCTGACTGGGTTATCTCTATCAAGGTCGCTCCATTCGCATATTTTTCTGCGTTGCGGAGAAGATTATCGAAAACTTGAGCTAGCCGACGTTTGTCTCCGATCACCAGAGCGTTGTTCGCTCCGTCGAGAATGCTTATGGGTGGCTGCTTTTCGAACATTGCCACAGTGGCCTCAACTAGTTCCGTCATGTTGACTAGGTCAGAGGGTATAGATCCTGAATTCGATCTTGCCAAGTCAAGGAGGTCTTGGACTAATTTTTCAAATCTGTTTACATCATCAGCGAGCAGGTCAAGCGCTTGTGATGCGCGCTCAGAAAGTTCGATGCGCCGACTTTGCATTACCTCTATAGATGCTCTGAGAGTCATGAGAGGCGAGCGAAGTTCATGGCTAACGTCGGATGCAAATCGAGCGTCTTTCGCTATGCGTTGTTCCATAGTCGCAGCCATGTCGTTGAATGACCTGATGATCGGCATAAGGTCTGGGTCATCGATTGTCTCGACTCTGGCAGCGAATTGCCCTTTTGCAAGAGCTTGCGCAACAGTGGAGATATCAGTTAATGGGCTTAGAACTCTGCCGCTAGCCCACAAGCCGGCGGAAGCACCAATCAAGACGGTGGTTATAGCCCCTAAAATAAGTATTAAGCCGAGGCTTTCCAGAGTGCTTTCTATCTCTGAAAGGGGCGTAATCTCGAAATACGCAACATCAGTTAAGGTCGAAATTTGGCTTGGGCGCAGCCTGAGACCAACAGCTAGCTGTGATTCTCCTTCCAGGCGATAACGCATTTGTCTTCCTGTCGAAGCATTTTTTACTTCATCGATTAATAGATTCGGAAGATCGCTTGGAGCTAGAGAAAGAGAAACCCATGTGTTTTCACTGGTTCTTAAGATCGACCTACTGCCGCTTAAGCTCGGTAATGATTCAAGGATTAGAGCAAAGTCGGGATCCTCTGCTCGTAGGGCGCCCTGGACTTGTCTTGCATTAGCGAAAAATTGTTCCTGGGAAGAGGCTTCTCGTTGTCTGAGCATTGACTCTCGAGACAGGCCGTAGGTTATTATTACTAGAAAAAGAGTTGCAATGATTGCGCCAAGAGTAAAGGCTCCAATGATACGCGCTCGAAGTGGAAATCTCCTATGCCAAGGTCTTGATCTGTTTTTCATTTAGGCGAGTTATTCTTCAATTGATGTCCTCGCTTATGAGACGCAAACGGGGGCGTTCCGTATTGCTACATGATCTTTTGGTAATTAATCGATGAAAGTAGATCATGATAGTACTCGAGAACTGATTGAGAGCCGGTTAGTTTACTTAGTGTTGAAGCTTGTAGCCCATTCCTCTAACAGTTACTACGTACTTTGGGCTTGCTGCGTCTACTTCTATTTTTGTTCGCAGGCGGCGCACGTGAACGTCAACTAGTCTTCCATCACCGAAGTAGCCATAGCCCCAAACTTTTTCCAGAAGATACTCTCTGCTGCGAACTTTGTTGGGGTTTTCGGCGAGTTCGTAGAGAAGGTGAAATTCAGTTCGTGTTAAGTGAATTTTTTTGTCTCCTAAAGAGACAACTCCTTCATCGCGGTTAAGTTCGAGATCTCCGACTCGAAGCAGCGGTTCATTCGTGGAGTCTGATCGAGAGCGTCTTAATAAAGCCCTAATTCGCGCAGATAGTTCTTTAGGTGCGAATGGTTTAGTTAAGTAATCGTCGGCACCAGCTTCGAGCCCCGCAACTATGTCGTGAGTGTCATCACGTGCTGTGACCATGATAATTGGAACATCACTGATACTTCGAATCTCTCTGCAAAGCTCGAAGCCATCAATTCCAGGCAACATTATGTCGATGAGGACTAAATCAATTATGTCTTTATGGAATTCCGCCAAAGCGACTTCGCCCGAGTCTGCTTTAATAACCTGCCAGCCTTCGTCTTCAAGAGCGAAGGTCACGGCGGTGAGGATTCGTTCGTCGTCTTCAACCGCCAGGATTCTGATATTCACACCTTAAATTGTGCCTGATCTGAGGCTCAATGCGGTAATGCATTAATGTTTTTTCTCTGCTTTGAGAATAGCTCGATTCAAGACGGCCCATATGCCTGTTCCCGATGCGACGATTTTCTTTGAGTCGACATCATAATTTGCTTCTCCTCCTGCTTCTTGAACGATGAGAACTCCAGCCTGCACATCCCAAAGATGAGGGCCTCTTTCGTAAAATGCGTCTAAGTGACCGGCTGCGGTCCAACAAAGATCGAGAGCACAAGAACCAGACCGTCTGATGTCTCTAACTTCTGGGACTAGCGAGACCAAGGTTTTTGATTGTTT
>PCCJ01000060.1 GCA_002731665.1 Actinomycetota bacterium | reverse complement strand
TTCGTTAGGATCGTCAACGGCATCAACAGCCGGTCCTCGGTGCCACCCGTTAGCCACTCCAAGTAATTGCCCAGATGCTTCGAACACTCTTCCGGTTACATCAGCTGACTCAGCTGATTGAAGCCACGTCACAATCGGAGCAATGAAACGAGGGTGCATTTGAGCCTTGGACTCTTCAGAGGCTGAGCCCATGCCAAGATCTTCAGTCATTCTCGTTAACGCTCCCGGGGCAACACAATTGACACGAATTCCGTATCGTTGCAATTCCCGTGCTGCAATTACCGTAAATGAGGCGATACCCGCCTTCGCCGCACCATAGTTGGTTTGTCCCGGATTTCCGTAAATGCCTGAAACTGATGTCGTATTCACTATAGATGCATTCACCTCTTCGCCAGATTTAACTTTGTCTCGCCAATATGCGGCTGCCCATCTAGCAGGCGCAAAAGTTCCTTTTAGGTGAACCTGAATGACAGCGTCCCATTCTTCTTCAGTCATATTTACTAGCATCCGATCTCGCAGGATCCCAGCGTTATTTACTAACCCAGTAAGATCTCCAAAGTGCTCCACCGCCATGTTGATCATGCGCTGCGCTCCTTCCCAATCAGAGACATCGTCTCCGTTAGCAATAGCTTCTCCGCCCATGGCTTGGATTTCTTGAACAACTTCGTCAGCAGGTCCAAGGCCGCTTCCGGTTCCGTCTCGAGCACCCCCCAAATCATTTACCACTACTTTGGCGCCATTCTCAGCGAGCATCAAACAATGTTCACGGCCAATCCCTCGAGCCCCACCGGTCACGATCACAACCCTATTTTCGCACAGTTTACTCATAATCAATTTCTCCTCTTTAGTAACCATTTCCTGAGAGCCGGTCCTTCTAATCCAACAAATTTTTCCGGGTGAACCATTTTGATATATATCCCGATGAGACTCTTGCCTAGCACAACCTTCGAAAGCGTGGCGGGACTTAACTCTTTCTAAGTTTCAGAACCCTATTTACGTAAAGTTCACCTACCATTTCACCTAGTGCTAAAGACAATTACGATAACTCGGAGAAAAGTCATGATCGGAGTGCCTTTGGGCATCCTGCTTCTCGTTGTGCTTCTCTTCATCACCGACACTATTTTAAATCAAAATAATACAACCCGGAACACCACTTTATACGGTTCCAACGTCGGTGGGTTAGATAACGAACAACTCCTAGTCGAAGTTGGATTCTTGGCTGAAGAATTCACTCAAACATTGATAAACATCGAAACTCCCGAAAACAAATATGCTTGGTCTGCGCAAGAACTAGGCATACGAGTAGATTCGGAAGCCACGGTTACAGAAGCACTAAAGGTGGGAAAAGGATTTTGGCTTTTCCGCCCAGTAACTTGGTTTACTAGTCTGGTAAAGGGTCCAGAAGCTCATTTTCAACTCGTAATCTCAGAACACACGCTTGAGTCCGTTCTCAGCAAGAGCGCAGCTTTCTATGAAGCTCCCACTGAACCATCAACCAAAATTAGCGATGGCAAATTAGTCGTTGTCCCAGGAATACCCGGCAGAGACATTGATATCGATGATGCCATTGGCAAAATAATTAGGGTCTTAAAGCTAGAAACAAGTCCAACAGTCAACATTAAGTTAAAAGATATCCAACCAACGGTTTCAGAATATTCGGTTCAAGAGGCCGTGGATAACGCCAACAAGATTATAAATAAAAAACTGCGACTGCAGAGCAATAACTACGAAACTGACTTAACCCCAGCGTTAATCGCATCCTGGTTTACGCTTCAGACTTCGCCGAAATATTTCAACCTTTACTTAGATGAACAAAAAGTATTTTCTGGCGTTCAATCCCTTATGCAAGCAGGCGATATCCCCGCAGGCGAACCTTTTCTAGAGCCCCAAGGCGAAGAAGTTATAATAGATTGGGAAAAAGGGTCAATCTGCTGCCATCCGGAAGTCAGCTCACTCGTCGTTAAGGCACTGACTACCGAGTCTGACGAAGTTAGCCTAATTAAGCTGCCAAACCAGCCAGCTGCCGCTCCCGAAAATCGAATCAGAGCACTAAAAAATCTAGGGATTAGTGAGCTCGTTTCCACATTTACTACGCGCCATAGTTGCTGCCAGGGAAGAGTCCAAAATATCCAACGATTTGCGGATCATTTCCGTGGCACAATTATTGAGCCCGATGAAGTGCTCTCGCTTAACTCGCATGTCGGTCCTCGAACTGAAGAAAGTGGTTTCGTTCTTGGTGGAGCCATTCAAAACGGCGTACTAGTAGAGACCGTTGGCGGTGGAGTCTCACAATTCACAACTACGATCTTCAATGCCGCGTTGCTAGCAGGACTCAAATTCGACTACTACCAAGCTCACTCTCTGTACTTCCCGCGCTATCCGTATGGTCGAGAAGCCACAATTTCTTATCCTTCTGTAGATCTGAAAATTAGGAATACAACACCATTTAGTATTCTCATATGGCCGAGCTATACGTCTGAATCGATAACCGTAGACTTCTACTCAACCAAACACTTGGATGTTACTTTTGAAGCTCCAATCGAAAAGAGAGTTGGACTCATGTGCACTCGCGTCAGAACGAAACGAGTCACCACATCGCTAAATGGAGATATCGAAGAAGATTTTTTTGGCGCCCTTTACCATTACAAACATGGCATACGCTGTGACGGATCGAGCTCAGACCCAGACGCTGAGATACCAACAGAACCTTCAACATTAGATGAACCGGGGTCGCAAGATTAGGGCCAGCTCAATCGCCGGCTATGCGAGCGTAACTAAGTAGAATGTTTCCGCCCAGGTAGCTAGGACCATCGATAGCCTAAGAGATGTGCCCTCAGCCGATGTCGTCATAGTTGGTGCCGGACCTGCTGGAACTTCGGCAGCTATCCACGCCGTAAAAAGTGGGATTTCAGCAATAGTCATCGACAAAGCGCACTTTCCGCGCGACAAATGCTGCGGTGATGGTCTTACTGCCTTAGCCTTAAGAGAACTAGAACTCCTTGGTTTTGAGCCACCGGCAGACGAGCAATGGCAAATAATAAATGGTATTCAGATACGTTCTCCTAGTGGTAAAGAAATCCGACTTCAACTCCCCCATGGTCGCGGAGATTACGCAGCAGTAGTCCCTCGCTCTGTTCTAGATTCGCAATTGGTAAAACTAGCGTCGTCAGCAGGAGCACAAATATTTCAGGGCACTGTCTTCAAAGGCATCACCAACAAAAATGGCTACACAGAAGTTCTTATTGAAGGAAAAGAAAGCATCAAGACTCGAAGTCTTATTGCCGCCGATGGGATGTGGTCCCCGGTAAGGAAGTCTCTTGGAGCGGCTAAACAAAGCTACTTAGGTGATTGGCATGCTTTTAGGCAATATTTCACAGCCACCGGTCATCGCTCTAGGGATTTGTGGGTATGGTTCGAACCGGACTTACTGCCGGGTTACGCGTGGTCATTCCCGTTAGCCGATGGAAAAGTAAATGTTGGCTTCGGGGTAATGAGAAAAGAAAACCTGAAAGGCAGAGATCTTCAGGAAATTTGGGCAAATCTCCTAGACAGGCCACACATTAGGAAGGTCCTAGGTTCAACTGCTCCGGAGGGCCCATACAAAGCATGGCCTATTCCCGCTCGTTTGACCTCAATGTTGCTACACACGGGGCCCGCTTTATTCGTCGGTGACGCTGCTGCTGCCGCAGACCCCATGACAGGTGAAGGCATCGGTCAAGCACTAGAAACAGGACGACTCGCAGCAACAGCTATAGCAGAAGGCGGAACCCTAAAAGAAATCGCTAAACAATACGAGCGTTCAGTTCGACGGAGCATGCACTCCGATCACCGGCTGGCAAAAGTACTCAACATGGCGTTAAGCCACGAAAAGATTACTAATACTTCGCTCAGAATAATAAATTCCAGCAATTGGAGCCGTCGCCACTTCGCTAGATGGATGTTCGAGGATTACCCACGAGCCGCAATACTCACTCCGCGAAGGTGGAATCGTGGTTCGTTCCCTGTCACAGGATCCTGGAGCAATTAAAGTCTTATTTTGCTAAACGTTCAACTAGTTGCGTTATCTGCTCATTCCAGCCAAGATCTATGTGTGGCGATGGGGAACAATAGCAACAAACACTTAATTTTTTCTAAAGCTGAATGGGCCGCTTTGCGTAACGCCACGCCGCTATCGCTTTCGGAGGACGAGCTCCAAGAACTAGCAGGGCGGGTTGAACAAATAACTTTGGAAGGTGTGCGAGATATCTACTTGCCTTTATCGAGGTTCCTGAATCTGAGGGTTGAAGCAACCTTGCAGATACAAGCTGCTACTGCAAATTTCTTTAACCGTGATACAAAAAAACGACCATTCCTAATTGGAGTAGCAGGCAGCGTCTCTGCGGGGAAAAGTACTACGGCCCGAATTCTGCAGGCAGTTCTTTCCGAGTGGCCTCAACATCCCAAGGTAGACCTAATAACCACCGATGGATTCTTACAACCTAATAGAGAGCTAGAAGACAAAGGGCTACTCGGCAGAAAAGGCTTTCCCGAGTCATACAGACGCGGTGCTCTAGTCGAATTCCTTCAAAAAATTGTTAATGGTGTTCCAGAAGTAGAGGCGCCCGTTTATTCTCACGTTACGTATGACATTACGGACGAGGTTCAACTCGTTCAACAACCAGATATTTTGATAGTTGAAGGACTAAATGTTCTTCAAACTGGATCATCCTCTAATACGCCTTTCGTCTCAGACTATTTCGACTTTACGATATACGTCGACGCTGACACCGACGACCTCGAGAAATGGTATGTAGAGCGTTTCCAGCAGCTAAGAGCAACTGCCTTTCGCGAGAACAGCGCCTATTTTGTCCAGTTCTCGCACTTGCCACCTGATGCCGCTGAAGCGGTCGCCAGAACAATTTGGCGTTCCATTAACCTGCCTAACTTGCAAGAGAACATCATCCCTACTCGCGCTAGAGCTGACCTCGTACTAAGAAAAGGGCCAGATCATGATGTAACTTCAGTTGAACTCCGCAGAAATTAGTAAAAGCAAGATAAATCCGCTAAGACCGAACTAGCCTTTGGCTACGTGAACGGATGTCTCTTCTGTCGAATCGCCTCCGGCCAATCAGAATCAAATAAAATTTTCGAAAATGAAGACGTCTTTGGGTTTATGGACATTTTGCCCATGACGCCTGGTCACTGCTTAGTTATTCCTAAAACTCATGTACAAGATATCTTTGAGCTACCAGATGAGCTAGCAGACAAGATTATGCGAGCTTGCAGAGACGTTGCAAAACTAATCACAGCAAAACTTGAACCGCTAGGCATAAATTTAGTTAACAACAATGGCGCTCACGCTGACCAAACTCAATTTCACCTGCACTTCCACATTATTCCAAGATATGGACGAGATCGCCTCCTGCATCCTTGGGAACGCAGCTACGGTAATCCCCAAGAGATAAAACAAGTTGCCGAAGTTATTCGCGGGGAACGAGACATCACACAACTAGGTTCTAACGGCTAGCTTTCTCGAACAAGCGACAGTAAATCTTCCGCTCGCGTACTATCTTCGGCATTATGACTGACCGCTACGAAAAATTTTCTGCTCTTACCATCACTGGGCCAAACGAAAACGGCATCCTCGATATTTGTATCGACACACCTGGAAAAATGAATGCTGTCGACGAGGGCAAGCACAAAGCGCTTGCGAACGTTTGGAAAGCAGTGGATGAGGATCCAGATACCAGAGTCGCAGTTGTCCATGGAGCAAACGGCACATTCTCCGCCGGCGGCGACATGGCAATGATCGAAAAAATTATGGCGGACTTTGATTACCGAGCTGGATCTCTTCGAGAAGCAAAAGACATCGTATACAACATGATTAATTGCTCGAAAGTGATAATTTCTGCAATCGAAGGAGTGGCAGTTGGAGCGGGGCTTGCTGTAGCATTCATGGCCGACATATCGGTAATCGGCAAAAATGCCAGAATCTTAGATGGGCACACAAAACTCGGTGTTGCAGCAGGAGACCATGCAGCTATTATTTGGCCCCTCCTTTGTGGCATGGCAAAAGCGAAGTACTACTTACTTACCTGCGATTCAATGACAGGTGAGCAGGCTGAAGCAATGGGGCTAGCAAGCGTCTGCGTTGAAGACGAAGCTGTTCTCGCAGAGGCCTACAAAGTAGCAAACAAACTAGCAACTGGTAGTCAGTCAGCTATCCGGTGGACAAAATACAGTCTGAACAATTGGCTACGAGCAGCAGGACCGATATTCGATACTTCGGTTGCTTTAGAAATGCTCGGGTTCACGGGACCCGATGTTCAAGAGGGGCACGCCGCGATCACTGAGAAACGGCGGCCAGACTTCGCGTAGCTAGATCTTGAAACACTTTATATGCCCTGCATCAGAATTGTTTCCATCGCCGCAAGGGACTGCACTGGGTTCACAACTTTAAGAGTTTTCATTCCTACACTCTTGGCAGCATCGATGTTGACTGCTACATCATCTAAAAACAACGTTCGTTCTGGAGGTAGTTCTAGCTCATTTAGTATGTGAGTGAAAATACGTTTTTCAGGTTTACGCATTCCTACGAATGCAGAATTAACAGAAACATCGAACAACTCGTTGACATCTAAATTACTTAGAACATAAGGCCAAGCTTCAGCGATATTGTTACTCAATAGCCCTGTAGCAAATCCGCGGTTGCGAAGATCTTCTATGGCGCTAATCACTTCTGGCACTACCGATAAGTGAGGAAAGAGAAAGTGCGGGCTTTCGGGATCCCAAATCGATTCTGCTCCTTCCAAATCGTCGCGAGACCATGCTAGGTAGTTCTCTAGAGCTAGCTCTCCACGTTCCAACCGTGCAAACCGTGAGTTGGGATCTTTTGCATCATATTTCGCCTGTCGACTTTTCAGAGCATTTTGGTTCACTCCCGATTCGTTATAGAGCCGCGTCACTACTGGGCCCGGTGGAATAGTGATCACCCCACCCCAGTCAAAAATTATGGCATCTATCAGAGAGTCGGCAACAGAAATACTCAAAATCTCAAACTTCCATAGGGCGAGCTGGGTCCAACACCCACTCGGAAAGGGAACCATCATAAACCGCAACATCGTCATGACCAAGTAATGCAGTGAGCACGAAAGCGTCGCTAGTAGCAGCTATACCTCCACCGCAGTATGTAATTATTGGTTTCTTGGTTTCTGTAATAGAAGAAAAAATCTGTTGTAATTCAGCAATCGGAAGAAATTTATGTGAATGCGAGTCAACTAGTTTCACCGCATAAACGTTTGATGCCCCAGGGATATGTCCCGCTGTTCCATAGCTATTATCTGTGCCATCATGATTTTCTGGCGACAAAGCATTAACAAGGCAAGCAGCGCCGGTCATCGAAGCTTCGACCTCTTTCGTCGAAACAATCATTTCTGGCCTAAGCGCGCAATCAAATTTGCCCGGTGCATGCAGCTTCTCGTTCCCGTGACTTATTTCTCTATCTTCGCTAATCCAGGTTTTCCAGCCACCATCGAGAACAGCACATTGGTCAAAACCAAAAAATTTAAGCATCCACCAGACACGTGTCGCCCACATAGTCATTCGGCGGTCATACAGAACCACGCGCGAGTCACCGGATATACCTAACGCTTCCATGGCCTCAGCGAATTGATTTTCGCTAGGCATTGTGAATCTAAGAGGACTAGTCGGATCACTTAGATCATTAGTCAAATCCACATACTGAGAGTTAGGAATATGGTTTTGATACCAATCGTCGAACATCGGTTCAGCTACGAATCCTCTACCTCCTGGCTTTAGAGACACTGTGCACTCCAAAATTTTAAGATCTGTGTCATCTATATTTTCTTCAAGCCAACTTGTGCTTACTAAAGACTCCATATAACGCTCCCGACATAGTCTTAATCAAAAGAATAGAACACTCGTAGCTGCAACAGTCTCAACTCTCAACCTTTGCGCTAACACAATGAATCCAATTCGGCGGCTGAGGGGGGTTATCCCCTATCAGAAGCGCAAACATCTCAACCCCTTGGACTCTTTCTTCAGGCCAAGGAGTCCCACCATCGGTGACAACAATTATAAGTTCAGGTCGCGGTATTAGTTTCGTAGCGTTCTCGATTCCGATTCTAAGATCAGTTCCTCCTCCACCCTTTAGGAACAGATCATTTACGTTTCTTACCGTCTGAGCTTCCCCTGCCGCAGCATCACAACTTATAACCCGAATAGCATCGTTTTGAATGCCAACGGCAACAAGGAGTCCCTTAATTTCCGTCACTGCTAGACCAAGCATTCGTTCCGTCATAGAGGCACTTGTATCTAGCACTAAGGCGATGCTCGGTACCCGTCTGCGCAAACTGGGTAAAACTATTTCTGGGGAAATAGATACGCGCCTCGATATGCGGCTAGTCGAGTAGTCAACTGCACCCATGCTTTCGGACAAGCCACGTCGAAGCACCGAACCTAACTCTTTCCTCCAGTCAACTTTGTGGTCAAGAGTCATGGCCGCCCACCTCAGTAACCCCTCAGGTATCTCGCCGACTTGGCGGTGATGTTCGACAATTTCTGAAGCGACTTGCCTTCTTAAAATTTCAGCTTCTCTGACATTGACACCGTCATCTTTATTCGCATCACTTGGAGGTTCCTGATTCCAAAATCTTTCGTGACCATGCGCACCTGTTCCACAATCGCGAAATTTTTGATTACTCGCAGACCCGTACTCGTAATACTCCTCAGCAAATTTACCATCAGGACATTTCAAATCATCTGGAGTTACTGCATCAGGAGGGAGCGTCAACATGTCTCTCAGATCATCATTAATTTCTGCATCAGCGGCAGCGACCCAATGTGAAACATCATCCTCAGACACTCCTATGTGAGTCGCACGCTGAGCATGGTCACGCAAAAGATGCCCGGTTAAGTGAACTAATTGGAAGCCCACTCGGTCCGTGGGAACCTCGGCTAAAGAATTTGAGTCGACATAAACTCGCCAATTCGTATCGACGGACATTTCGAGCCCGGGCTCTCCTGGCAAAATATGAAGAGCGAATAACGCCGAGGCTAAATACGGATAATTATGAGCTGCCCAAAGTCTCGCTGCAGAAATCAGCCGAGTTCGATCAGTTGTCATGACAACATGCCAGCATCACGCATAACCGGAACAAAAGCAGCTGCTTCAGCCGGAGCACTCAACCCCTCTGGGCGAATTTGAGCGAGGACACGGGCGGACATCGCACCAATGTCTGGGGCGTCTTCAGTAGCGAGCGCTATGACCTTCCATGCCGCCACCCAACGATCAGCAGTTAAGTTCGCAACCACTGCAGCAACCACTCCTGAAAGCGCCGCATACAAACGATCTCCACGTTTTGGAAACAGCACAGCAGCCGGATTAGCTAGAGCCGCCTCAGGATCAGGTAAATCTAATGATTCTAACCAGGCCAAAAATTCGAGCCCAGCCCCATTTCCGACTGCTCCGAGTACAAGACTTCGAATCACCGAAACATCAGCCTGAATCGCTTGTGCCGCAGCCAACAGCCGAATGGTCATTTCCCATGTTCGTGGACTTGGCCAGGCTCGCCCCGCACTTGAGCGGTCAGACGGAGGCGCAGATACTAACGATGGGCGAGTACCTAGAAATCCACTTACCAAGCCTGCCGCTAATGGGACTTGCTTATCCCAGCTAACTGGTAACACAGGAAGAACTGGTTTAGGAAAACCAGCAACCAATCCAGCTGCCACAGCCTGAGCGTTAACACCCCAATCTAAGTGGCAAAATCGGTTAGCTAACGGCGCTGAGAGGTCCCACCCATCAGCTGCCTGATCAGGAGGATTCGCCGCTGCAACGATTGCTATGTCCGATGGCAGCGCTAAATCCCCAACTACTCTTTCTAAAACCACACGCAGCAAAGCTGCTTGTACTGCAGGCGGTGCAGTAGATATTTCGTCAAGAAATAAGACACCGCTGCCCTGGTCAGCTAAATTCTTCGCCCACTGCGGTGGAGCAAAACGAACGCCCCCATCTACAATTATTGGCAGGCCAGAAAAATCACTCGGTTCACGGATACTTGCTATTACCACTTCACATGAAAGACTCGCAGATTCCGCTAAAGCCATCACTGCAGAACTCTTACCAGTTCCAGGGGAGCCCCACAAGACTGCCGGAACTCCTGCCGCAATAGCAAGTGACAATGCTTCAAGAGAAACGTTTGTTGGCGGTGTCATGGAGCCATTCTGCTTCATTGAAACATAAATCCACCTATCATTTCGTTCTATTGTTTCTCCGACTGGCCGATAACGTGCAGATAGAGGCACTAAAGCTACGCACACCAACTGATTAGACAGGAACACGATGGAAGATCATCTGACAGCCCACGAACACGCTATCCAAATGATCGATGCTCCAACTGGGCCGCTAACAGGAATCCGAATACTTGACTGCACCCAGGCTATCGCTGGTCCCTGGTCAACTATGATGCTCGCGGATCTTGGAGCTGATGTAATAAAAATTGAGGCACCTCGCGGAGATCTGCAAAGGCCAATGGCACCGTACACACGCGAGGACGAAGAACGTGCATACGGCGGTTCTTTCTCCGTATATAACCGCAATAAACGTGGAATAGTCCTTGATTTCACTTTGCCCTCTGACAAAGAAATTTTTCTTGAGTTAGTTGACTCTGCTGATGCAGTCGTAGAAAACATGCGTGCCGGAGTCATGGATGGTTTGGGCCTAGGTTGGGAAGTACTTCATACGAGAAATCCTCGTCTTGTGTATGGAGCCATACGCGGTTTTGGCGATCCGCGCACCGGACAAAGCCCATATTCAGACTGGCCTGCTTATGACGTCATCGCTCAGTCCATGGGAGGCCTGGTGGCCCAAAATGGTAATGGCCCGGACAACCGCATACAAGTAGGACCATTTGTAGGCGATATCTATCCAGGAACAATCGGCGCAATGGGAGTTTTAGCAGCATTATTTCACGCAGAACGGACAGGTCAGGGGCAATTTGTTGACGTCGCAATGGTCGATTCAATTATGGCTCTCGCAGAAATGGGCGTAATGCGATACTCCTATTTAGGTCGACCTGATACGCCTCCAAGTGGTAACAGTAGCGACTTCGCAGTCCCATTTGATGTATTCGAAACCCAAGATGGATCAATAGCCATCGCAGCGCCTACAGATAAACACTGGAGGGAATTAGCAGTCGCCATGGGACATCCGGAATGGCAACGTGCCGAGGACAAAGCAACTATTCGTGCAAGAGTACTTAATCGAGAACCCATTGATGCCGCATTAACCGAGTGGACAAAAAGTCTCAGCACCAAAGAGATTATGGAACGTATAGGCGGCAAAGTTCCTTGTGGCCCCGTGAATCTACCTGGGGACCTATTTGGTGATGAGCACGTTAAGTCTAGGGGAATGCTCGTAGCAGTCGATCAACCCAGCGGTCGACCAATAGTTCAAGTAGCATCTCCAATAAAAATGACAGAAACGCCTACAGGAGTTCATCGGCGAGCGCCGAAACTTGGTGAACACACCGATGAAGTGATAGCAGAACTCGGGTCACTTCAAAACCGTTTCAAGACCCCTTAACGAGCGCTACTGGCAACAAGAATAAGCTGCGTTAACTAACGATTGACCTCGGCTATCCAAAAAGATACTTTTCCCTAATCGGTTCATGGCGTATCCCATCGCTAGTCCAATATCTGGGTCTGCGAAGCCTATTGAGCCACCCATTCCAACGTGCCCGAAGGCACGGTCGCCAATAAGCACAGAATCATGGTCACCGAGTTGGTTCCCAGTGTTGTCCATTCGTTTCATAAAGCCTTCCGAAAAGGATGTCGGGAGCAACAACATCGCATCAGACTCAGTCGCTACAGACACTCGCGACATTCGAGCGGCTTGGACAGAACCTACAAACTCTCCAAGAGCCGGAGCATTATAGACACGCGCTAGACCCCTCGCGTTTCCGATCCCGCCGCCACCACCTAATTCCGCTTCCCAGCTAGCGGGATCATTAGATTCAGCTCCACCTCGGTGATACCATGCCTTAGCTTGCATAGATTCTTTATCAGCTAAAAACGCTTCCGTGTAGGAACTAAATTTTTCTCCACGAACTGGCTTGTATCGAATGAGGTTTGAGACACGGTGATGTTCACTTTTTGGTAAACCAATCCAAAAATCCGCATTCGCCGGCTCAGCCACTTCACTTCGAAAAAATGAACCGAGTGACTGACCAGAGCTTCTTCGCACTAACTCTCCAGCTGTCCACCCAAAAGTTGCCA
>PCCJ01000059.1 GCA_002731665.1 Actinomycetota bacterium | reverse complement strand
CTCTGGAACAGTCTCTGGAACAGTCGAGTTCGAACTTACTAATGTACCTTCAGGGCCGCATTCTTCGAATTGACCAGCGGCGTTTCTTTGCCTAGCCGTCCAATCATCGCCTCCTCCGCATGAAACAGCGAACAATGCTAATACGATTCCAATGAGCGCAACCTTAAACAAGCTCAAGCGCACATCACGATTTACGTTCATGAAATCTGTTATCTCCAGTGACAGCCATTCGTAGACAACGAACAGAGTCTATGAAGATTCTAGCTGGTACTACAAAACCAACCAACGTTGAAGGCAACCCGGCTTGCTAAGCCCCTAAGGGCAGAGCGAAAATGGTGACGAGATGGTCGTCACATATCGAGGTGTGGGCGCTACAGGACTCGAACCTGTGACCCCCTCCTTGTAAGGGAGGTGCTCTAGCCAACTGAGCTAAGCGCCCTAACTTTGTTGCACTTGAATCTTAACTGTCCAGACGTTGCGTGCCACTTAATTCTTCAAGTAGTTCCGACGTCGCTGCAGCTATTGGACCTAAACGTCGAGCATGTTCAAAATGTATTAACTCATTGCCGTACATTTCGTCCACGAACGCACCAGCTTCTTGACAGATAAATACTCCTGCGGCGTAATCCCAAACACCACTGCCGCTAATCGGATCTATAAATCCGTCGAGTCGCCCGCACGCTACTGAGCACAAGTCCAATGCTGCCGCACCAAAAGCCCGGTATTGATTACTGGCGATTGGTAGCGCCGGATTTCCTGAGATACCCACAATGGCTTCATCTAAATCGCTGCAACTAGTCGGATAAATCGCTTTTCCATCCACCTTCGACCCGCGATCTTTTTCTGCAGTGAAACACTCCCCCGTAGCTAAGTTAAAAACCATTGCAGCTACTGGCTCCGAATTATCTAGAGCGCACAGACTCACGCCGTAGTGGCCTATACGACGAGACGCATTTGTTGATCCATCAATTGGATCAATGATCACAATTTTATCTGAAGACTCAGAAAACAATCCTGATTCCTCACTGAGTACCCCTATACCTCTGCCCTTTAGAACAGCTAACGCTGCTTGATCAGCAACTTGATCCAGTAAATATTGGTCCGCTCTTTCTCCGGGCTCGGACCAGTCCTTGAAGGCGCTCAAAGCGCCATCAACTGCATCACAAACCTTCTCGAATAGCTCTAACCAATTTGTTGACACCACGTATGAAACCGTAGACGTCGGGAGAAAGAAATAGTAGTACTTAAGATTTTTCCTCTTATCGGCGTATAGATCATAGAATCGGGTCAATGGCTGCAATCGATATATCTGGCTATGTCGCCGATCTTAAAGAACATGCTTCAGAGCACGGATTTCATATCCATGACGAACGTCATTTTGTTGAGACGTACAGCTTGCAGCAGGCATGGGAAGTGGACTTACATCCGGAAGAATCTTGCGGCGGGCCTTTAGACCTTCGACTAACCCTCGAGGCTGATCCCAGAACAATGCTTTCGCTCGAAGATGTTCTGTGTGCACAGGCTGAAGGAGAACTGTTACCCGATGAGTACTGGTCTCCGCTGACTTTCACTTGGGCCCTTCCCCCAATGGACAACGGACCAGACCTGTTGGTTTTAGCAACTGAGCTGGCTGGCATCGGCGGCACGATATTACCCGTTGAAGTGTCGGCTATCGATTCTTTCCCATCCGTAACTGATCCAGCCCAGAGAACCTTAACGATCGTCGCTCGTATAGATCTGTCACTGCGAGGCATTCTTGATGGCGACGATGGCATGTGCGAAATTCTTAATAGGTGCAACGAAATTTGCAACCAGCTTCTCGCTAAAGCGCCTTCATGGTACAACGATGAGTTCCTAGGTCCGGATATGAACCCTTGAACCGCTCTCGTCCACTGTGCCGTTAGCCATATTACGAGCCAAAGCCTCAGCTGATTCAGCGGATCCCACCGGGAAGAAACATCGGTAGAAGTGCCCGGGAGTCGCCGCAGCAATCAGCTCTGGTTCCTCTACAACGCATCGATCTTGAACATATTTACATCTAGAAGCGAACTTACAGCCACGCGGGGCGTCAACCATGTTGGGCGGTTGCCCTGGAATCGAAAGCAAACGGCTATGGCTCGCACGTTCCAATTTGGGTATTGACTCTAGAAGAGCCTCGGTATATGGCATTTTCATGTTCGCGAAAAGTACTTTAGTCGGAGCACGTTCTACGATACGCCCTGCGTACATAACCATGATTTCATCTGTCCGGCCGGCTACGACTCCTAGGTCATGAGTGACGAGAATCAATGACATGTTTCGCTGGCTTCGCCGTTCCTCAATCAAGTCAAGGATCTGAGCTTGGACGGTCACATCTAGCGCAGTTGTTGGCTCGTCCGCGATCAAAAGATCCGGTTGGCAAGCTAAGGCAATGGCGATAACGATTCTTTGTCGCATCC
The DNA here is from genome assembly GCA_002731665.1 of Actinomycetota bacterium. Next base: position 7,241 of record PCCJ01000059.1, on the reverse strand, counting down.
CTCCAGAGAATTGGTGAGGGTATTCATCTAACCGACGCTCGGGTTCGGAGATTCCTACCTCTCGAAGAAGTTTCAAGGCTTCAGAACGAGCTTCTTTTTTTGAAAATCCTGAGTGAACTCGAAGCCCTTCAGCTACTTGGTTACCGACTTTCACGACTGGGTTTAGAGAGCCAAGCGGATCTTGGAAGATCATAGCCATTTCCGGTCCCCAGAGTTTACGGAGATCTCGAGGAGCTAGCTTCATCAAGTTCCTAGACTTAAACCTGACGGTTCCTTCGGTGCGAATATTCGCTTTAGGCAGCAACCGCATAATCGAGCGGGACATCACGCTTTTGCCTGAGCCCGACTCTCCAACTACTCCCAAAGACTTACCCTTCGAAAGAGAGAAAGATACGCCATCTACTGCTGTCAATAGCCCGTCAGGTGTATCAAACTGGGTACGAAGGTCATCAACTTCTAACAAAGCTTCTTCAGCCGTTTTCATTGGTCTACGTCCGAATCAGCTGGATAATGACAAGCAACATAGTGACCTGAGGTAACTTCTTTCATCTTGGGTTCGTCAGTAGAACATTTTGCTTGAACATTAGGACAACGAGTTCTGAAGCGGCACCCTGATGGAGGCGCCAACGGAGATGGCAGCTCACCTTGTATTCTGCCAACATTTCTCTGGTCAAATTCAGGATCCGGTCTGGGTATAGCATCGATTAACAGCCTCGTGTAAGGATGCTGTGGCGCAGAGTACAGAAGGTCCGGTGGGCCGACTTCGCAAATTTTGCCAAGATACATAACTGCTACTCGATCGCTTATGTTCTTAACCACTGCCAAGTCATGAGCTATAAATACTAGCGTTAGTCCGTATGTAGCTTTCATATCCTCAAGCAAGTTCAAAATTTGAGCTTGCACTGAAACGTCAAGAGCCGATACGGGCTCATCACAGATGACAACTTTAGGGTTAAGTATTAGCGCTCTAGCAATTGAAATTCGTTGCGCTTGGCCACCAGAGAATTCATGTGGCTTACGTTCAAGCGAACCTTCTGCTTCCATGCCAACAGCTTCGAGAACCCTTTTCACCTCTGGCTCAGCACGCTTTCTCATGTGCTCTCTGGCTGCTTTATAACGACGCGCTATCAACCGGAACAAGATACCGTCCATCGCTGCAGACAAGCTAAATACGGCTAACTTAGTGTTGCCATCTAAGCCGACAATATAAAAAACTTGAATAGCGAAGACCATAAAAACTAGCACGGCTAAAGCGCTTGAACCTGCTCGGCTTGGTTCTCGCAAGGCCCGCAAACTCCATACCGCTAGAGAGCCAACCGCTGATAGCAAAATTCCGCTCAAAAGCCAATGAGCTACCCCTCCCAAACTGGACCAGGTTCTATATAGAAGAAAAACTGCAGCCGATAAGCTTACTAACAAGCCGGCTATTCCAGCGGTGTTCGTAACAGAACCAAATTTTCCTGAGATTACTCCAAACGGCAAAATTGCGGCGATAACAAGCCACATCGCTCCGACCAGTGACAAAGCAGCAGCCATAGCCGCCAATATGAACAAAACGGGAAACCCAATAAATTGGGCAGGGGTTTTAAGCCAAGATAACCATGCTTCTAAGGAACGTTCATCTGAGGCTTCACTTACAAACCAGAGAATTAAAGATAGCCACGCTAGCGGGGCGAGAATGCGCACCGGTCGGGAGAACTTTGAAGCAATTGTTTGGAACAAGTTCCCAGTTTTTTCGAACCAGCTGGCTATCGCGAGAGGTCCTGTTTCTTCTTCCCACCACACATACAGCGGCTCGGCGACTACATCCCGAATATTCCTTCTTGGATTAAGAGAAGAGATAGGGTCTTGGAAAATCATTTGCAAGATTGGCCGAGTTCGACGCATCTCCTCGTTATCAAGCTCGGTAAGTTCAACTCCATTTAGTTGAATTGAGCCAGCAGTCGGTTTGGGGCTTTGAATAATAGCTCGCGCAGTAGTGCTTTTGCCGCAGCCAGACTCCCCTACAAGACCGAGCGTTTCTCCCTCAAGCACATCTATTGAAAAACCTGAAACAGCTTGAACAGTTTCTCCCCCCGCCGATAAAAAATCGACAACTAGGTCCTCTACCCTCAGCAGAGGGTTTTCTTGCTCGCGAAGGTGCAAATTTCCGCTACCAGCCATAGCGAACACCTACTTCGTTTACGTTACAAGTCACAGAACGGAGGCTTTCGGCTCAAATTTTTCTTGTAACTTATCGCCAATAAAATTTAAGGACAGCACTGTTAGAAACATCGAGAGCGCTGGCATCAACGTAATGTGCGGAGCAACATCTAGATGGGGCCGTCCTTTGTTAATCATGTCTCCCCAAGTCGGAGTCGGCGAAGGCACACTCAACCCAAGAAATGCTACGGCGCCTTCTACGATTATTAGCGTCGCCATAACTATCAACGAATAGCTGATGAGACTGGGAGCGACGTTAGGGAGGATTTCTCTGAACATTACCCGCCCATTTCGTGCTCCAATTGTTTGGGCAGCGAGAACAAACTCTCTTTCTGACCAAGCCATAGTGTTGGCGCGTACCACACGACCTATAGGCGCTATGGATAGAAGAGCAAAGGTGAATATTAAGATAAACATTCGGCGTTCTGCCTCAGGATCCAGGAACAGAATAAGTGAGATAAACAAAATCAAAGGCGGAATAATTAGGGTGGTGTTGAGCATGACGGTTAAAAGCCGATCAACTTTACCCCGATAGTACCCTGCTGCTAAACCGATCGAGCCTCCGATAATTAAGGCTATGCAAGTTCCAACTACCGCGATCACAAGGCTCGTTTGAGCCCCGTAGATGACACGAGATAGAATATCTCTACCAACGCCGTCATTACCGAGCAAGAAAGATCCGCTGGGACCATTTTTATTAAAGCCTTTAAAGGTCTGGTTTGGGTTTTTGAACGGTAGGACATCTGCAAATATTGCACAGAAAATGAGAACTGCAAGAAACGACACAGCTGCCCAAAACATTAAACCAAGCGAATTATCGGTTCGACCGGTTTCATCCGGTTCTTTAGTGCGAGTTCTTATTTTTAGTTTGATCATCTCAAGCCGCTTTACTTTGGTGCTTCAGCCGGGGATCTAATGCCAGGTAGACAAGGTCGGAAAATGTTAGAACGACAACAAATAGGGTGGATATCACCAACACAGCGCCTTGAACGGCGACAAAATCGCGTTTGAATATGCCGGTGAATATGTATGAACCCACACCGGGAAGCGTGAATACGTACTCCGTTATTAAAGCTCCGCCTATTAACGCACCCACAGATAAACCCATTACAGTTATTAACGTAAAGCTAGAAGGTCGCAGCGCATGACGAAATAGAATCTTGCCTGTTTTCAGCCCTTTTGAACGAGCTAGATCAATGAATGGTAGTCGTAATGTCCCGATCATGTCAGACCTTAAAAGTCTCATAAAGACAGCAGCTTGGCCCATCGCTAAAGATAACGATGGCAGCAGCATGTGTCTAAGGTGGTCCGACCATCCAGCGCCGATTGGCACGTATCTGGCTGCTGGTAACCATCTGAACCCAATATCGATTCCAAAGATAGTGACACCTCCGACTGCCAAAAAGAGAACAAGTACTAAAGCCAAAACAAAGTTCGGGATTGCCAAAAATCCCAGCATCGTATAGCTAATAACTCTGTCTTGTCGTGTCCCATTTTTGTATCCAGAATACATACCAGCAGGAACAGCTATTAGCACCGCCAGGATCAAGGAATAGGCCATCAACTGCAACGTTGGCGTTATCGAACGTGATATTCCGTCTGCGACGTCTTCGCGCAAAATTCTTGACGTTCCTAGGTCACCTACGATGACGTCGCCCATCCAGTTTCCGTAGCGATTGAAAAATGGTTGGTCGAAACCTAATTCTTGGTTCAGCTGAGCGATTGACTCGGCTGTGGCACCTGCACCGAGAATCGTTAGAGCGGGATCGCCAGGAAGACTGCTCATTAACGAAAAGACCACAAACGAAACTATTAACAAAACTGGTATCAGACTAAAAATTCGTCGAGATGCATAGCGGGCGTCAGTTACTAACGCTCCGAAAGCTCCCACTAGCATCAAAAGTCCGAATGTCCAACTGAACGGTGGGCGGGCGAACCATGCGAAAAGAATCACCGAAACGAGTGCCGTGGGAACAATCCGTCCTATGTTTCGCTTGAGAAATTTCACCTTCGATGTCCGCCTCACGGAACTAGAAGCCGCTTCCGCTCGAGTCATGAGCAGAAGCGGCTTCTTTTAACCAATTAATCTAGTACCTCGGGCACATTGTCTTAACCTTGACAGTTGCCGTCTTGACACCAAATTTGTTGAACCGAGTGCTTCCCGGCTACAACTGGAGCGGTCATAGTGCCTTCAGGCGTAGTGAAGGTCGTTATGTCCATTACTCTTGGGCTCGATATCAGTCCCCAGAGCGTCCAGGTCGTCCATAGGTTCCAAACGTTTTTCCCGAAGAGTCTGCTAACTTCTTCAGCGCTTGCTTCACGAACAGCAGGATCCGGATTGAATCTGACTCCCTGCATCGCAGTTTCCATTTCAGGATCTATGAAACGTCCGAAGTTCAAAGCAAGCTCAGGCACCGTCGGGTTGACTGGGCTGGCTGTGTAAGCACTCCACCAGTACCACAACTCTGATGGATCAACGCCACCAAAGTTTCGCCATCCCATAACGTGATAAGCGCCGGCCAAAGCAAGACCGATTAACTGACCTTGTTCAATCGGTGTAACTACCACTGAAATATCTTCACCGAATGCATCATCCATCATTGAGACAACGAGATCCGCCGTCTCTGCGCTGAATGGATCTTGACCAATTGTCACCCCAACAGTTACAGGGTCTTGGCCAGAATCAATTTTGCATTGCTCCATCTCAGCACGAGCCATGGCTATATCAAATTTTGGGTAACCAGTATCTTCCAAATAGCCCATAGATCCTGGAGGGAATGGCCCATTAGCAGGCTTAACTATTCCGGCACCGCGCTCATCAGCTAGTCGTTGCGTATCCACAGAGTGCGCAGCGGCTTTCCTGCAACTCAAATGAATCATTGGGTTTACTGAATTCATCCCCAGAGGATCCATCGCAAGTTCTGGGTCACCGCGAAGCGTACCAAGATAAGGATTCGTTCCTTGAGCAGCATTGAGCATGTACATACTGGTTTCGCCATAGTCGTTGGCTTGAAGCAATACGTAATTCTCGTTGTCTTCATATTTTTTGATTTCATCAGCGTTGGAAGTATGGATAATGTCAAACTGGCCGCCTTTGAGCCCATTCGAACGTCCTTGAATGTCTACTGAAACCACAAACTCGATTTCATCAAGGTACGGCAGCTCTTCACCAGTGATACCATTTTCACCGCGCCAGTAGTCAGCGTTTCGGGTTGCTATGAAACTGTTGCCGTTACCCGGCGTGTAGCTCTCAAATGTGAAAGCTCCAACTCCGACTAGCGCTGTAGGATTTCCGGTTGCTGCAGCTCGTTGCTCGTCATTCAGCAATGGGTTGCTGGCAAGAGTCTGGAGCCAGGTCGGTGAGAACATAAATCCACATTGAGTACTCGAGTTAAGAGATGCGGGACCTAGCGCTTCAGGGAATGTGTAGCTAATCGTCACCGATTGGCCATCTGACGTCACATCAGAGATGTGTGAAAGTGCTGGCCCAGTCAAAGGACTCATTCGGCAAGTGTTGAGGTTATACGCTACTGCTGCACCATCAAGCGGAGTTCCATCGTGAAACTTAATGCCATCACGGACGGACATCGTCCATGATTTGAAGTCTGCCGCTGGAGCGACTGTCTCAACAAGATGAGGAACAATATTTCCTTCAGTCCCGGTAATGAACAAGGCGTCACTGACAGTACGCAGAATCATCCTGCAGCTAATCGCACAAGAAGCGGCGTAAGGCACGAATGGATTCGACGTGTCAGCTTCAACACCATAAACGAGACGACCACCATGAACTGCGGTCATATCATCTCGGGTGTCTTCTCCGGTTGCATCACCTTGCTCTCGGTCTTCTTCAACTTGTGTAACTTCTTCTTCTACTGCTTCAGGCTCGTTTTCTATAGCCGTTTCGTCTGAATCTCCACCACATGCAGCCGCAATCAAAGAGAACGCGAACAGCACGGCAAAGGTTTTAATAAATGTTTTTGCCACGCATGACCCCTTCCAAGTGTCACAGGACAGTCTAGCCCCATTTGTGTTACCAATTATGAATTCATAACGATCTTGAAATGCTTATTACTTAACGGTAGATTAGCAGGCGCAGTGAGGCTAACAACCAGTAAATATTCTCAAATTGAAACACGGATGCCATACTGATTCGAATACGATCAAGGCGGGCCGGTAGCTCAGCGGTTAGAGCAGGGGACTCATAATCCCTCGGTCGCGGGTTCGATCCCCGCTCGGCCCACGTCAATGATTTTAAAACATTAGTGAGAACAGTCACGTATACGTTCTGCTCAGGCCCGTCGCTTGCTATCCTCACACCTTGCCGCTTGCGGTGTAATCAACTATTAATTATGTAAACGATTAGTGCCTTCCGGGGTAGCTCAGCTGGCAGAGCAGCGGACTGTTAATCCGTTTGTCGTGGGTTCGATCCCCACCCCCGGAGCAAAAATTATTTTCTAAAGTCTAAAGCGTCGTCAGACTTAGCTCATATTCTTTCATCAAAGGCAGGGCACTTGTTTCGCCCGAGTTTGTTTCGCCCGTTTAGCTGACGCTTCTTAGCCAACTCGTTATCGCTTGGACCGCAGTCAATCTGGTTTCTTCTAGATGCATTTCCGCTTGACGTTCTGAAAGCCATTTAACTAGTGGTTCGTTTATCCGCAAGCGTTCTATATCAGTCACATCATAAACTAGTTCCATTTGCCATCGGTCGATAATTGGGTCAAGAACTCTAGATAAGAGCTCTATGGGATCAGCCTCGATTCTCTCAACTGACAGCCTTTGGATCAAAGCAACTAATTGTTCGTTCTCAGCGTCGAGATGCTTCTTCCAGTCCTCCTTGCATAGGAGATCAAAGGCAACCGAAGCCAACTCAGAATTGAACATTTCTTTAATGGTCAGTTGTTTGACAGCTTCGGGCGCATGAATAACCGCGCAAAGTAAGTTACGTTCCGCCGATGATATGGGTCCAAGCTCCTTCGAAAATCCTTCTTCGTAATTGTGAGCTTCAACATCTTTTGTGACATCGCCACGTTTTTGACCGT
>PCCJ01000058.1 GCA_002731665.1 Actinomycetota bacterium | reverse complement strand
CTAAAACCATGTCCGAAGCACTGGAAGACCTTCAGGACGGCATTAGTGAGGGGATCGGACGAAGCGAGGATGACTCATAAGCATCACCCGCTAACCAAAGAACACATCTCGAAAACCCTCGCTACTAACACTAGCGGGGTCTATCGGATCTACTTTGGCTCACTAAGAAGTAAGAGTTACATTGGTAGCTCAAAGAACATCAGAACTAGACTTCACGATCACCGTCGAAAGCTAGAAAAGGGGCAGCATAAGAATAGAATACTCAACAGCCTGTACAAGCAGTACGGCAATGAGTGCCTCTTCGAGATTGTAAAAGAGTGTAACGAAAAAGAAGCTAGAAGTCACGAGCAATTGATAATCGACTTCAACAGCAAGAACCTCTACAATCTTGATAAACAAGTTTTCAACTACCAATACAAACGGAGACGATAATGGCAGACTACACAATCACAGCAGCTAACGTAAAGATTAGCGGCTCTAACGTCCGAACAAGCACTATCCAAGTTGGTGAAGCAGTCACCGAAGGCCAAGCCCTTTACCTAGACAGCACCACTTCGAAGTACATGCTTGCAGACGCTACTACAGTAGCCAAAGCTAACGTAGTAGGAATTTCATTAACTTCAGCAGATGCAGATGGTTATGCTCTTATGCAGACCTCTCGCACTTACTTCGCTGGCACTACATTGGTTAAAGGCGATCCAGTCTTCCTAAGTGCTACATCAGGCGGTGGCGATCTTTGCCCACACGCTGACTTATCATCTTCGAACCTAGTAACCTTAATCGGCTTTGCTAGTTCTACAAGCGAGATCGAGTTAGCTCTCAATCCTACTTCAATCATCATCTAAGAGGTTGCGTCATGTCTAGTTACGATACAGGAGCAGCACAGAACGAGAAGCGTAGAAGGTCAGCACAAGACCTTGCGTACTGGGATAAGTATTCCAAGCTCGTTACTAAACCTGAGACTCTTGATCGTAGACTAGAAGCAGCAGACTCTTTTAAGTTCTTCTGTGAGCAGTATGGCTCTGAAGCCTTTGGCCTTGAGTGGTCACCTGCTCACCTAGAAGTAATTGAGAAGATTGAACAATCAACATTGAATAGCGGTTCATTTGCATTAGCTCTACCTCGCGGTAGTGGCAAGTCAACCCTATGTCACTGGGCGATGATCTGGTCACTTTTGAACGGCCATGTAGAATACGCTTTGTATGTTGCGGCTGACAAAGGTGCTTCATCTGCTCGACTGGCTAGTATCAAGACTACACTTCGATTCAATGAAGAGTTAGCTAAAGATTACCCAGAGATCATACTACCTATTCAATGGTGTAATGGTGAAGCACGTAAAGCAGGTGGACAGAGATTCCACGAAACTACTACAGAGCTTCGATGGGGTTCGGATAAGTTAATATTCCCAACCTTAGCTAACTTCGTAGATCATGCTTCATGGTACTCACAAGTAAAGCCTAACTTCACAGGCATCCTAGACTTCGCATCTATGGAATCTGGATTGCGTGGTAAGGCTGTAGAGAGACCAGATGGACGGGTTATCCGACCTCAGCTATGTGTTGTAGACGATCCTCAGACCCGCGAGTCTGCTGCATCTCCTGCACAGGTTGAGAAGCGACTAAGCATTCTAGCAGGTGACATCGGCTTCCTTGGATCGCCTGAGCGACCATGTGGAGTTCTAGTTCCTACTACGATTGTTTACGAAGACGACCTTTCGGATCAGTTGATGAACCACGAAAAGCAGCCTACCTTCAAAGGGGTTCGCTTTGGTGCATTAGATAAGATGCCTTGGGAAGATGCTGACACACCAGAAGAAGAGAAGAAGATCACAGACTTCTGGGAGAACGAGTACCGCGAAGTTAGACGCTTCGACCTACTCGATGGCACTACCCACGCAAACAACCTGTACGAAGCTAACAGATGGGCTGACGGCAACACCTCAGCACTCTGGGAAGCACGTAAGAACAAAGACGAAGTATCTGCTATTCAGAACTGCATGAACTTGTATCTCAAAGATGCACCTGCTTTCTTCGCAGAGTTCATGAACCAGCCTGCTCCACTTAATCAGGGCATGAAGGTTAAGCTGAAACCAGAAGACATTATCTCACGTCAGATTGAAGTACCTCGAAACGTAGTACCTGCTGGCATGGACATGATCACTGTCTTTGCAGACATCTCGCTTAAATGTCTTTGGTACAGCGTAGTGGCTTTCGAGAAAGCTACATATCGGGCACATGTATTAAACGCAGGTGTATGGCCTGACCAGAATAAGAGCTATGTTAACTTAGCTGGCGTCAAGAAGACCATACACGCACGCAACCCTGAGTTGGAATACTCAGCGGCATTGATCGAAGGACTTAACGACTTCGTGAATGAGACTCTATCTATCGACTATAAAGACGAAGGTGGACGATCAATACCAGTTGAAGCTATCGGGATTGATAGCGGCTGGGGACAAGAGCATGACACCGTACTTCAGTTCTGCAAGCGACACGCTCAGAGCCGTATGTTATATGCTATGAAGGGATGGGGTTCTACTCCACTTAAGAAGCCTTTGGTAGATCCTGAGCGAAAGCCAGACGTACCAGCTTCTTTAGTCGGACAATGGAAGATGATGCCGAACCGATACGGTTGCACTAGCATTATCTCAGACTCTAACCTTTGGAAGTCAAGAGTAGATAACGCTCTTCGCACACCTCCATCATCAAGATCGGCTTTGACCGTCTACGGTGGTAGAGACAATGGCAGACTGCCAAACATTCAGATGCTCGCTGAGCAGATGACTGCTGAAGAAGGAGTTTTAGTCGAAGGTGCTGGTCGTCAGATCGAGCAATGGAAAGTTGTTCATGTCGGTCGAGATAACCACTTGTTTGACTCTACTGTAGGATGTTACATCCTTGCAAGCATTAAAGGTGCTGACATACAAAACGATGTTGCATCTCTAAAGCTCAAGGCTTCAGGAAACAAGAAGAAACGGAGAAGACGCTATGTCCAAGAATAGTTGTATTAAATGTGGTGCTAAGAAGCACACTAAAGTAGGCAATCCGGTAAGTAGGGGTACTGATTCGGTTCAACGTGTCCGATGCGATAAATGCGGACAGATCAGATTCAACGTAATCACACCTCGAAAGAAGAAGGAGTCCAACAATGGGCCAGACAGCAATAGTAACCCCACAGATAATTGACTCGACTTCAATCGGTCGTGACCTACTTACAGCAGTAGACCAAGCATCAGCACAGTCCATAATTGGCGTGACTGGTGTTGATACTGGTGGTGATTACACTTGGACAGGTGACCACACTTTCGATAATGGTCTATCGACTGACGCTATCACTTCAACTAGCCTAACTAACACTTATGCTTCTGCTGGTAGTCACACCTACACATTCGGCGTGAATCCTAAATACTTCATGAACGCGACTAACTTCCGGCCCGCTGATGGTGACGGAGACATCGCTCTCGGTATTGATGGCCGTAGATGGGGTAGTGTTGCTTCTGTAGATGGTGACTTCAGTGGGGTTATAAAGGCCACAGGGGGCTTAGACATTGACTCAGGTCAAATGCACATTAAGCACGCTGGTTCTTTTAGAGTGGGTATCGGCGGTGCTGGCATATTCATGTACGAAGACGTTTTGCCGAACTATTCAACTATCACTAATGGTACATCAACTAAGAGATGGGGTAACACATATTCAGTAGATGGTGACTTCAGTGGTACTGTAACCGCATCGGACATCCAAGAGTCCACAGGAGCAGGGAACATATCCCTAACTACAGATGGCGGCTCGCTGAATAGATTTGCAGACTCTGCCCTACAGTGGGGTTTTAACTTCCTTCGCTTGAAGGGAAATGTTGAGCAGTGGAACGGCGGTGCAGGTAACTTCACACTAGGTACTAGTAGCGTTCCTTGGAACAACACATATTCTATTGATGGTGACTTCTCTGGCGTATTGAACACAGACGAAGTTAATTCAGATACGCTACTTAAATTAGGTGGTTCTGTTGGAGTAGCTTACCGAGGTCTAGAATTAGACACCACAAACGGTACTCTTAAGTGGAAATATAACAACATAGCTAAGCTAACTGTCAACTCAACTACCTGCACGATTGGAACAAACACTCTAATAGCAAACGATGTTCGAGCAGACAACATTAGACCCTTAGCTGATGATACTTACGCTCTTGGTGAGAGCGGCTTTAGATGGTCTGATGTATATTCTATTGATGGCTCATTCAGCGGCAACCTAACTTCCGAAGCTGGCGGTTCTTATAAGCAGTACAACCTAGGAACAGAAGGCGACACTGACACTGAGTTTTATGAGGCTAGTTTTGACGGAAACGTCTATAAGATGTATTCCAAAGCTACAGGTTCAGGAGCCGAGCCACAATTAGAGTTCGGTTCAGCTGATTGCCAGATTAACGTCAAACCTGCTTTCAACCAAGCCGTCATTCGTACTGGAGGCTCTGCACGACTTGTAGCAGAGAATGGTTCAGTATATGTCACAACAAATTTCAGACCTAGCTCAAATGGGCTGATTGCCACCGGAACATCCAGCCAAAGATGGTCTAATGTATACTCTGTAGCTGGTAACTTCAGTGGCACTGTAACGTCTAACAACTTCTCCGGCGATGGTACAGGAAGTATCTTCATAGAATCACCTTCTACTAACCCGATATATGTGAAACATAACGGTGCAGTTAGCTATGGTATTTTTGATACTACTTTTCGACCAACTAGTAATGGAGCCGTAGAACTAGGTCTTTCGACTAACCGTTGGGAGAACGTATACTCTGTAGATGGCTCATTCAGTGGCAATCTAGTTTCCGAAGTTGGCGGCTCGTACAATCTATACAACCTCGGAAGTGGAGGCGACACAGATACTGAATTTGGAGGTTTCAACTGGGTGGGCAATGCTCTCCAAATTGGAACTCATAAGACTGGCAGTGGTACTTCGAGAAACCTACAGTTTATGGTAGGTGACTCAACAAGGTTGTACCTAACTTCTAACGCTTTAACGACCTACACGAACGTAGCACCTTCTAGCAATGGCAGTCACAACCTCGGAAGTGCCACTAAATATTACGCAAGGGCCTTTACGAGTGCAACCTTTAATTCTTTGCAGACAATAACAGCAGCAGCAGATTCGTTAAGTACAACAGACACAACAAATCTTTGCGACTGCACATCGAACGCAATAGCAATAACAATACCGTCAGGCTCTACATCCCAAGTCGGTAATGAGTATGTGATTAAGAAGATTGACAGTTCAGCTAACGCTGTAACAATAACTGCTACAGGAGCAACCATTGATGGTGCTGCTACTAAAACTTTAGCTACCCAATATGAAACAGCGAAGTTGGTCAGCGATGGCACTAACTGGTTCTTAATTTAACTTTAACCTTCGGAGCGAAATATGAGCAAGTACGAGATACCTCCAGTTAGCCCAGATGCGGCTACTATACTTAATAACATCCTAGTCCGAGCAGACCGCGAATTTAAGCGGCAAGTTTCGGAATGGGCCAAGCAGCTAGATATCTGCTGGTGTACCCCTGTAACCCACGGCGAGAACGCTCGCTCGATGGAAGACATGCAGGCCATCATTGACGCAGACCCAGCTAAGTTTCAGATGATGCTTACCGACTCTGCTGCACAGGCTGCCCACTTCATGGCTATCGACTTGCAGGGATTTCTGCAACTAGTCGAGCCACGGCATCTAACAGAAGGTGCTTACACTTGGGCAGATGGGGCTTTAACTTTGGTAGAACTTCGTCCTGAATGGGATGAACAACAAGAGGAAAACTAAATAATGAAAAACCACAAGCACTCAGCACAAGCTACAGTCGGGGCATTGATCGGAGAGAAGACTCTTCGTGAAAGCGGCAGTGGGCAAATTGCATTCACTTACACCGCAACATCGCGGACTAAGATTATCAACTTTCGATTAGGTACTACTTCAGCACCTACATCGGCTGGCAACTTAGTTCTTTCAGTACAGAACCCGAATGAAGGCGTTGAGTTTGCTTGTACGACCCTTGCAACTGAAATGCAGGACGCTACTAGCGTGTTCTACACAGAGCCTATGTTCTTAGAGAAGGGCGACATCTTCAAAGTTGAGTACGCCAACGCTGACGCAGTTCAGTACGGCCTCACCATTGTCTACGCAGACTTGGAGGTCAACTAATGGCTTTATTCATCAACGGAGTTAATCAGGCTGTAACTCAGAACGGTACACCTGTTGCTGGATTACAGTCAAGCGACCTTATCTTGGCTCGTGACTACACGCAAGGCTACTACGGATTACTATCTAACTTTTACTTTACAGGTGGCGTAGCTACTGAGACTGAGATTGAGCTAGAAGATACTAATACTTGGATTGACGTGAACATCACAACTGATGCTCTCGGATTGTTTGATAACCGACCAAGCACAATGAAAGCAGCACAGCCTGCTGGTCATACTGGTGCTGGTACTCAAGCAGACCCAATCATCTTCGACCTCGAAGGTCTTGACTTACACGCCCACGCTAACTTTCGTGCATCTATGACTTTCGAGCCAGATATTGATGAGTCTCAGCTAGAGACCCGTCTTCTGTTCAACCGTCACTCAGGTACTACACCTAGTGATGACTTCGCTATTGAGGAAGTATCGTTGAACATGACTCAGGGAGCAGATGTAGAGTACACAGTCGAGCCTATGCTATCCTTCTTTGTCGGCGACACAATCGACACGAACGGAGTAGGTGACGCTGGTAAGTGCCGATTTCAGGTCAAAGCATCTGTAGAAGGTACGGTACGAATGCGAGCATTAACTTGGTACATCCAACTGTAAAGGGACTAAATAATGGCACAAATCCAAATTTACGGAGATACAAACAAAGGTTGTATCTTCTTTGATAACTCATCCGTCGAGCCTAAGTTCCTCGGTACTATCGTCGCTTCTATCAAAGCTGATGAGACAGACAGAATTGTAATTCAGCGAACTGACCGCTACATGGCTGACGGCGTAACCTTTCGCAAGTTGTTTAGACGACTTAAGGCCACGCGAGTTCAGAACCAAAACGGCGAGAACCTAATAAACGGCCTTGGCTACTCAGTTCAGCAAGTTGTAGACTACATCAACACAGAAGCATCTAGCTACTCTGCTGGTGGTGCTGTCCGACCTGCACTTGATGAGCATCCTAACTTTGCACTAGACGCTACATCGACTTCTATCATGGTCGACAACGGCGAAAGCTTCGGAGTTAACACTATCAAAGCGGTTCTTGGTACTGACGGTCTCATCGACATTGTATCGAGCGACCACAGTAGCAACAGCTTAACCATCTACGAAGACTGCCCACACGCTAACCTTCAGATTAATGGCAGCTACATCACTGGTGGCCCGAACGACGTTGTGAACAAGCTAAACGAGCTATTCACTGTCGGAGCCTTCGAGCAAGTTGTTATCTCAGACCCATACGCAACTATGGTGGCTGATGTTGATGGTGTTGACGCTGGATACACTCTAGAAGGTGTTGACGCTATAGACCCGATTGGTGATGACATCTTCACTTATGACGGTTCTGGCTACGCTAACTACGCGGGCTTGAAGTCAACAGCTACGATTGACCAGAAAGGCGAATACTACACTTTCGACATTCGCGGAGAAGGTACTATAGGCTTTGGCCTCGTACACACAGACGCATCCTTCGACGCGGGGCTAGCTTCTGGAAACCAGAACTACGCTGACCCCGACAACTTTGCAGCAGTTAACTCTGCCCACTACGGCTATCAGTTCTCACACTGGTTTCACGCTACACCTAACGGCTCGTGGACTAACTACGGTGCAGCTACAGGATACGCTGGCGG
>PCCJ01000057.1 GCA_002731665.1 Actinomycetota bacterium | reverse complement strand
CCAACCTCTTGCACTCCAAGAATTCGCGTTATATTCCCATTATCCGCTATGGCACCCTCATTGGCCTTTATTGTAAAAACATCACCAGTCGTTGGGGCCTCTTCAAAAACGACCTTTACATCATTGACAAGGACACCATCTGGCCAAGCATAGGTTTTCTTTGCCATGATAGTGTCGGTGTTTGTGTCTTTAATCTGAACCTGGGTCGGAGAAAGAAAGGTCAATGAGAACGGAGGCTCTACAGAAACCTCGGGGAGTACCGGTTTGGCTTGCACATCGTACCGGATATCGACATCACTAGCAGCGCCCGTAACGTAGACGAGGAAATCATCATCCAAGCGAGAACTCGAGGTTATCGTTGTTGCTAGTCCTATCTTACTCAGGTCAGTCGCCTTGCCCTGTCCCGCTCCATGATTCTTAAACGCAAAATTGATGTTAGTGCCCTTCGCTGCGACCGCCCCGGTATTGGAGTACTCTACGCGACCGATAAAGGTGCCATTTTGCTCACTCAAAAAATTAGTTGCTTGTCCCGCGGTTGGGTTACCAAAAACCATATTCTTACCTTTGTTGGCAAGAGTCGGGCTTATCAAAATTTCTCCGCTTGGGTGGACTACTGCCTGCACCTCTTGGCCCGCCGGATATGTCGCACCATTTATTAAATCAGCGAAAGCAGTGAGCGATGCAGGAATCCCACCGTTCACGATTGTCACCCCATTAATCGAAAGTTTTCTCGTTAGATCTAAGTCACTGTACCTATAAATTCTTGTGCTATCTGCCGTAGCAGTTACTCCAGTTTGAGTCGTTACTGAGCCAGCAGCTCCCGCTCCATTGTTAATCCATGTGGCTACATTCGCAGCCGACAACGTCGCATTTGCTGGGATATTGAGCGCAGATAGATCGATGCCGTTAAGTGTCAAACTGTTGACCGCAACAGCGGTGACTGGCGCACCTGTCCCATTAATCTGAATTGGAATCACGGAAGAAAGTCTACTGTCATTTGCGTAACTTCCAAGCGTAATAGTTGTGTCCTTGTATCCTGTCGCTCCCTGTTTGTTGACATAGTCATTCACGAAAGCAGTGCCAACCTCTATCGATCTAGCTGTCGCCACACCAGCCTTAAAGGGGGCCGCTAAGGTATCAGAGCCCACAAGGTGGTTATGCTCTGAGGTAAATAATTGCAGCTGATGATCATCAGTGATTATCGGCTGGATACTCACGCTGAAACCCGCGGAGTCACGCGGGATGAATAATGCCGGCTCAATCGTATTAGTTGCGAACGTCTTTGACTGCCTCACACCAAGAATAGTCCCGGTATCTAGCGCAGCATGAGCGTTAAGCGCGAGCGCTCTTTTATCATACTCCAGAGAAGGCTCCGTCTCTTTTGAGTTAGCTATAGCGCCCTCAATTTGCAATCGATCAGCAGTCGCTACCTGAGCTGTATTTAAAATCGATACCTCGATATTGTCTATCGCTCGAAGTCGAGGTCTAATTATAAAGGATTCCCCATTTTGCAGCGTACTATTCGCCGTCACACTCAGTCCGTTGTAGCTAAAGCCATTGTCGCTCGCTGAGTTACGTGCCACATATGAGCTGGTCTTCGTTGAGAGGTCCGTGACTAGCCATCTGGTTTTGGGTGCTTCCCAGGTAGCCTTGATGTTAACTGTCGGAGTAGTATCGGAGGCAATCGCTGAAACTGACGTTGACAACGTCTTATTACCTGCGTCCATTGCTTCATATTTTGGTGTCAGGTCATACAAATCCAGTCCAACCAGACCATTTTTTGTCATGCCCTGCTTGTGAATATTATTAAGGGAGGTTCCAATTGTTGAAACAAGGATATCTAGGTTGTCCCTTAATGGCTCAAAAATAGTTTCTCTAAAGCCGAGGATTCCGCTAATGCTCCCGCTTCTGACGCTTCCCACGTTCAGGTTTTTGCCGTACGAATCCAAGATTATAGCGATCGGCCCTCCCGCGACATCTGAAAACTTTGGGTCTAACAGGTAGGACTTGTTTTCGTCAACAAATCGCATACTCTTACTGCTCCCCTCCAATTTTACGAGGGCCCTGCCGCCCTTATCGAGCTCTACATCCAAACCAGCGTATTTCGAGATCTCCAGGAGCAAGTAGTCCCGCTGATCCAAAAGCGCCGGGGGCTGTTTGCCTGCCAAAGGAGTTTTAGTCAGTTCTTTATTCACTAAGCGTAAGCTGTCCGCTAATTTATTGAGCTCAGAGAACTCTGTCTCCAGCTCAATGGTAATTTCTGTATCCATTGCCGCCAATTCTTTGCCTATCGCCTTAGAGCGACCTGCTAAAAAGTTTGAGGCCATTAAAAATTCTTGTCTAAAACTCTCCTCAGCAGGATTTCCACTAAGATTTGAAGCTGCGGAAAAGAAACGGCTGATCCCATTACTAAGGCTGCCCTTCTCTGAGCCTAAAATATCGATCAATCTGTCGGTGTACCTCATTAGAGGTGCCTGTTCGTTAACCTTACTATTAGCTACCCTAAGGTTTGACGTGCCGAATTCATTAAACGATCGAAAAACGCCCTTTGAGTTGACCCCGGCTCCCAAATAATTAACGCCTCGCAACGACGGTATGTTTTCCTCGGCCCTTACTTCCTGCCTGGAATATCCATCAGAATTCAAGTTAGCAATATTATTACTTACTGTTGAAAGTGCCTGCCGATAGAACTCGGTAGCGGTAGCACCTATGTTGAGCAAGTCACCCATTGTAGTTATTTACCACCGTCAGAAGGCTCTAACCTTTCTGTAATATCATTCAACCAATCAACCAGCCCAAGCCCCTGCGACTGGGCTATTTTATGAGACACCTCGTCGTAGAACATTTCCTCAAAGAGCTCCATAGAGTCGCTCTTTATAAGGTCGCTCTTAAACGTCTTTAGTGAATCCTGCATTGAATCCGTCATTTGCTTTAAAAACATTGACTCGAACTCACTTGCAACCTTCGCATTGATTTCTTTCGCCTTCTCAATACTTTTTGCCTCACCAGACTTCAGGCTAGACAAACCCTGAAAGTCATACCTGCTCGCTACAAAATTCTCTATTCCTGCCATTTAGATCACCACTAGCTCTGCTTTGAGGCTTCCGGCCCGTTTTAGCGCTTCCAATATCGCGATTAATGCGGAAGGAGAAGCACCGACTTGATTTACTGCATCGACTATCTCTTGCAGCTCAATACCTGGCTCGAAGACAAACATCTGACTGTCTTCTTCCGTTACCGTTATCTCTGCGTTTTGAACGGGAGCCGTGTCACCATCAGCGAACGCATTTGGCTGACTAACTTCGTTAAATGTGTCTATGCGAACCATCAGTGTGCCGTGTGAGACGGCGGCCGCGCCAACCCTAACCGCACGATTAATAACCGCCGTGCCGGTGCGAGAATTAATCACAACTCGCGCAACGGGGTCCGCGGTCTCAACTTCCATCAACTCAATGTCACCCAGAAAAGCGACCTTCTGAGACATATCCTGTGGCCCTCTAACAACGACCGATACAGAATCTAAAGGAGTCGCTGTACCCGCCCCATAGGTATCGTTTATAACGGCCGCAATAGCGGTAGAGGTGCTGAAATCGGAGTCCCGCAAGTTCAACACTATATTTTCTGTGGTATCAAAAGAGGAAGGAATCAACCGTTCTACAATAGCTCCATTTGGAATCCTACCCGAGGTTGGAACGCCAATCTCGACAGCTGCACCTGCTGCCCCTGCCGCAATACCCGTCACCGTGAGAGGTCCTTGTGCTAGAGCATATACCTCGCCGTCAATACCACGCAGCTCAGTAAGAATTAAGTTACCACCACGCAGACTTTCTGCCGAACCAACGGTGGATATATTTACGTCAATACGTTGTCCAGGTTTTGCGAACGGTGGAATTTCTGCGGTCACGAGTACTGCCGCGAGGTTATCCGTTTGCAGTGGCTGCTGAGCTTGCTGCTCCGCCAGCCTCACAATATTTTCACCTAAATCAAATTCAGAAACAGGCCCATCAACACTTACGCCGAGCCCAGATAAGAGCGAGGTCAGGCTCTGACCCGTAACACGGAGATCTCTACCATCACCAGTTCCAGATAATCCTCCTACAAGACCATACCCAATTAGTTGGTTGCTTCGCACACCAGCAACGTCAGCGATGTCTTTAATCCGATCAGCATGACTGAAACTAAGCGAAAAAATTACAACTAAAAACGAACAGATTGATTTTTTTAGACATGAACGCATTGTTAACATTTCCTTTTTTTAAAATGGCCAAAGACCAAAGAGAACATTAGTTATCGGTGGAATCTTTGTTGAACGCGCCAGCTCGCCCACACCGCTATAGGAAAATTGAGCGTTGGCAAGACGCCGGGAAAGTATAGTGTTGTTGGGCTGAATATCTTCTGGCCTTACCACACCACGCACTCGAATGTATTCACTACCTTCATTCAGCTCTAGCTGCTTTTCTCCAAATACGACCAAGTTACCGTTACTCATCACCTCTGTCACAACAGCCGAAATACTTCCCGTTAAGGATGCCGACTGCCCGGCGGTTCCATTCCCTTCACTACTGATAGTAGAGCCCAGGTTTGCGAGATTGGCATATTCATCAAGCAACGTATCACCAGGAAACACACCCGGTGTGATGTTGTTAACCGAAACCCTTTCTGTTGTTAAGCCATTTACGCGCGAGGCCTGAGCCGATTCCGCTAGCAAAATTGTGACGATATCACCAACCCGAACCGTACCTGCAGCGTATGCGCGCCCCGCAGGGTATAAAGACGAACCATTATCCATAATCGAACCCGTTAATTCAGACGGTCTAACCGTCGGTTCTGGATAGATTATCTCGAAGTCATCTAGCCCACCTAATTGTGGTAGTTGCGTAGACGAGCATCCGACAGAAAGTAAACCTATAAGGCTCGACAAGAATATTGAAGCTTTCATCACGTAATTTATCCTATATTAATTATAGATTCTGATTCAAGAATCTCAGCATGCCGTCAGCCGCGGAGATGGCTTTTGAATTAATCTCGTAAGCCCTCTGCGTCTCAATCATGTTAACCATCTCTTCCACAACGTTTACATTAGACGCCTCTAACGAACCCTGTGTAAGGATCCCCGCACCCTGATCGCCCGGGATGCCAACAATTGCCGGTCCACTTGCATTAGTTTCTGCATAAAGATTCCTACCCTGCGCCATGAGTCCCGCATTATTTACAAATCGTGAAATCTGTAACTGTCCAACCTGGACAGCGCCTCCACCACCCGCAAGCTCAACGGTAACCGTTCCATCTCTTCCCACCGCTATGCTATTCGCATCCTGAGGGATATTGATAGCGGGAATTGTTGTCTCTCCAGAAGCCGTAACCATAGCCCCCAAATTGGAGCGCTTGAAAGAACCATCCCTAGTATAGGAGATAGTTCCATCCGCCTGCTGAATAGCAAAAAACCCGTCCCCGGCGATCGCCAGATCAAGGGAATTTTCTGTTGAGATCATATTACCCTGACGATGTATTTTTTCAGTTGAAACAACGCGTGTTCCCGTACCAAGCATTAACCCGGTAGGTGTTTCCGCGAGAACATCAGCCTGGGCCCCTGCCTGTACGATTCTTTGATACAAGAGATCCTCAAAGTTAGCACGATCCTTCTTAAACCCGACGGTGTTGACGTTAGCTAGATTATTAGCAATTACCGTCATTCTGGTCGATTGAGCAGTTAGACCAGTTTTTGCAACCCACATTGAAGCGTCCATTTTCTATTCCTTTTAAAATTGTTCGGTTAACTAGCTCGTCTGAAGAAGGCGCGATCCGGTTTGATCAAGCTCTTCAGCACTTTTAATTATTTTCATTTGCGTCTCAAACGATCGGTAATAGTCCATAAGGCTTACAAGCACCTCAACCGGATTTACATTACTGCCCTCCAAAGCTCCGGAACTTAACGAAGCCGCCTCGGGTCCTGGAGCGATATCTCCACCAGCGCCATTAACCCCAACTTCTTCAAACAAACCATCAAGCCTTCTTTGTAATGTAGTACCAGATGCATCTCTTAATAAAATTTGACCAACAAGAACTGGTTGGGCTGCGCCCGCAGCATCGACTGCGGTTGGATTAAAAAATACGGTGCCGTCAGGAGTAATATTCACACCACCTCCTGCAGGTATAGTAACCGGGCCGCCTGCGTCTGAAGCGACCAGATGACCGTTTGAGGTTTCGAGGAAACCCAATTCAGATATACGAAGGTCACCGCGCCGAGTAAAGGCTATTTCTCCTTGCTCCCCTAAAACACCTAGAACGGTTTGACCATTGAAGGCGACATCGAGGGGATTGCCGGTTTCCATTCTGGTACCAGGGGCAAGGTTGACCAAATCAGCCCTATTTTCGACTAGCGGTTGGAATCGGACCGGAAATCCTGGCCCATCTAACTGAGTCGGAATAGCCCGCTGAAATGATGCTCGCTTGAAACCCACCGTGGAGATATTGGCAAGATCATTGGTCAGCATAGTCCGCTGAACCGTCCCAGTCTTGGCACCGCTCAGCGCTGTAAATACTAATTTATCCATTGATCAATTCTCCTGATAAAAATTAAGCTTAACCGCGGATATTTATAATCGCGCTAGTCATTGCGGAGTTAGTCTCAATCGCCTTGGCATTTGCCTGAAAGTTCCGCTGAGCCGAGATCAGGTCAACCAATTCGTTCGTTAAATCGACGTTTGAGCGCTCAGTTGAACCTGCGCGGATTGTTCCAAAACCAGCTGCACCAGCTTCACCAAGTCTGGCTGCGCCCGACTCTGCCGAAGCGGTGAAAGAAGAGTCCCCAAGCTGTTTTAAACCAGATGCGGAATTGAAGTTAGCGATCACAACCTTACCAAGTGACTTCTGCGAACCGTTCGAATAGCTCGCAACAATTAGCCCATCGTCGCCGATACTTATCCCGTTAAGGTCGCCCTCAGGCTTACCATTTTGTGACTGAGATATGGCAGCGAACGCTGAGTTGTATTGAGTACTACCAGTATACGCCAACTGTATTGTGGTACCTGTCGCCGCCGTACTCTCTAGGTTATATTTCGCTTGGGGCGAAACTAGAGCACCGGAGGTATCGAAAGTAATCTCGCCTCGATCAAGAAATATTGGAGTCCAATACGGAATATCTCCAGCATCAAAATCTGCCTTATCAACGCTCTCATTCCACAGCCCCGTCTTCGTATCCTGCGAGACATAAAGATTACTTCCCGCTCGCTGATCCGAATCAATTCTTGCGTATGTTGAACTAGTTCCAAAAGCTACCGGCACATCGGTTAGGCCCCAGTCTTGACTGCCTAACATTTGTATAAATGATTTTCCCGACGTTGTTGCACCCGTTACGGTAAGTGCTGTTTTAGCTGCGTCGAAGCCCACAGTAATATTGTTTACCGTCCTGCCATTTGCGTCAGCCATTCGATTAATCTGCGTCTGCAATTCGGTCGTGAATGTATCAATGTTGTACTGACCGAGCGATAACGTGACGGTCGAAGTAATACCATCGATAACGGCTGTGATGCTCTGATTCGCAGCAGTAACATTAAAAGCTTGCTCCGTATCAACGCCCATCGCATTGCCCGTTAGCTTAGCCGCAGTGGACTCTTGGCCCCTAACCGTTGGGAGATTCTCTACCAAAGAGGTAACGGCTGACGTGACCTGATTATCATTATTAGCGGATCTAGTCTTCGCAGTATCTGCGCTCAGACCAAACAATGCTGCCGCCTTTTGCCCACCATCCGTGTAGGCCGCTACGTTTACGGTATCTGCATTGGCCGCACTCACAGTGGTTTCTGTCGCTCTTACGCTGATCGCGGAAGTATCTCCGGTTGTCCCTGCACTGAAGGTGAATTTTCCTCCAGCATAGTCAACCTTCAGACCAGAGTGCCGATCCGACAACGCATTTTCAGTTCCATTCCCTCTTGTATTTTGGAGTAGCTGTTTGGACCCGTTAATGGTCTTGTAGGTTAATCCCGTACCATCGTCTATTCCAGTGTCCTTAACTCCCGTTGCGATGCCTCCGAACATCGCACTCACTTTAGCGGCGCCAGCGGCATCGGCCCCGAACGCGCCAAGAATAAACTTGTCTGGAGCAGGCCTGAGAAGGCTGCCCTGATGGAATGTAAAGCCCTGATTTTGCTCATCGTACTGCACCGTAACATCTGCGAATTGAGCCTTTTTCGCATCCACGTGGCGAATGTAATTAGTGATCGCGGCGGCCATCTGCCAGCCGTCCATCGTCCGGTTGTTATTATCAGCACCACCACTGATAAGTGATAACCCCCCAAGTTCAGCATTGGTGTCCTCAAAGATACTGCCGGCCCCCTTTAGCGGTATAGCTATAAAATCATTAGCACTTTGCAGCGCTGTTTCTGGTGGAGCATACCGTTTAAGAATAAGTTCTGAACCAGCATCCAAGACAGAAGTAGTGAAATCCTTGTCATCGCCGAAAGTCCTATTCAACTCATTCGTTAATTCTGTTGCGATCTGTTTCCCAGACAGAACCTGATCACCCAACTTACCCGGACCACCGGCACCAGCAGTATTTACGGCGCCTACTGAAAAAGAGAGGTGGCTTAGGGTCATCAATCTTGGGAGGCTTATACTCTTCCACTGCGAACCATCCACCTGCACCTGGAACATGTTCTGCAATTTTGCATTGGTAAACTTACCAGCGCCGGCACCCAAATCAGCAAAGTTAACACCTGTACTGGAATTGGTTAGGTTAAGGCCGTCTTGGAAAGTCGAGGCGGTCGGAATTGCGGTAGTTACAGCGGCGTTAGCCGAGGGAATAGCCGTCTGAAGATTGTCCAAAGAAAATTTACGATAGGTTGTCCCCGCTGTAATCAGATAATCAGAACCATTCCTGCCAGCAGGAGGGCTAACCGAAAGTACATCCAACTCTTTTTGCGTCAGGATCTCACCAAACTTATTAATAAATTGTGGGTCGTTGCCGGCACCAGCGGATTGCGTAAGAGCAGACTTCACCGCCACTCCGTCGACGGTGACATATGTCTGCCACTTAGCGTATGGGACCGCGTCTGTCGGGCCAGCTGTCTTCACATAGTAGATCGTTGCAAGCTGAGCCTTGCCGTTCGCACCATACGTCGTGAAAGATGTTGTCTTGTGATAAGTCTCTGGCTTATCTGCGCTAAATGCCTCTGTGATTGGAACTGCTGAAGAAGGCAAGTTCAATCCTAAGTTAATCTCTGTCGTCGGCGTGAATTCGCCCACCGTAGAACGCTGAACCGTAAGCCCTGAAGTTTCAGCCTCAAAGTTTGCGTTATTAATCGAATCGACTGGAAGTATCTGTAGTGCTTGACCCGCCGAGTTAACCATCCGGTTTTGATCATCCAGCATAAAGCCACCGTTACGGGTGAATAACTCTGCCCCGTCGGAAGTCTTAAGCTTAAAGTATCCATCACCTGTAATCGCCAAATCCAATGAGTTGGTGGAGAACTCAATATTTCCCTGGGTGTGTTGTTGCGTAATACCCTTTAACGCGACACCTGAGCCGGCTATAGAACCCGCCTTTTGGAGAGGCGTGCTCGCATAGATGTCACCGAAATTTGCATCGGCTCGCTTAAAGCCGGAGGTACCAGCGTTAGCAATATTGTTTGATGTAACCGACAACTCGGTTGTCGCCGCCTGTAACCCTGTTAATGAAGTATAAAATGACATTCTTTGTGTTCTCCTAAATTAATTTTCTATACGTCCGACTTCCGCCATGCCGAGCACGCTTCCGTCTTCCATTTCAACTTTCAATTCTTCGAGCGTTTGGTCCCAGCTCACCGCTGAAATCATCTGCTTGTTTATAAGTGGCACCGTGGTTTGAATACCGCCACGGTCTACCAAAAACTCAAACTTATATTGACCGGCCGGCATCTCATCACCGTCCTCATTTTGCCCATTCCAGATGAGGTCCACACTGCCAGCTGGAAGCTGATTAAAGCTTTTTGTATAGACCAGCTCGTCAGTCGCGGCATCGTAGATTCTAAAAGCTCCCGAATCTGCAGGGGATGGCAAATTCGCTTTTGAAGTAATTTGCTCTCCGGCCCCCATTGTGGCCAGACTCCCTACTCTCTCAATCTTTTTCCCTAATAGGCTAGAGCCCAGGAGAAATTTCTCTGACTTAGAGTCAGCAGCCATAGCGTCCATAGACGTTCTAACTCCTGTCATCGCTTCCAGTGAAGAAAATTGGGCCAACTGGGAAACGAAGGCTTCGTTCTCCATCGGATCGAGCGGATTTTGATTCTTCAACTGAGTCGTAAACAGCTTCAGAAAGGCATCCCTATCGAGGTTTTCCTCTTTCGCAAGCAACTTAGCTTGTTGTTCCTCATACTGCTTAGTAGTAAGTATGTTTGAAGGCAACAAGTTGGTTATTTCTGCGGCCATTTCGTCCTCCTGATTTTATGTTTGGGTAAAAAGCGCGGTTACGCTTTAATTATGTCTAGTGTCTTGATCATTAAATCCTTCGCCGTACTAATCACTTCAACATTATTCTGATAAGCACGCGACGCATCTAGCATGTCGATCAATTCCTCAATTTCGCTGACGTTAGACGAGAACACATACCCGTCTTCGTTTGCCATGGCGTTTCCTGGCTCAAATATTTGCTCAATTGGTTTTGTATCAGTCACGATCCGATCTACACGGACTCCGCCAGCCAGGTTCTCATAACCTCCAGCCGTCGCCCCTTCCACCAAGGCGGCAAATACAGGCCGCTGAGCACGGAAAGCAGTCGCCTCAGAGCCAGACACCACACCCACATTTGCCAAGTTACTGGCCGTAGCATTCATTCGAACCAGCTGAGCGTTGAGGCCAGTTCCACCTATTGCCATAATTTTTTCAAACGACATGCCTTAATCCCCTTTTAATGCTTTTCGCAAACCACTTATTTTACTTTCCATGAATTGTAATGAGGCCTGATAGTCAGCGATTGCTCGTCCATACCTCGCTTGCTCGACGCCTATCTCAACGGTGTTGTTATCCAGGCTCGGCGCTAGTGGCACATAGTAAGTAACAGCCGAGTCTGTATCAGTCCATGCGGGACCATCAAAGTAACCCATGTGCTGAGAATTTGTAGCACCGAGAGGCACCTCGAATTTATTGTCTTGTCTATCGAAAGAATTACGCAAAAGCGTCGCAAAATCTAAATCCTTGGCCTTGAAACCTGGCGTTGAAGCATTAGCGATATTCCCAGAGATCAATTCCAGTCTCTGATTCTTCACGGTCATCGCCGCGTGATTAAAGGCGAAATATTCATTGAGTGATTGAGTCATATCTTCTTTTCTGTATTTGAATAATTGATCTAAATTTAAGCGAGCTACTAAATCTAATTCTTTCCATTAGTAACTGGTAGAGCATGAAGCATGCCAATATCAAAAATATCTTCCGGTTGATACATAAAACCTATTTGAAACAGTAGATTACAGGACTCTATACTCTCAGGTGCTGCCACCAATCGAGCAACATGAAGAGCGATACATTTCGAAAGCGGCAGCAATGTGGCCGCAAAGCGGCAAGCGGCGAAAAGTGGCAAATCTTGGAAAATAGCTTTACTAAATCTTTTTGATTAAACTCAGACCATGAAAATGAAAGAACTACTTAGGATGCCTCGAATCAGAAGCTGGTCGTTAAGCCTCCTTACCCTAGCCTCACTTGGTGTCTCTCTGAATCTAAGTTATGCCCAAAGTATAGACCCAGAAAGAAATCCGAAAGCTCGACTCGTCGAAACTATAAAAAATTGGGTAGCTCAACAAGAAGGAGTCGATCAAACCTATGTTGAAGTACAAGCAAACGATAGAAGGTTTATCGTTCCGGATTGCAATATCGACTTTAAGGTGACATTCGCATTTAACTCAAAGACAAACGTCCAGGTAAACTGTGAAAGCGAAAACTGGCAGGCAGTGCTTCGAATACAAATTCAAGAGGATAGAGAGGTGTTAGTCTATATTCGCTCACTGTCTGAGGGTGACATTATTTCAGCAGATGACCTAGAAACAGCTAGCGACGAGTCCCTCACCAGGAATACGGGACTCATTGAGAGGAGTGAAGTCGAGGGCCAAATTTTACAGATAGATGTAGAAAAAGGGCAAAAGGCTAGCGTCAACCATTTTGCTGAAACCCTAACCATCTTCATGACCAATCAAGAACTTAAAAAGGGACAAAGACTTGAAGCATCCATGCTAACTCCTTTAATTACCCCTACATCGGAAACGCTATTCGAGCAGCGGTTCGATTTATCGGAAACACTTAACACCACGGTTATGCGGGATCTTGCCGACGGGAGGGTCCTTACCAAGAATG
>PCCJ01000056.1 GCA_002731665.1 Actinomycetota bacterium | reverse complement strand
GTTTAACTTGGTCAATGGCGATGGTCCATCAGTGGGCGCTCATCTGTCAGCTCATCCTGGAGTTGACATGATGTCATTCACCGGTTCCACACGAGCTGGTGTGGAGGTTGCCAAAAACGCAGCGCCAACGGTAAAAAGAGTAGCTCAGGAGCTCGGTGGTAAATCGGCGAACATTATTCTAGATGACGCGGATTTCGCAAAAGCAATTGGGCGAGACGCATTCGGAATGTGCACTAATTCAGGGCAATCTTGTAATGCCGCAACTCGTATGTTTGTGCCGCTAAATCGAATGGAGGAGGCGTCTGAAATAGCAAAATCTTCGATGGAGTCGGTGTCAGTCGGTGATCCAACTACTCCTGGGACAACTATTGGGCCAGTCGTGTCGGAAATCCAGTGGAACAAAATCCAAGATCTTATACAAGCGGGCATTGATGAGGGTGCGACTCTCGTTACTGGCGGAACTGGCAGACCCGAAGGTCTTGAGAGCGGCTACTTTGTTAAACCAACATTGTTCGCAAACGTAACTAATGACATGCGCATCGCCACAGAAGAAGTATTCGGGCCCGTCTTAGTCATAATTGGATACGAGAATGATGATGACGCAGTTCGTCTAGCTAACGAAACTGTCTACGGACTTTCGGGCTATGTTTCGGGCTCCCCTGAGCGTGCTATGTCAGTGGCTCGCCGCATTAGGAGCGGCAATGTACATGTCAATGGAGCCGGACCTGACTTCAACGCTCCGTTCGGTGGATACAAACAGTCTGGCAATGGTCGCGAGTGGGGTCAACATGGACTCGAGGAATTCCTAGAGACTAAAGCCATTATGGGAGCAAGCTGAATAGGGATTCGAAACGGGGGTTACATTTGCGAATGCAACCCCCGCGAATTTTTTGCTGCAAAAGGTTCCCCTCAGAAATATTCACTGAGCAAATTCCCAAATTACTAAAGCTCTTTAAGTTCTTCCTGGCTGGGAAATATATCGCTCACCGGCGCGGCTGCCTCAATCCACCACTGACTATCAGCAAGGCCAAGAGAGTAAATAAGACCTTCAGAAGGCTGACCTTTGAAAGAAACTTCGATCATAGCTCGGTCGCCGAATTCTTGACAGCGCCCGAAAGAAACAGCCGCGTTATCTAAAAGAATCGGAAACCCAGATGTAATCATTGCTTCGAAGCTGCGCGTATCAATTGACTTTCTGAATGCAAGCGAGGCGTGGTCAAGGGCTTCGTTAAATGATCTACGACCGAGTGCGTCAATTTGCGCCAGGATCCGGTTCTCAATATCGTTCCTGGTTTGTTGTGGGCAGCCGTTGTTCGTTTCAGGTTTTCCTAAAGACTGTTCAGGCAAAACTTTCATGGTCTCTGGGGCACAACCCGACAACATTACAGTCGTCACGACTGCCAAGGTGATTCTTCTAGCCCACCGTCTGTTAGCTTCGCGAGACGAAATAAGTTTGGGTGACATACGGCTTTCCACAGCTATTCCTCCACCGGGTCCAACCTTTATTAACCTATGCGCTCTTTGCCCGTAAACCTTTTTGAAGTTTTACACGAGAGAGTCTCGGTCTGACTAACAGCAAAGAAGCTTTTAGTTTGGTTGAAACCTCGTTGCAGCTATGGAACCACTACCTACTGAATCTTCGCGCCTAAATCTTGGCGCGCCCTAAACCGAGTGTTGGCTTCATCGTGAGCAGCGATAGCTTCAGGCGACTGTTGCACTCCTAGGCGTTTCTCCTGAACGAAGTTCCCGTAGTTGTCTTTACCCCGAACCAGTAGAGCGCTGGGAGTGGGCTCTCCGACTGGGCGGACGCTTGTAGGGATGTAGCTAATTCCGATGCCAACGCGTCGGTGATCAGTCTCATTTCCTGCTGAAGAATGAACGACGTCGGTGTGATGCAGCGACATTTCTCCAGCACGGAGCGGCATCAGCACACCCGCACCTTCATCAAATTGGTCGAAGATTCCCTGACCTCGTTTAATCATATTCCATTGACCTGGATCATCGTTGTGTTGGAACTGTCCGAGTTTATGACTTCCTGAGATAACCCTCACACAGCCTGATTCGGGAGGACAATCTGATAGTGCGACCCAAGCGGTTACATGAAGATGGGGTTCTAGAAAGAAATACGTTCCATCTTGGTGCCAGTGCACGAATGCAGGAGTTTGCGCTTCTTTAATCCATGTCGTTGAGTGATAAACGAGAATGTCAGGTCCGATTACCGCCTCGACTGCATCAAGTACTTTAGGGTGATGCACTAAATAATCTGCCCACTCGAACAAGAGGTAGGATTTTGATTTTTCAGGAAACTCGATCGGGTGTCCAACTGATGCTTCGTAGGTTTCTAAGCCTTCTCTACATTGCGCTACTTCGTCAGGTCGAAGAACTTCGATCGGAGACCACCAACCTTCATTTTGGTATCCACTAACATTAGTCTCAATATTTGGGATGACCATTTACGCTCCTTCGTCAAGTGAACTAGAGGTTACAACTTGATTGTTCGCTCATTTCTTAAAATGTTTGAGGATTAAAAATAAGTCGGTTCGTGAATGTAACGATAGTGAATGAGACCGGTATCAAGAAAGCGCATACCTCTTGATTGGGTGCCTAAGCTAATGATCCATTCAAGTAGCGGAGCCCAAGCGCTTAAAAGCGCCAACCCGATTTTACTATTAATTTGAGACTGTTTGTGGTTTCGAAAAATTGCCGTCAGCGGCTCCTGCTTCAGTGTGAGGGTTACTTTGTCGCTATGATCTCCAGCGCTACTCACCGAATATGAGAGGAAAAGCTTCGTTATCGGTAATCAGATCGCCTGCCTCGAGCACCGTGTCCTTGTCTCCAATTATCGGATCCGAACCAACTCTTGGTGCCCAAAATGCGTCATCGCCAAGCCACCGCCAGGAAATCGCTGCTCTGCGCCGGTTGCCGGTATTGGGCCCGCTTCGATGCACTGTGCGAAAGTCGAAGAGCAGCACGTCTCCGGGACTCAGGGCAAATTTGAGAACTTCATACAGATCCGGGTGTTCTTCGAATGCCGGACAACTTTCCTCAAAGGACTCAATATGTTCAGCTACGCCTGTCCACAGGGCTTTCTCGACTTCTTTGGCCGGAAGCCCTTCAAGAGCAGGATATTCAGGCTTGAAAGTGCGGTTCCAAAGGTGGGAGCCCCTCACAAATTCCAAAGCACTCGAACCCGAATTTGAATCAGTCAATGCTAGCCAGGTAGAACAAATTTTATTACCATCCACTGCCCAGTATGGCCGATCTTGATGCCAGACAAAACTCTCTTGTGTGCCCGGATCCTTCACAAAAACATGATCATAGTAGAGACGGATTGCATCAGAGTCTGTAGCTTTCGCAGCACTCTTCGCAAGGCCACATTCGTGTGCGTACCGGCGGAAATTTTTTTTCGTTGGATGCAGGTACCGATCCTGGAAATACATACCAGTTGAATTGGGAGAGGTCATGCTTCCGCCAAATCGGCCAGGCGCATGAATTAGTTCCTCTACCGATGTAAGTATTTCACTCACCAAGCCAATGTCAACAGCGTCACGTATATGAACAACACCATCAGAACGAAATACATTCACTTCATCATCGGTCATAACGCGCATTAGGGCCCTCCACTTAAACAATACGTCATGGTCAAAGTTAATGCGGATTGCCTTACACAAATTACCAAACTATTGGGGATGGATTTAGACCAACTGGGTTTGTTTGTCATCAAGACATTTGAACATTCGGTAAAAACGGGTTCGAATCCTCTTCACAAAGATCGCTGCTGGCTACAAGCCAGTGATTTACCGGAGCTGTTGGCGCGCCTCACAAAAGTACCTTATTTGAGAAATGAGTTGATATCGCCCAATCCCCTGTATAGTTACGTATCGTAATTTCATTTAGCACTAAATAAGGAGTCGTTTCGTGTTCTCGAATCTTGAGTCAACACAAGTTGTTTTTTCTAAACCAAAAATCTTGTTCATGGTGGCAGCTTTTCTGTCTCTTGTTCTGTCAGTAACCCTTTGGTACACCGGTTCGAAAGACCAGGGAATCTTTGTCGGTCTTTGGGTTCCGTCTATTCTTTCATTAGGCACTCTGGTATTGACGAACGATCGTAGCGCTCAATGAACGAAACATTATTGATGTGTGTTGGAGCAGCAGTATTTGGGTTAACTATTTGGGCTGTGCTTCTTGCTGCTTACGCCAATGGGCGAGAAGCCGATAGTAGAAACTCAGCGCCTCAAATTGCCCCAGAGACTGGTCCTAGCCCTGAATGATCTGCTTCGTTCTATCGATACGTTGCAGCCGAGTCGCCACTCAACCTGATTGCACTCCATGGAATTACTCATAGTAAGTGTCGCTGTTACTTCAGCGGCTTTCATGGCAGGGGTGTTGTGGGTTATCCAGGTCGTTCATTATCCACTTCTTCGCGAGGTGCAGGTTGAATCAATTATTGAGATATCTCAACGTCACCAAAATTTGATAACCAAAGTAGTTGGCCCGGCAATGGTTATCGAAGCGGCTTCAAGTGCAGCAGCTCTCTTAGTCGTGTCTAGCAACGTGATGCCTATTGCGTTGCTGAACTTTTTTTTCTTAGCTGTTGCTGTTTACGTCACAATCTTTCATGCTGTGCCGCTGCACGCGAAAATTGGTCGAGGCGAATCTGAGTTAATTCCAGGGCTGATTAAAGTGAATTGGATTCGCACTGCAGCCTGGAGCATGAGGATCCCGCTTGGAGTGCTCTTAGTCGCTCAGGTCAGCAGTTGATCAAAGACTAAGGACGTTAGAGCGTCGCCGGCGCTTCGATATTAAAGGGTGAACAACAGGTCATGATGCGAGGGTTCCGGCGAATACTTGCCAAGCCAACACAGATTTTGCAATGAAACTGAGCAGAATGTAAACGCGCTCACCGTAGTAATAGTCCGACCACCTTCCTTTGCTCCGGTATTGTTTCCATTGAACAATTGCGAAGCAGTTAAACAGTATGAACAAAGAAATGACTATCCCATAGACAAAGCCGGGGACAGTAGCTTCGATCGGTCCTTTCGGCGACATGATGCTTAAGGTCACGGCGATCCAAGGAATGACTCCGGCGATGCAACCGAACCAGAATGGAAGCATGTCGCCATCACCTGGAGTTGTGTAACGTTCTTGCAGCCATCCAAACAAAATCATGCTGACATTAACCCCAAAAATACCGAGAAGAGCGATGTAATCAGCAGTGCCATTCAGTTGAAGAATCACGACAATCATGATTGAAGACGACAGAGAGTATTCGACCCATCGGTACTTATTGATGTGATGACTTAGGCCTTCGACGTACCTCGGAAAAATTATTGGTGAACTTACAAAGAAATGAAAAAATGCTGAGAGCGCCAAGAACGCAGCCACCATATAACTGATATTTAGATTAAATAGATTTACCGGATCTGAGAAGTTTCCTGTGCCTGGAGCCTCTGTAAGGTACGTCGCCACTACCGGGAGAGACGTGTCGTCTGCTAATAATAAAATTGCGATAAACGACGCAAGATGCAGACACCCCGCCAATAAATTCAGTTTACGAAGCTTCACAATTTGCGTGTCCATTCCGTCATGATATCGGGAGCTCGAAGCTTTAAAAAATATGTCAAATACTGAAGCTCGTAAGAACGTTAGACAAAATGGCAACTCAGCAGCGGCTAGAGCAAGAGGAAAATGGCCTCATTAGTTGTGTTGATGGCGATTGAAAGTTATTGGAGCACCGCTTACCGGGCGCCGCGAATACCTGAAAAAACAGACACTCCCCACTTACCATCACATTTATTAAGGATATAAAAGCTTTCGATTGACTCGATAACTGAACCATCTGATCGATGACGCGTGCCTTCAATTGTTAAATGGGCGCGAGTCTCCTCTATATGAACGATCTTAGTCTTAGTCTTCGGATGGTGGAATCCAGTAGCTTCGCGCATGCGCTGCGGATCGAATGGGTACGTTTCGCGCACTTGCGCTTCGGTCTCGGAGACATATATCACGGGTAAATGCACGAGAGCTTGAAGATCATCTCGGGTACCGCTCGCGAACGCAGTATTGTATTCGAACATAAACGAATTGATTTCGGCCTCTAGCACTGCTTGGCGTTCGTTTGTTAAAGCCATATATGAAAACTTAGTTCACTTCGATATGCAAAACTGATACTTTTCGATTCATTTTCTTGCAGTTCGTATAGACCAAAGTTGCGCTTCAACAGCAATGCTCACATCAACGAGTAGACATTCACACCAACGTACACACTTGTATCGATCAAGCACTAACCTCACACACGCAAGGCTTCGCCTTCACGGTTAGTAAATAGTTCTCTATTGAGGAAAGTGCATTGGTGCATATGTCTAAAGGTAAGCGGCTTATTTCGACCGTCACTTCAGGATCGAGTGTCCATTTAAGTATTGAAGAGTTCCAGGTACCAACTCCGAAACCAGACGAAGTACTCATTGAAATCGCTGCGTCACCTATTAACCCGAGCGACCTTGGCGTACTTCTGGGCGGCGCAGATGCATCGACTGTAACAACCTCCGAAACTGGGCTTAGCTTATCGCTTCCCGACGGAGCCGTAGATGGACTTAGAGGCCGGGTCGACCAGCCCATGCCAGTGGGTAATGAAGGCTCTGGGATAGTCATCGAAGCTGGAGCCAGTGAAGAAGCTCAAGCGCTCAACGGGAAGGTTGTTGCTGTTCTAGCCGGCGGAATGTATGCCACTCACCGGATAGTGAAATCACGAGATTGCCTGCTTCTTGACGAAGGCACCAAAGCCCTTGATGCCGCATCATGTTTCGTAAATCCCCTTACGGCTTTAGGCATGACTGAATCCATGCGGCTTGAAGGCCATTCAGCGTTGATCCACACAGCGGCCGCTTCAAACTTAGGCCAGATGCTCAACCGGATATGTATCGACGATCAAATTGAACTGGTGAATATTGTACGCCGTGATGAACATGTCGAACTTCTTCAGAACCAAGGAGCTGCGCATGTCGTGAATTCAAGTTCGCCTCATTTTCGTAAAGACTTAGTTGCTACGTTGAAAAAAACTGGCGCAACAATTGCCTTTGACGCTATCGGCGGCGGAGACCTAGCAACAGAACTTCTCCATGCCATGGAGATAGCAGCCAGCTCAACTGGCGGAGAATACAGTCGGTACGGCTCGACAACTCATAAGCAATTGTACATATATGGTGGGCTCGACCGAGGGCCCACTCTCCTCAAAAGAAGCTATGGAATGGCATGGGGTGTGGCCGGTTGGCTACTTCCTAATTTTTTAGCGAAGATAGGGTCAGAACGTAGCAGCGAATTACGTCAACGAGTTGCGTCTGAATTATCTACTACTTTCACTAGTTCTTATAGCAATACTCTCTCGCTTGAATCAATCCTAGATATAGAACAGATGAAGAAGTACTCCCAAATGAGCACCCAGGGTAAAAGCCTGGTTTGTCCGCAGCTTCGATGACCCACACGTTTTATTTTTGCGCACTGTAGGCCTAACACCAAGCGTTATCAGTCATAATATCGGACGCGCTCCAACTAACATTTTTGATCCGAGTTGATCACATTCGTGGTTCGTGAAAGTGACTTACGGCCATAGTGAACACGCGCAAACTCCCACAACCAGGTTGAGTTACTTCACAGCTTCTGAATGGCGATAAACGTTTTGTGGACGCTGTCTCAAAGTCCGACGGTAGATCAAACCGCTCCTAAATATTAAGTAGAGATAAATTCTCACAGCTTGGGGTAGCGTGATTTATAACGGATTTTCGACTGGTAAACAAGGAGCTAAAGCCAAAGTTGCACAGCTCAACGCCATGATGATGAGCTCCTTACACGGATTTAAGGTCCCGCTTTTTATTGGCAATTCCCGAGCTGATATGAAAATGTTTCCTGCAGATAGATCGTCAACGTTGTTTCAAAAAGTTTTCGCACCGAAGAAAACTTAACTATGAAGCCGGTTCTCAGCTTCAGGCGAGAGAGGGTGAGTTGCTACCCAAATCAATGCTACGAGAATCACTAAACCCCCGATTAGAGTATTGGGCTTTGGGGTTTCACTGACAATCAACCAAACCCAAAACGGAGCTAAGACAATCTCGCTCAGCAGCAGCAAGCTAGCTCGGGCTGCAGGAACGTAACGGCCAGCCAAGTTAAATATGGGCAAACCAACTCCTATCACAACCCCACCGCTGGCT
>PCCJ01000055.1 GCA_002731665.1 Actinomycetota bacterium | reverse complement strand
TTTGCCTATAGTTCCTGCAGCTCGAAAGAGCAGAGAACGCAGCTCTCGATCAAGTGCTGGCTCACCATCGACTGCTTCGAAACCAAGAATCCCAAGAGCTGTTGTGCTCAAGTCCCGAACAAGAATTGACAGACGTGTTCTTCCGGCCGAGTCAGCTATAGAGTGCAAGTGGCCTAAGGCCGCTAAAATTTTTTGCCATACTCCAAGATCTGTTTCAGAAGCTAGGTTCGTAACAAGTGCGATGAAACGAGCAGCCGAGACCTCGCCCGCAAGAACAGACGCAAACGTATCGTTAACTAGGCCGTAGCGTTCGCTTGCGGAGGCTACGTCCAAGGCTCGAGTAGAAAGATCAGCCAGAAGCGCGCTGTCATAACTGACTCGATAGAAACCGTGCCCACCTGCATTCACAATCACCCAGGTTGGGCTGATATCAAAGCTAACCTCGATTGTCTTTTCTGCAAGCAGAAGTCTTTGTTCAACTAATGCGCCATTTACGAGCGCTTTAATAATAATTGGGACATGCCAAAGTTTGTTGCTTGGCTCTTGGGCGTATGAAAATTGACGTTGACTTAGTCGGATTCCATCAGTAGTGCTAGCTACGGAAACCACTGGATGACCACCTTGAAAGATCCAGCTGTCCATAGCCGCTCGCACAGGCGTAGCCGTCGACTCCTCGAGAGCATCCCAAAGATCTGTCGTCGTCGTGTTTTTGTATGAATGTGTTGTGAGATAGTTGTTAACACCCTTACGAAAGTTGCTTTCACCTAAAAATTGTTCGAGCATTCTGACTACTGATGCTCCTTTCTCATAGGTCAAAATGTCGTACATTCCTTCCGCGTCTTCGGGAGAAACAACTTCGAATTCAATCGGCCGTGTTGAACTGAGAGCGTCGGTGTCGAACGCAGCTCCTTTCTCGAGGCTGAAGCTATCCCAGCGACGCCATTCTGGTTTGAAGGCATTTGTAGTTGCGACCTGCATAAATGTGGCGAAAGCTTCTTTTAACCAAATTCCATTCCACCAGTCCATAGTCACGAGGTTGCCAAACCACATGTGGGCAATTTCATGAGCTATCACATCGACTATCCTCGTGAGCTCTGCTTGTGTCGATCGGCCCGGATCTGCAAGTAAGAGGGTTTCTCGAAAAGTGACACAGCCGAGATTTTCCATTGCTCCAAAAGCGAAATCTGGGACAGCGACAAGGTCTAGCTTCCCTGCGGGATAATCGATACCATAGTAGTCAACTAGCCACCGAAGCGAAAACTCGCCGGCCTCTAAGCCGAATGCTGTCAATTCAGCCTTTCCTGGTACATGAATTATGCGTAGCGGAACTCCATCAACGTCGATTGGTTCTGTTGCTTCCAAATCGCCGATGATGAAGGCGACAAGGTAGGTAGACATTGACATCGTCGGTGCAAAACTATCTTTACGTCTTCCGTCGCCAAGGTCAACAGAGTTAGTTAACTCGCCGCAACTAATCGCCATAAGGTTGGAATTGACAATAAGGTCAACTTCAAATGTAGCTTTAAAATCAGGTTCGTCGAAGCACGGGAAAGCTCTTCGAGCATTAGTCGATTCAAACTGAGTTGTAGCTATGGTGTGTTCTTTGCCATCTTGATCAGAGTATGTAGAACGGTAGAAACCTCGAAGTTTATCGTTTAAAATTCCGTCGAAGTTGCAACTTATTGATGCCGTGCCGCTTGCCAGATTTTCGGGGAACTCAATTGTTACTCTCTCGCTTTCGGAGTCAAAGCTAAGATTTGAAGCTTCTATTCGGTTCTCTTGAACGAAGAAACATTGCGTAATATCTAATTCAGCAGCATTTAGAACGACAGTGCTAGTTGGTCCTTCGACCTCAACGTGAATGATTACTGAACCTGAAAAAGATGCGGACTGAAGATCCGGTTCAAGAGACAATTCATAACGATAAGGTCGAATGTTGCGGGGCAATCGATATTGGTTTTGCTGAGTCACCTGCTCGACACTAGCGGGCTATCATTTAATGTCTCGTTAGAGTAGAGCATGGATATGGATTTTATTTTTTGAATTGAAAGTGAGTTCGGTGGGTAATAGCGCTGGTGACAAGGATAGATCAGACAAACAGCTAGACGTCGTAGGTTTTGGTAACGCACTCGTTGACGTGCTATCTCATCAAAATAATGAATTTCTTGAACGCATCAACGTCGCGAAAGGAGC
Source organism: Actinomycetota bacterium (assembly GCA_002731665.1). The sequence continues at coordinate 5,595 of PCCJ01000055.1, read as the reverse complement.
TATGCACCTTATAGATAGTGAGAGGTCAGCAGAGCTGTATTCTTTGATAACCGAGCGCAAAACTGTTTCAGGAGGATCTGCCGCCAACACTGTGATAGGAGTTGGTTCTCTAGGTGGCTCGGCCGGGTTTATCGGGCGTGTCGCTGATGATGATTTAGGAGATATTTTTGCGAAAGATATGGCCAAGCTCAAAATTTTTTATAACACGCCGCGTGCCCCAAGAGAGGACTCAACAGGTAGATGCTTAATATTTGTGACTCCCGACGGTGAGCGGACCTTAAACACTTTCCTGGGGGCTTCGAACGGTTTAACCACGAGTGATGTTGATCTAGGATTGGTGCAACGAGCTAAGATCCTTTTTTTGGAGGGGTACTTGTGGGATTTACCTTGGGCAAAACAAGCTATGGAAGCAGCAGCTTCTGCTGTTGACTTGAATACCAAAGTCGCTTTGACCCTTTCTGATTCATTTTGCGTAGATCGCCATCGTGATTCGTTTCTTAATTTGATAAGTGACCATGTCGATGTTCTTCTGGCAAATGACCACGAAATTTTGTCGCTGTTTGAAACTGAGGATCTCAGTCTGGCTATACAAAGAGCGACAAGTATTGTTTCTCTAGCATCGGTGACTAAAGGCCCAACAGGATCAGTTATTGCAAGTGATTCAGAGATTGTGTCCTTAGAGGCAGCAAATGTGTGCGAAGTTGTCGACAAAACCGGCGCTGGCGATTTGTATGCTGCAGGGTTACTATATGGTCTTGCTCAAGGATATCCGCTTGAGAGATGTGGCAAGCTTGGAGCGATTGCAGCAGGCGAAGTGATATCACATATGGGCCCTCGACCTGAAACGAATTTGAGGCAGCTAGTAGGAGAACTAGCTTGAGAATTAGTTGAACCAAGAAGAAATATCATTGGCAATAGCAGTTAGTCTCTCTCTGCACTGGTGCCGCGCTTTTGCTAGGTCTTTAGTCGTTGAAACGTTTAGATCCCTTACCTCAATATAGATCTTAATTTTTGACTCTGTGCCGCTCGGTCTAATGCAGATACGTGAACCTAAGTTCGTCGAAAATACCAAAAGGTCTGAGTTACCTAAACCTTGGTGACTTAGGTAGTCATCCATAAAAGTGACAGTTTCTGAGCCGATTGACTCAGGTAAATTAGAGCGTAAGGTGATCATTTGACTCTCGGACTCATCGGTTTGCAGTCGTATGTTTAACTGTGTGCTCTCGAAAACTCCGATTTCTAACGCTAGTTCATCCATTCGTTGAATCAGCCCCGAGCCATTTGATTTTAATCCAGCTGCCATTCGGACGAATTCGACGGCGGCTGCAATGCCATCTTTGTCTAGAACTAAATCATTGACCGAATACCCTAACGCTTCCTCATAACCAAAAATCCATTGTTTGTTAGGCTCTTCAATTACAGGAAGCATTATCCATTTGAAGCCGGTCAACGTTCTTTTGTGTTCTATGTCTCGTGTTTTGCATAGAGCTGCGACGGCATCAGAAGAAACGATACTGCTTGCAGTAATTCGGTTTGCACCGTTGGTTTCACGTGAGCGAAAATCGCAAAGCAATAAACCTATTTCATCTCCGGTTAGTTGACGCCACTTGTTCTTATCTCGAATAGCGACCCCGAGCCGATCAGCGTCAGGGTCATTTGCTAAAATCAAGTCAAGATTATGATGGTTTGCAGTAACGAAAGCCTCGTCGAGCGTTCCGGTTTCTTCGGGATTTGGAAAGGGAAGATTAGGAAACGTCCCATCGGGTTCCCGTTGAGATGGAACAATAATTGGTGGTGTCAGGCCAGCTACAGCAAATGCAAGCTCAAAAGTCTCAGCTCCGACACCACAAAGCGGTGTATAAACAAATTCTAAGGGTTCCGGTGAGTGAGCTCTTCTTTCTATTACTCCTCCTAAATATTCTGAAATCGCTACTCTTGCTTCTATCTTCTTCACTAGCTCTGGAATCGCAAGCTCGTTCGACCTAGGTAAATTGCGAAAGTCCATTAACCGTTGGATTTTTTGGTCGAGGGGCGGTCGGATTTGCAAGCCATCTGACCAGTACAGTTTGCATCCATTATCAGATCTCGGGTTGTGACTCGCGGTGACCATTAGGCCTGCTCCAGATGCGCGACTAGCGACTAACCGAGCCAGAACTGGCGTCGGTATCGGCCCGTCTACCAGTAAGCACTCGATACTCATCGATTGAAAAATTCTCGCAGCATCTAGTGCGTACAAGTCTGATTGGATTCGAGCATCGTAGCCAATAACTATTCCCTTTTGAGCAAGGCCATCGGCTATAAGTTGATTAGCAATTGCTTTTGCGGCGACTCTCATGACTAACCGATTCATAGAACCGGGTCCTGGGCCCATTTTCCCTCGTAATCCTGCGGTTCCAAATCTCAGTGGCTGTCCGAATGCTCTATCGAAACCTTCACTGTCAGAACGGAGTGTTTCAATGTGATTAGCCGTTAATGGGTCTGGGTCAGCATCAATCCAACGGTCTATGACCTCTGAGGTTGTAGCGGAAAGTTCCGTCATAATTAATATGGTGCCTGATTTTCGTTGATTGACAGGTAACTTTGCCTGCGACTATCTGAAATTCCACTATGTTGTTCCCAACTTTTACTTTCCTAATATTTTTTGTAATCGTGTTCGTCCTAAATTGGATGACTCGTCAAAAGCCGTTTTTGTGGAAAATGGTCATCCTCGCTGCCAGCCTAGTTTTTTATGGCTGGTGGAATTGGCGATTTGTTTTCTTACTTGGTACCTCGATCACAATCAACTGGTTTTGCGCTAAGAAAATAAGTGACGAAAGTGCAAAACTTGAAAATTTTTTAGCTCGCCGTTGGATGCAAACTGCTGTTATAGCGAACCTAAGTCTTCTCGGTGTTTACAAGTACTACGATTTTTTTGTTCTAGAAATTTCTAATCGCTTGAATCAAGTTGGTTTTGATATAGGTCTGCCTTTGTTAGACCTGACATTACCAATCGGTATTTCTTTCTTTACTTTTCAAGCTATCAGCTACGTGATTGACGTAGGTAGAGAGGATATAGAGCCGCTGCCCTTATTGGACTTCGCTGTTTACTTATCATTTTTCCCCCAGCTTGTTGCCGGGCCGATTGTACGCGCCTCTGAAATGGCACCTCAAATGTCTACTCGTTCAGATCCTCGATACCTTCAATCTGCAACTGCGTATCGTCTAATCCTTGGTGGTTTATTCAAAAAAGTTGTTATTTCTAGCTACTTGGCAGACGTTATTGTTCAGGATGTTTTTGCCAACCCGTCGAGCTATAGCTCGACGGACATTATGGTCGGCGTCTACGCTTATGCAATTCAAATCTATGCAGATTTCTCGGGCTATACAGATATCGCCATAGGAGTAGCGTTGCTTCTGGGCTTTAGATTCCCACAAAATTTTGATTCTCCATATAGAGCTAAGTCACTGCAAGACTTTTGGCATCGTTGGCATATAACGCTGTCCGCATGGCTCCGAGATTATTTGTACATACCGCTAGGAGGTAGCAGGGGAACGAGAAGAAGGTTATATGCAAACTTGATGCTTACCATGATTTTGGGTGGTCTATGGCATGGGAACAAAGGAACTTTTTTAGTCTGGGGCTTAATCCATGGGCTAGCACTTGTTGTAGAGCGCATTGTTAGTGAACGGATTAATGAGTCTCAGATAAGAAACCCTTTTTCCCCTCGGATCTGGTCTCTGATTCGTTGGATGACAACTTTTCACGTTGTATGCCTAGCTTGGATTTTTTTTAGGGCCCCATCAGTAGGTGATGCGCTAACTATGCTCGGCGGACTTTTCTCCTTCAGGTTCGGTACTGACCTAGTTACAAGTACCTTGTTGTTAGTGATCCTCGGAGCCATTGGAATGCAATTTGTTTCTAAAGAGGTAAGAGAGGTTTTCCAGGCGAAGACGAATGAAGTAAGTGCTCCAACTCAGGCCTTACTCTTTGCCTTGGGCCTTGTATTCATTGACTGGTTGGGCCCTGATGGTGTTGCTCCGTTTATATATTTCCAATTCTGATATGACGAAAAACTAAATGTAACGATGGTAGATGTGTCTCAAGAACAACCCGAAAAACTCGGTACACCGGCGGGTAAGGTATTAGCTTGGGGTCTCTTGGGCTTGCTGCTTGCTTCATTTCTTAATTCTAAAATTTTGTTGGAAGAAGCTCAGTCCAAACCCCTAGGAAGAGATCGGACTCTTTCGATCGCTTTGTGGACGCCGATAGAGAAGGTAGCGGGAAGTCTCGGTTTGACTAGACCGCAAGAACTAATAGATGGTCTACTACGAGGTGAGAAAACTGGTCAGCCTCTAGGCAAATTGCCAGACGAAGACTTCGAAAGCGTGGTAGTCGAGGAGTCAGCCATTCACTCTCAAGGACTTAACACAGAAAAATTAAATTCTGACAGCAATGGCTCAGAGCAAATCGGGGTGTTGGATGAAGCTGACAATCTCTCTGCGGATCCTGAAGTTTCGCCCGGCCCGAGCTCTTCTAACCGTTTGAAACTCTGGATCTTAGGTGATTCGATGGTTCAATTTTTTGGTGAGACATTAGTTGCTTATGCTGAGTCTTCGGATGTGATTGAAGCAGAGTCGGAATCGGTTTTATCTAGTGGTCTTGTTCGCCCTGATTTTTATGACTGGCCAACTCGTGTGACAGAAATAATGCAAGATGAGGATCCGGATGTAGTGGTGATGATGTTTGGGGGGAATGATGGCCAATCTATGTTTGTGCCGCCGACAGCATGGTACGAGACCTTCAGCAATGAGTGGATAGAAGAGTATTCGCGAAGGGTCGGGGAGATCATGGATCTTGTATCAAAAGGTTCGAACCGGTTGGTGATGTGGGTTCCCCAACCGCCGATGAAGTCAGAAGCCTTTGATGACAAAATGAAGCGGCTAAATTTGATTTACGAAAAAGAAGCGCTTAAGAGAGAGCAGGTTTATTTTGTTAAAATATCTGAGCTTTTTAGCGACGAAAATGGCGAATATTCAAAGTATTTAGCTTCTAATGACGGACAGACTGTTGATGCTCGCCTTAGCGATGGCGTACATTTGAGCTCTTTCGGTGGGCAGCGACTGTCTCGATATTTAATGAATGAACTTGGAAAAATCGTTGATCTAAGCGGTGGGCCTGAAACGTCTTGAGACTTAAAATTCTTTGGCTTTCAGCTGCTCTGTCGTTAGGTGCTTTTGGGCTAGTGGGCTCTGTTGCAGCATTTAGAGGAGACACAGTAACTCAAGGTAATCCGTACTTAGCTGCGGATATGAGGGAGTCGATTAACGGCGAGAATAATATGTTTGGGTTTACCGCAGCTGCCCGAAGCTGGAGCGCTCCTGATATTAGATGGCCGGATCTGAGCGCTGGTCTAAATCTTGGTTCCGAAGAGCTTTATTATTATTGGACTAGAGAGAATCATTATTCGGTGCTCCCGAAAGCAACTCTAGCTAGGCCATTACGTATCTATGTGGGAGGAGATTCGATAGCAGGTGGGCCTGCACTCGGTTTCAGGGAGCTAGCAAAAACTAATAAAAATATTTTGTATTTTGAAGACGTAAGAAAGTCCACTGGGG
>PCCJ01000054.1 GCA_002731665.1 Actinomycetota bacterium | reverse complement strand
GTTGTGCTCGCTTGCGGTGGCTTCCAAGCCAACCGAGAGATGCGCACTAAATACCTCGGGCCCGGCTTCGATAGCGCAAAGGTACGGGGTACTCGATACAATACTGGCGATGGCATCAATATGGCCCTCGATATCGGCGCCCAATCTTATGGCCAATGGTCAGGCTGTCATGCAGTCTCTTGGGAGCGTTACGCCACAGACTTTGGCGAACTAGAAACACCCCATGCGGGCTATCGCCACTCCTATCCTTACTGCCTAATGATCAACGCGGAGGGCAAACGTTTCGTCGATGAAGGGTTCGACGAACGCAATTATACCTACGCCAAATACGGGCGCATCGTCATGCAGCAACCTGGTGGTTTCGCGTGGCAGATTTTTGATTCTCAAGTGAAGCATGTGATGAGGGATGAATATAAAACGCGTGGTGCCACCAAGATCACCGCAAACAGCCTTGAGGAATTAGCTGATAAAATGCCTGATGTGCACAGTGCGCAAATGTTAGCAACGATCAAGGAATATAATGACGCTTGTCAGCTGAATGCCGACTTTGATCCAAACGGTAAGGACGGACGCACCACCAAAGGGCTGGAGGTCGAAAAAACTAACTGGGCAAATACGATCTCAGAACCCCCATTTGAGGCATATTCCGTCGGTTGCGGTATCACCTTTACATTTGGTGGATTGAAAATTAATAATTCTGGCGAGGTATTGGATACTGAGGATACGGCCATACCGGGCCTCTACGCTGCTGGAGAACTCGTAGGCGGGTTATTCTATTTCAACTACCCGGGTAGTACAGGCTTGGTCGCTGGGTCCGTCTTCGGAAGACTTGCAGGTAATTCAGCCGCCGCACACGCGAAGAATTAAACTCTCAACAACGGGAGTAGTCCTGACAACGTTAAAAGAGTGTCATGCACATGGTGCACTTAATCATTGATGTTGGGTACTTCTCATAAACCGCCCTCCTACCAACCAATCGCATAGCTTTGAATAGACCTTGGACTGGCCGCGCCTAGCAACACACCTTCTTCGTGATCGATTCCGGCAGCGACGCCCCGGCTTTGGCTCCAAGGTCCAGTCACCTTAACGTCATGGCCTCGCTTTTCTAATTCTTTGATAGTCTCTTCGGGCATTCGCGCCTCAAGAGTAAGATTTCCCGGCTGCGAAAGACGTGGATAAAAGGAACTAGGCCCATGCTTGGTGCTAAAATTGGGATAATCGATTGCCTGTTGTAGGTTCATACCAAAATGGACACGACGCAGGAAGAAGTTCATACCCCACTGATCCTGCCTGTCACCACCCGGCGTTCCGAACGCAAGCGCCGGTTTACCGTCTTTGAGCGCAATGGTCGGTGATAACGAAGTACGCGACCGTTTACCTGGTGAGATGGCATTGGGATGATCTTCCATCCCTTCCATGACCCAGAACATTTCACCACGCGTACCGACCGGAAAGCCAAGATTGGGAACGCAAGGCGAAGAACGGAACCAGCCGCCGCTTGGTGTGGAGGCCACCATATTGCCGTAATGGTCAATAGTATCTAAATGGCAGGTATCACCTTTATGAGAAGACATATCTAGACCGAAATCTACGTCAGCCAGAGTCTTGAAAAAGGTGGGTCCACCGAAATCATCAACATCACCTGGACGCAGCTCATACGAAGCATCCCCGCTCACAAGCTTGCAGCGCAAGTCATTGTAGCCATCTGATAGCAGCGTATCGAAGGGCACATCAACAAAGGCCGGGTCACCGTAGAATTTTTCACGGTCGGCCATTGCTAGCTTGGTGCACTCGACGACCGTGTGAATAAAGTCAGGCCCGTTTGGTTCCATTAAACCCAAATCAAAGTTTTTAAGTAACGCTAGCTGTTGAAGAAACACCGGCGCTTGGCTCCACGATTGCGGTTTGCATACTTGATACCCAAGATAATCATAGGTGAGTGGGTCTTCGACTGGAGCCTGCCAATTCGCCATATCCTCGCCGGTAAGCAAGCCGCGCTGCCGCTGACCAGTCGTATCTAGTACTTCGGTCCGATAGAAACGGTCGATCTCCTCGGCGACGAAGCCTTTGTAAAAAGTCTCACGCGCCTTCTCAATTTGGCACTCACGATTACCACCGACGGACTCGGCCTCTTTGATGATCCGTTCATAAGTGTCTGCAATCAGCAGGTTGCTAAAGAGTGAACCCGAACTTGGAATTTCGCCATTCTTCAGATAAATTTCTGCCGACGTGGTCCACTCTGTTTCAAATAAGTCACGAAGCATTTCCAACAACGGCGGAATACGGGGCAAAACTGGGTACCCATTCCGTGCCAAATCGATGGCACGTGTGAGTACATCACGTACACTCATCGTACCGTAATCGCGTAGTAAGGTCATCCAAGCATCGAACGCACCGGGTACACAGCCCGGCAACAAGCCCGAACCCGGCACCATGGAAACGCCAATGTCGCAAAAATATTTAAAAGTAGCAGCCGAAGGGGCTGGGCCATGGCCACAAATGACTTTTACTTCTTCCGATTTTGCATCGTAAAAAATGATTGGCGCTTCCCCGCCCGGCCCATTCAAGTGAGGTTCGACAACTTGTAACGCAAAGGCAACCGAAACCGCTGCGTCAAAAGCATTGCCGCCGCGCTCTAACATATTTATCCCGGCAGCAGACGCGATCCAATGGGTACAAGTGACTACCCCGAAACGCCCACGAATTTCCGGACGGGTAGTAAAACTCTCATCAAGCGCCATAGAACCCATGCCCTGAGCCGCGCCCAAAAAGCGCGCATCATCCCTGCCTTTATTATTGGGCATCAAATCTCCTCGCACTTTTCTTTTAAGAAAATTCTTTAAACGTTCTTTTCCGAAAGCACCTGCCTAGTGTATTCCACCAGACCGCCGGCCTCCATCAGCTTCATTAGCTCCGGATTGATCGGCTGAAATGTCGTCTCGTAGCCGGTAGAAAGGTTCCGAACTACGCCAGCTTCCAAATCCAACTCCACCTCATCACCGGTAGAAACATGTTGATCGATATCCGTCACATAAACCGCTGGCAGCCCGAGATTGATCGAGTTTCGCAAAAATATTCGCCCAAAACTCGGCGCCATCACAGCAGCCACACCTGCTTCTGTCATCGCACCTGGAGCTTCTTCACGGCTCGACCCGCAACCAAAGTTATTTCCGCCGACGATAATGTCTCCATCTCCTACCTTTCTAGGAAATTCTTCATCAGCACCTTCCATAAGATGGGTCGCCATTTCGCCCGGGTCATAAACCGGCTTAAAATAACGTTTCGGAAAAATTTGATCGGTATTGATATTTTCACCAAACACCCAGGCTTTTCCTTTGATGCTCATGATATTTATTCTCCCGTCTTGACTCTCAATAATATACCACGCCTTTTGCTCCTCGAACTATCACGTCAAATAGAATGGACCTGCGATTCAAGATGCAAAGGAAAGAAAATGACCCTCACCAAAACAAAATTTCTGTTCGCCCCGTTCCTATAACCCCTGATCACTTACCAGGGGAAGTAGGCTCCAAAGAATGGAGCGAAAACATCAGAATTAAATCCAAAGGCGACATAACCGCCAAAGAATCAGCAAGCTGTGCCGGGCACTTCGTATCCAGTTAAAAGGCTATTTCACCACCGCTACCGGCGGCGCGATCTCTCCCGCTACAGCTGAGGCCGCCACGGTAGCAGCCGAGGCTACATAGATCTGGCTTTCGGGACTACCCATGCGGCCGAGATAGTTGCGACTGGACGAAGTGATCGAAACTTCACCAGACCCGAGCATACCAAGTTGGCAGCCGCTACACGGGCCGCAACCAGTAGAACCAATATCCGCACCGGCCTCAACAAGGGTTTGGATGATACCCTCGTTCATAGCTGCCAAATAAATCTCCGTCGAGCCGGGATTGACGATCATGCGCGTACGTGGGTGTAGCTTGTTGCCTTTGAGCACAGCGGCGGCAGCTCGGAAATCCTCAAGCCGACCGCCTGTGCACGTACCTAGCACAGCTTCGTCAATTTTAACGCTGGCAAGTTGCGAGGCAGGTTCCACTTTCGCAAGGTCATGCGGCAGCGCCACCATTGGCTCCAAGCCTTCTACATCTAAATCGTAGATGGCTTCATAATCTTTGTCAGAATCGGTTATTTGGGGCGAACAAAGATCACGATCTTTGCGCCCCTTCATGTATTCCCAAGTCACATCGTCGGGCGCGATATAGCCCGTCTTTGCGCCAATCTCGATGGCGAGGTTACACATGGTAAGCCGGTGATCCATATTCATGGCCTCCACCGCAGGTCCTGCATACTCAACCGCCTGATAGGTGCACATGGCCTCTCCATATTGGCCAAGCATTTTAAGTAGTACGTCCTTCGCTTCAGCCCAAGGCGACATTTTGCCATGCACATCGACACGGACGGTTTCCGGTACCCGTAGCCAGGTAGTGCCTATACACATTGTGGATGCTAAATCCGAATGTCCCATGCCCGTAGCAAATGCCCCAAGCGCGCTATAGGTGACAGTGTGAGAGTCCGAGCCCACAGAAAGCGAGCCTGGATAGGCAAAGCCTTTTTCGGGAATGACAATATGGCAGACCCCATCGCCCGGGAAAAAATTCTTAATACCCTGCGCCTCCATCCAAGAACGCGATTTGGCTTGACTTTCCGCATCTTGAATTCGCGGTGGCGGATAGACATGGTCAAAAATCACAACAATCTTATCTGCATTCCAAACCTTTGTACCACCCATCTGTTCAAACCGGCGCGCCACCTTCGCGATGCCCCGATCGTGACACATCAGGCAATCAGGCTCGACAGTAACAATCTCACCCACCTCGACACCGGACTTTCCCGCATGTTCTGCAATAATTTTAGCTAGTGCGTGCATAGCTCCCCCTAAAATATCCGCTTACGATAGACCGTGCCGCAACCCAGCGCTACGCCCATGCTGAGCTAATGACCTTTGTCCGATGCCTCGCCTAACAAAGCGTCGTTATCCGCTCCTAATTCGGGTGCAGCATGACGCATTGCAAGCGGCGTCTCGCTCAATCTTACAGCGGGCCGGACCAAAGGCACTATCTGCCCACTAGCATGAGGCACATCCTGCTTCATAGCTAGATGCCGCACCTGCTCATCTCTAAAGACTTCCGCCAAGTTATATAACGCACCCGCTGGTACATCCGCATCGCGCAGCTTTTTTAGCCATACAGCCCGATCATCCATCGCAAAGGCTGCATCAAGTTCGGCTTTTAATGCGTCGTAATTATCTTGCCGCTCTTTCCATCCAGAAAACCGGGGGTCTTCTCGCCACTCCGGGTGGCCGACCACATTCGTCAATTCTTCCCAAAAATGGGGCGGCGACGACATGTGAATAACAAAGGGCAACCCATCTCGCCCGGTACAAGCATAAACTTGGGCTATATGGGTTCGGAGCGCACGGTCCGGAACCTTATCATCCATGAAATAGCGGGTAGCATTTTCACCAATGGCAGAGACGGTGGCCTCCATCAAAGATGTTTCCACCAATTGCCCACGGCCAGTGCGCTCACGGGCAAACAAGGCCCCCATGACACCCTGAAACGCAGAGCTGCCGGCCAGGTGATCGGAGAAGGAGTAGCCCATAGGCTGCGGCCTATCCCGCTCGGTGAGCAGACTAAGCAAGCCCCCCATAGCTTGACCTATCGTGTCAAAGCCCGGCCAATCACAATACGGGCCGGATGCTCCATAGCCGGTAATCGAACAATAAATCAGGCGCGGGTTCAGCTCATGAAGCGTCTCCCAGTCAAGGCCCAACCGCGCAAGCGCACCGGCTCGATTGTTATCGATAACCACGTCCGCTTCTTTCAATAATTTGAGAGCGCCCGCCTTGCCCTCATCGGACTTCAAATCAAGCGCTACGCTTTTTTTGTTGCGGTTTAGCGCCTCGAAATTTGGGCTAAGTTTGCCACTACCCCAGCGCCTAAAGGGATCACCGCGTTTCGGCGGCTCCACCTTGACCACTTCAGCACCCATGTCGCCCAGCATCATCCCCGCATACGGACCGCTGATATAGCCCGCGATTTCAATCACTCTTATTCCCTCAAGTGCGCCGGGCATACCCCTAATCCCCCTGCTCATCCCAACCTGCACTGAAGGTCTCATTGGCATAGCGCATCAGGGGCCGGGTTAGGCCTTCCTGCTTTTCCTCATAGATATGGCCGGTCAGGCCGGCCGCACGACTCACCACCGTTACGCCTCTCATGGCCGCCATCGGCCAACCAATATCAGTCAGAACCGCCCCCATTGCACCGGTGACATTCAACGTCAGGTGCCGTCCCATTACTTCATCGATGGCTTCTGACAATACATGAATAAGTTTTATCCCTTCGCCCGCACAACCCGCCGCCTCGGCCACATCAAATAAGCGCTGCGCCCGCGGGTCCGTCGGATTATAATGGCGATGCCCAAAACCGGGTATATGGAGCTTTTGCTCGCGGAACTGCTCCGCCGTCCGTTTGGCCCATGCCTCCGGCTTTTCACCCTCAGCAATGGCTTCGGCGAGTAGTTTACCTGCCCCGGACATCGTACCCACATGACGGTTACCGACAGTAAGTAGGCCTGCCGCGATGGGCACTTGCATATCATCCGGTATGGAATCCTCGACAAAGCGAGCCACCAACGCGCCCGGGGTCAGGCCGTGATCCATCAATACTGTCATGCACGCATCGAAGCAGGTCAGTTCGCCCGTGCTAGGGAAGCGGCCGGTTACGATGAAGTAAAATGTTTCACTAAAGCTGCGAACGCCAACGATATCGTTAAGCGTATCTGTGCCGCGCATTGTAAGGATATCAGTACGTCCATGACCGGAGCCAATGCGCGTTTTGGGGTTATTCTTTATCAGAGCTTTAGCCATATTGATTTTTCCTTCAGGTTGGCTGTTTTTGCTTGGCATCTTCGATGGCATCCAGCACCTCCGAATAGCCCGAGGCGAGATGGTTTTTGTATTTTTCCTTCAAACCGAGAGAGGCACACCAGCGAAGCGTCTCGGCCGTCGCCTCGGCCATGCGCGGCTCTTGGCCGATTTCCCGAAGCGTCTCGGCTACATTATCCATTTCATCAGAGCGGCGTTTGGCATGGATCACCGAGCGAGGCATATTGAAATCACACTTCTCCCGCCAATCGCGACCTTTCATGGATTCTATAACGGAATCCAGCACCTCGTCTTCAATACCAAAATGGCGCGCCGCCTGCATACATTCCAGATAAAGCGCCTCGATACCCTTCATTGTGACGGAACGGACCATTTTACAAGCTGACGCTTGCCCCACCTCTTCTTGAATAAAGGTGAGGTCCATTCCATAAGGACCCGCCATCTGAATGAAAGCCTCCCCGCCATCGCCACCGATGAACATG
>PCCJ01000019.1 GCA_002731665.1 Actinomycetota bacterium | reverse complement strand
GCTAAAGGAGCTAAAGGAGAAGCTCTTATAGCGGTACTTGGCGCAACGGGGAAAGTGCAGATGGTCACGGGACTGGCTATGGCAGTTGGTCTAATGGTCGGACAATAGGTTAGTTCAAAGGTCTCTTGTGGCGGTAATCATTTGTGTAATACCGCCGCTTAACAATTGGCGCTTGGCATCTCTGAACCCAGAATCTTTGAGCGACTGCATCATGTCATCAGGTGGGGGAAGGTAGCTCACGGACTTTGGGAGGTATCTGTATGCAGATTTATCTGAAAGAGCTGAGCCGATTAACGGCACTATTTTCCCGAAGTATAGAGTATGGCCAGTTCTCAAAATTCTGCTCTTTGGCTGAGCTACATCAAGCAGCGCTATTCGGCCTGCGGGCTTTACGACTCGACTTATCTCTTGAAAAAAAGAATCTAGATTAGTAAAGTTTCGCAAGGCGAATCCACAGGTAACGCCGTCAATACTACTTTCAGAGAGCGGCAAGCATAAAACATCAGCTCGAACGAGTGGGGCTAATGTACGAGAAGCTCCTAACATTCCTTGGCTGAAGTCAACACCAATCGGAGACAACCCAGCAGCTAATAGGTCATTGCACATGTCGCCCGTGCCACAAGCCAGATCTAAAATTTTGGATCCTTTAGGTAGTGAGAGGGCCCGGACTGTTTTGCGTCTCCATCTGACGTCTAGTCGAAACGTCATTAGTCTGTTGACTAAATCGTACCGAGGCGCAATGCGGTCGAACATGTCTTCTACGAGCGCTGCTTTGGCTTTCCCTTGGGGAAGCTTGTCCATGGTGCTAGTCGACTCTCATGTGTAGACCCGGTAAATGCATTCAGCTACACAGGCTGGCCTCTCCGAATCTTCTATTTCAAATATTAGTTCTACGATGTATTGAGCTCCACCAGTAAATTCCTCTACTGCTTGCAACGTCGCTCCCATTCTTACTCGAGAACCAACTGGAACTGGAGCTGTGAACCTGAGTTTGTTTGCTCCATAGTTGACGCCCATCTTAACATCGCCGCCAATTAGAAAAGCTTCTGACATGAGCATCGGGGCGAGAGATAAAGTGAGGTAGCCGTGGGCAATGGTCATTCCGAAAGGGCCGGCCTTTGCTCTTTCTTCATCAAGGTGAATCCACTGGTGGTCACCAGTCGCGTCAGCAAACAATTGGACCTGGGCGGGAGTGATTGTGTGCCATTCGCTAAAGCCCAATTGTTTACCGATTCTTGACTTAAGGTCTTCGATTCCGTCTATCTGAGTCGTCATAACCGTAAGTCTATGGGTGGGTTGGTGCTACCTAAACCTTAATGACTCAACGGAACCAAATTTTTTTGTAGGATCGACTATGAGGGTGAACGAGCAGAACCACCAAGACGATGTCGAACATTAGGCGCAGTAGGAAACCCATGCCCAGGCTAAAGTTTATGCCTACCCAAAGCGTAGCAAGGACAGAATAGCAGGCGGAGAACAACGCGAAGATATATCCCCATTTCCGTTCGTTCGTAATTCCGATGCCGCCAGCTACAAAAGTTCCAGTAAGGAAAAGTGCGAATAGCGTTGCCACTCCCGAACCGAACAAGTCAAGTGGAAGTTGACGGTAGTAGGCACTGCCAAATAGAACCATTCCCACAGCGCGAAAGTATGAAAGCATAACTGCGCTGTAGAGAGTTTGGGGTTGCGTTGGGTTTAGCCATCGTAAATTTTGCGAACTCACAGAATTTGCCTCCGTAACCTATGTTAGCTAGGTCGCCCGCAAGTCCTGTGTCTTTTGAAATTCCTAGCGTTAGTTGCGTAACTGGTAAAAATCTTTTGAATGAACTATTCACAAGTGCGTATCGCTTAAAGCCCTAGTTCTTAGGGTTATGCCAGTTCTGGTGCTTTCGTTGCCGCTCACCCGTACGCATCAGATTGTCGTCTATGAACTCCAAAGTTTCTGAAATGTCGTGCAGAACGACCACAACTTCATCGTGGCTGGTTCTGCTCTCGCGTCGAAGTCGTTGGGCTATCAAAGTGAAAATGCCAGGGAACGCAGCTGCCGGAATATGGGCAGCCTTAGAAACCTTCGAAGCGAGCTACCTCTGAGACCTTTTCCCGTTCGCTTATCAGGGTATTTTCGATCTTCGTAGGGTCTGCCCAACCAAGACTCATGCCGCTCACCAACGACTCGTTGTCGGGAATCCCAAGATGACGGATAACAGGTTCCTGATATGGGACCCACGCTGCTTGGGGACAGGTGTCAAGTCCTAGCCCTTTAGCTGCAAGCATGAGAGTTTGTATGTACATGCCGACATCAGCCCAGTTCCCTCGCCCCAGATACGAGTCAATTGTTACGAATATCCCCACGGGCGCGTCAAAGAAATGAAAATTTCGCATAGCTTGCCTAGCGCTCCCGTCTCGATCACCTTTTTCAATGCCAACTAAGTTATAGAGGGACCACCCCACGGCTCGCCGCCGGCTGTTGTGGATGTCATCCCAAACAGGCGGGTAGTAGCCTAAGTCCTCGTAGCTTGCACCTTGACCGCTCCCTGCCATTGCTAACACGTCGTTAGTGATCGCAGTTTTTACTTTGCCGGCGCACAGATAAACGTGCCAAGGCTGCGTGTTGGTGCCACTAGGTGCGCGCTGTGCAATCTCCAAGAGCTCCAGGAGCTTTTCTTTGGGAACAGGGTCTGGCTTAAAAGCTCTGATCGACTTACGTTGTTTAATTGCCTCTAAAACGTCGATGCTTGTGTCATCAGCTATTTCCATGATTCTGACCTGCTTTCTTATAAGCCTCTGCGCGTTGGAACAATACTATTATGACAATAGTTACTATTGGTGGATGTTGTGGCTACCCAGTGCGACCCAGCAACTCCATAATCGCGCCAACATTCCTGTCCGGTTAATAATCAATGATGAAGTGCCTACCTGGTAACGAGGACATCTCCTGATCGGCTGCCCTATCTTTTGTGGCGACCCCAATATCGACCTCGGGTTCTAGGATACGCTATTGCAATCCACGTGGACACACGAACTCTCGTAAGGCTCTAGGTTTTAAGTCTGGTAATTTTTTCAATTCATAATCGCATGTCATGAGATATGTCTACCTGTGCGTTAGGAACTGCTAATTAACTTGATTTAGCCGATCGACGAGTTTTGAGCACTACTTGCTGTTCGGCTCGCAATTGTCCGCAGGCAGCATCAATATCGCTACCTCTTGTATTTCGCACTGTCGCATTTACCCCTAAGGAGTCTAGAAGGTCTCTAAATTCAAGAATTCTTTTCGGATCAGTTCCCTTAGTTTGGTAACCAGGAGTGCTATTCAATGGTATGAGATTCACGTGCGCCCGCAGCGGAAGTGAATAGGAAGCTAGCTGTTTGGCGTCAGTGTCCGAGTCGTTTATTCCTTCGATCATGGCCCATTCAAAGCTAATTCGCCTCGTTTTTTGGCGCATATAAAATTGGAGAGCATCTGCAAGTTCTCTCAGAGGGTAAGTCTTATTTATGGGGGCGATCTTGTTACGCGTTTGGTCGTTTGCAGAGTGAAGAGACACCGCGAGGTTTATGGGTAAGTCTTCGTTAGCCAACCGTTTAATACCAGGCACCACACCAACGGTGGACATAGTTATGTGCCTTGCCCCGATCCCCATGTCTGAATTGATGCGAGTAACAGCATTCCAAACTGACTCGAAGTTTGCTAGCGGTTCTCCCATTCCCATGAAAACAATGTTGTCAATACGTTTATCGCCTGCGCGTTGAGAAGATCGAATGACTTGTTCAACTATCTCCCCGGTTGTCAGGTTGCGGTCGAAACCAACTTGACCAGTGGCGCAGAAGCTGCATCCCATAGCGCAACCTGCTTGAGAACTAACACAGACCGTTGACCGGTGTCGGTAGTGCATCAGTACCGATTCGACGAGTAGACCATCTGGCAATGACCAAAGTTGTTTAACCGTTGCTCCGTTATCGGCCTCAGTCTCTCGCACAAGTGTTAGAGCCGCAGGTAAAAGTTCGCTAAAAGCTACTCGTAATTGTTTAGGGACGTTAGTGATTTCCTGAGGTTCTTTGCACTGAGAGTAAAGCCCATCCCAAACTTGATCAACGCGATACTTGGGTTCGCCGTCTAAAAGTTCAGTTAACTCTTTTCGGGATAGTTCATAACGAGTGGTCACGCTTAAGAGGGTACGCCGATATTCTGTATTTCATGTCCGGGCACCGATATGACGACCATCATAGAAACATTGCCGGGGGTGGAGTCAGGGCGGCCGTGTTTGGTGCCTCAGACGGCTTAGTGTCAAATGTTCTTCTGATTATCGGACTCGCAGCAGCCGATGCGTCAGCTGGCGTTGTGCAAGCTGCCGGTTTAGCAGGATTGTTAGCCGGTGCGATTTCAATGGCTTCAGGCGAGTATGTTTCTGTTCGAGCTCAGAATGATTTAGTGGAACGAGAAATAGATAAAGAGAAGAAAGCTCTTGCAGAAGACCCAAAAGAAGAGGCAGAAGAGTTGGCGGAGCTCTACGTTGAGCGGGGAATGGCTCCGAAGCAGGCTCTCGAAATGGCTAATCTACTAATGGAGAATCCTGAAGTGGCTCTAGAAGTTCACGTACGTGAAGAGCTTGGGGTGTCTCCAGGTGATTTGGCATCACCTTTTTCCACTGCAGCTTGGTCATTTTTTTCGTTCAGCGTTGGTGCCGTAATACCGGTCCTTCCTTGGCTGATTAGCTCGGGTAATACAGCCATGATTGGATCTCTCTCACTAGCGATAGCGGCGGCCGCGGCAATCGGGGTTGCAATAGCACTAGTAACTGGACGATCAATCATTAAAAACATCTTTCGACACGTCGGCATTGCTTGCATGGCGGCTGCGGCAATCTATGGCATCGGTAGCTTGATTTCTGGTGTAGTAAATATGTAAATGGTGTGCGGTTGCATTCAATTAATTTGATTCGTATACAGCCTGCGCACTAAGCCAACTGTGAGGCCAATGTCTTTGTAAAGGGTTACAGCAGCGATGTTCTCTGCATCGACATAGAGCATTCCCTTTGTGATCCCGGTGGAATGTAAGTGTTGGTAGCCGGCAAGAGTTAAGGCTCGCCCGAGCCCCTGTCCATGGTATTTTGGGTCAACAGCGATCACGTAAACCTCACCTACGTGGCTTTCCTGATTCTTGTGAATTTTAGTCCAGCAATATGCAGCTAGTTGGTCATCGGTTTCGTAAATTCGGAATCCTTCAGGATCGAACCAATCTTCTGACTGTCGTTCACGAACCATCTCTACGGTCCAGCCGCTTTGTTCTCGATGCCAAGAAAAAGCTTTGTTATTTATGGTGCACCATTCTTCTTCGTCTTGGCCTGGGCGAAACGACCTAGTCTCGATTCGAGTATTTGTCTCTAGGGGTAACTCGCAGTCCATTCGGAAGAGGTCTCTCTCAAAAGTGAATTTGAGCTGTTGCAGATCAGAATCAGTAGCTGGGGTTGGATTATCAATCCAAAGCGAAATTTCCCCATTGTGTTGATCTAAGATTTTTTCTAAGGCCTTGAATAGAGCGCCTTCAGTCCATTGCTCAGCATCGACTTCTATAGTTGTGCCGCTCCTGTCGGTGCCAATTGTGATTTTTGATTCTTCGTCCACGGGGTCAAACGTACCTCATATAGTGCTATCTATTGGAGTAATAACAAACATGGTTATCGATAAGATCGAAATTTGTTTAGACGTGAGTGGGCGATGGGTAAACCAAGATCACCAGCAGGGCGGGCTGCTTTAATACATGCTCGTTTATCAAAAGAATATGATGCACATTGCGAGCTGGTGCACAGTAATGCTTTCGAACTTTTAGTTGCGACAATTCTGTCCGCTCAATGCACCGACGTTCGAGTTAACGCTACGACACCAGCTTTATTTGACTACTATCCGGATCCTTCTGCTATGGCATCAGCCGAGCTTGCTCACTTGGAAGAATTAGTTCGTTCAACTGGTTTCTACAGGAATAAGGCGAAAAATTTGTCGCGAATGGCAAATCAGTTACTGGATTCTCACAATGGTGAAGTCCCTGAGAGTAGGAAAAAGCTCGTTGAGCTGGCGGGGGTAGGTAGGAAAACGGCAAACGTTATTAGATCCGTGGCTTTCGGATTACCGGGACTCCCAGTAGATACACATGTTGGGCGGTTGGCCCGTCGGTTATCTCTCACGGACGAAGAGGATCCTGAGCGAGTTGAGATGGTGTTGAATCCGTTAATCCCCAAAAAAGAAAGAGGCGAGTTTAGTCTCAGGCTAATTCTGCACGGACGGCAAGTGTGTTTTGCTCGGAACCCTAATTGCGATGTCTGTTTATTGAATGATTTCTGTCCTAGCGCGTTTATGGTCTAGGCAAGTTTACTAAGTTAGTACTACAAGCTGTATCGCAAGGAGTGATTATGACAATTCGACGGGCGGCTCATTTCGTACCTGGTGCAAACGAGAAAATGTTAAATAAGTCATTAGGTACAGAAGCTGACAGCCTGATTCTTGATCTTGAGGACGCTGTAACTCCAGATAATAAGAGCACCGCTCGGTCCGTTGTCGCTGCATGGCTTAAGGACGTAGATTTTGGACGACAAGAGAAAGTAGTGCGAATTAATGATTTGCACAGTCCTTGGGCTGAAGAAGACATAGCTGAGACTATGGCCCATCCTCCGGATGCATACCTTGTTCCTAAGGTGAATTCTTCGGCTGAAATTGATCAGTTAGATGAAATAATCGAAGGGCATGAAATTAGTAATGGGTATGATGTTGGGTCCGTGAAGCTACTAGTTCTGGGAACTGAGACGCCTCTTGGGTTGCTGAATATAAAGGATCTGGCATCGCATAAACGAGTGGACGCGTTGACATGGGGAGCGGAAGATCTTTCTGCTGCGATTGGATCGCGAGGGAATCGAGACCTGCATGGCGCATATCTGCCGGTCTTTGAATATGCACGAATAATGTGCCTAGTTGGTGCGACGGCTTGGCACAAGCAGCCGCTGGACACGGTTTTCGTTGATTTTAATGATCCGGATGGTTTGAAAGCTGAATGTCTGGCCTCAGCCGCAATGGGATTCACTGGGAAAATTACGATTCACCCAAATCAGATTAATATCGTGAACGAAGCGTTTACTCCATCTGAAGCTGAGGTATCAGAGGCTAGAGAACTTTTGCTTTTGTTTGCTGAGAACGAGGCAAAGGGCCTTATGGCATTCAGCTATAAAGGCACAATGGTAGATGTCCCGCATCTGACAAGAGCTAGGAAAATAGTAGAACTCTCAGAGGTGCTGTCAGGCACTAAGACCTAATTTTTTAAACCTTCGGCAGCTTTAGATAACCTTCTACGTGCCATTCTAAGGCTGCGGTCCACTTCATAGAGATCGACAGCTACATTTTCGTTGATTGTGCCGAGCAATTCATCTGCTGACGCGACTAAGCGTTCTCCTAGCTCTTGGACCGCAGTTTCAATAGAAGATAGCTCTGCTTTCGTAACCATGGTGAAACCATAGCCTTGAAATTAGCAATCAGTTTGTTAATCAGCATTAGGTCACAGCTAGTTGGGCGGTACTATCAAAAGTGTGTTCAACCGGCTGGATCTTAGAGGAACAAAAAAACCGCTTGCTGAGCTGCTGCCTCAGTTGGCGATAGATTCAATTGCACCTCGCGAAACTGTTCGAGAATTGTTAGACGAAGTGCGTCTGGGAGGGGATAAGTCTGTTCGTGAGCTGACCACAAGGTTTGACGGCGTCGACGTGCCAGTTGCTGTGGTCAGCGGACATAGGCTTGAAGAAGCTTGGGATATGATCGGCGAGTCGTTGCGAGAAGCTTTGAGGGTTGCGCATGACCGGATTCTAAGTTTCCACGTTGGCGAAGTGCGCAATGAACATGCTCAAGATTCTGGGGGAGTTTCAATTAGCAGCGTGGCTCAGCCTGTTGACCGTGTTGGTGTTTATGTGCCGGGCGGCTTAGCGACTTATCCATCTACAGTTTTGATGACTGTACTTCCTGCATTAGCGGCTGGAGTGCAAGACGTGGTCCTGTGTACTCCACCTGGCAGAGACGGTGAGGCCTCGCAGGTGGTATTAGCTGCTGCGTATCTTTGCGGCGTGGCAGAAGTTTTTCTGGCAGGCGGAGTTCAAGCGATAGCAGCGATGACCTATGGAACCGAGAGCTTAAAGGCTGTCGACGTAATTGCTGGACCCGGTAACGCATGGGTCGCTATGGCGAAACAAGAAGTCGCCGGTCAAGTTGGTATCGCATCTGCTTTTGCGGGCCCCTCGGAAATAGCTGTGATAGCAGATAATACTTGCCCTCCAAGCTCAGCCGCTGTAGATCTTGCCCTTCAAGCAGAGCATGGGCCTGGTGGCAGGGCTTGGCTGATTACTTGGGATGCAGCTTATGCAGATGAAGTTGAGAGTGCCACAAGGAAAATCGTTTCGCTTTCCCCGAGATCTAGGGAAACACGCACAACGATTGAAACTGGCGGTTTCGTATGTCTTGTCGATGATCCGTTGCAGGCAATGAGTGTCGTTAACGTGCTTGCACCGGAGCATGTGCAACTTATGTTTGAGAACGCTAGGTCGTTCGTCGGGCAGATTCGACATGCTGGTGCAGTATTCATTGGAAATTGGGCGCCTGCATCAATAGGAGATTACGTAGCAGGACCATCTCATGTTCTTCCCACATCTGGTACAGCCAGGTTTAGCGGTGCATTGGGTACAGCTGATTTCCAGAAAAAAATGCACATCGTGGAAGTGAGTAAAGAGGGTTTTGATGAGCTACGAAGTGTAGTCGCCGAGTTGGCAGTAGCCGAAGGTCTGTGGGCCCATGGCGTTTCTGT
>PCCJ01000053.1 GCA_002731665.1 Actinomycetota bacterium | reverse complement strand
GCTTTAGAAATTACTGAGAAGAGGTCGTTCGCATATGAATCTTGGTACTTTGATACGGCGGATTTGGAATCATTTCGTGCCACGGCCCACCGTCGCAGGAGGCGCTGGAAAGTAAGGACCCGAACTTACTTGGATTCGCAGAAATCTCTTGTAGAAGTAAAGCTTCGCGACCATCGTGGACGAAGTTTGAAGAGTCGGCTCCCAGAAAACTTTTCGGTGGTGCCGAGTTTGACGGTCGAAGGCATAAAATTTGTGAACAAGGCCTTGGGTCGGGAAGGCCTTGCTGAAACGCTTCTAACAACTTTGCGGACGTCGTACGAGCGTATTTCAGTTGTAGATGTAGAAAACGGTGTGCGGTTAACTGCAGATTTGGGCGTCAAATGTGAAGCTACCGAAGGGAAAGAAACGTCAATTAACGGTGTGGTAATTGAAACGAAATCTCCGCACAGCTCTGCATCCATTGACCGCGTTTTGTGGCGGTGTGGTCATAGGCCTGTCCGACTTAGTAAATATGGAACAGGTTTGGCTGCAATCAACAGCGAGCTGTCGCGAAATAAGTGGCATCGCACGATTAATCAACACTTCAGATTTTACGACTTAGCACCGTATTGAATAGTCTCTCTGCCGCTGTTTGCTTCAAGACTTTTTGTCCTCGCTTGTGTACCGAACAGCTGACGCTTGTCCGGAGCAGAAAGAAGCAAAGCCAATTGTAACTACGAGCATTAAAAATTAATTAGTGCGTGGTATCAAGACCACGCGGCACATGATTCTCTCAGTTAATGTGAGCCTATGAGCCAGATTAATGGGGACCCAAGCGAAAAAAATCGATATGAGGTTGTGGTGATCGGCACTGGTGTGTCTGGAATCTATCAGGTTCATAAATTACGCGAGTTAGGTGTCTCTGTTCTTGCGCTCGAAGCTGGTTCTGACGTAGGCGGAACTTGGTATTGGAATCGATATCCGGGGGCGCGTTTTGATTCAGAAAGTTATTCCTATGGTTACTCATTTAGCGAAGAGCTCCTCGCTGAGTGGGATTGGAAAGAAAGATTTTCTGGGCAGCCAGAGAATCTGCGTTATTTACAACATGTCGCAGATCGCTTTGATCTACGAGAAGATATTCGGTTTGATACTAAAGTCCGTTCTTGCACATTCGATGATGCAACTAACAAATGGGAAGTTGAGGCCGAAGACGGTTTTAGAGTTGAGTGCCAGATCTTGATAACAGCAATCGGGATATTGTCGAAACCTCTAATTCCTGATTATCCGGGAATGGGAGATTTTGATGGACCTTCTTTCCATACAGCTGAATGGCCATCGGAAGGCATTGATTTCGATGGAAAGCGTGTCGCCGTTATCGGTACTGGAGCAACGGCGGTGCAGCTGATACAAGAGGTAGCAAAATCAGCAGAACATTTAACTATTTTCCAACGGAGCCCTAACTGGTGCGCTCCTTTACACAATGGCTTAATAAGCGATGAAGAAATGTCTTTAATAAAAGATCGATACAAGGATATTTTTGATACGTGCAAATCATCATTTGCTGGATTCATCCATACAGCGGACTCCCGAAAAGCGTTAGACGTCACAGCTGCAGAACGAAACCAATTTTATGAAGAACTCTATGCTTCGCCAGGGTTTGGAATATGGATGGGAAATTTTCGGGACGTTTTGGTCGATGAAGATGCAAATAAGACTCTCAGTGAGTTTGTGGAAAAGAAAATTCGCGAACGTGTAAATAATCCGGAAATAGCAGAGAAACTAGTTCCTAAAGATCATGGATTCGGTACTAGACGTGTGCCGATGGAAACGAAATACTATGAGGTGTACAACCAGGAGAATGTGCTTCTTGTTGATCTAAATGAAGCACCAATTGAGGCGATAACAAGTCGGGGAATTAAGACAACGCAATATGATCATGAATTTGATTTGGTGATTTACGCAACAGGCTTTGACGCGGTTATGGGTCCGTTTAATTCTATTGATTTCGTTGGTTTGGACAGAAAACTTCTCAGAGATAAATGGTCTTCAGGGCCACGCACTTATTTGGGAATGAGCGTTTCTGGTTTTCCGAATATGTTCACTTTGGTAGGTCCACATAACGCGTCGACGTTTTGTAACCAGCCGAGGTGCATAGAACAAAATGTTGAATGGGTATCAGATTTCGTTGCTTATATTTTCAAAAACAAAATTGGTCGTGTCGAGGCGTCTGAGATGGCAGAGAATTCTTGGACTGAGCATGTTCATGAGTCTGTTTCTAGGCTATTGATGAGCAAAACTGATTCGTGGTTCATGGGCGTGAACAAAAATATTGAAGGTCGTGAAGAAAAAAACTTCATGCTTTACGCTGGTGGCTTTCCTAGCTACACGCAACGTTGCAACGAAATTGCTTCTAACGGATACGAGGGTTTCGCCCTATCTTAGGGCTTTATCTCCACGGCCGAAATGCGTATTTCTCTTTGAGAAGAATCTAGCAATAGTTCAAAATGCGTACTGGTTTATTCGGCATTGTGCTTGCGTTAGGGCTTTGCCGCGGGTGATAGATGGGTCGAGCCAGAGGTTTAGTGCGGCAGGTTCGTAGCCCCATTTAAGGATGCTGCTTTCAGCTTCAATCTCTCGGATTGTTTTCCAAACAGCATTGTCATACTCGACAGGAAATCCTAGCTGATTAAGGTCGTAGCCGTAGACCCGGCAAAGGCCTTCAGCCTCAGCGAAGTCTCCGATATAAGACACCCAAGGCACCTCGATTTTAAGTTGCGAGCGGATCGCCGCGTGCAGAGATGCCACAAAATTTCCCTGGTCCCAGTCGGCAATAGCGGTTTCGGGAATCGCTTCACCGCCCGGCAGTATCAACTGGTGATGCCGATCGTTGCACAAAAGAATCTCAGTGTCTTGCCGCTTTCGCGTAAGAAGCAGACGAGTCGTTTTGATTTGTTTGTTGCTATGTACACCTAACAGAGATTTTTTTTCAAGTGATAGCGCATCATGAACGTCATCATCATATAGAAAATATCCGGTAGCGGGAGGGGCATCTGAAGAGCAGTATTTGTTAAAGGCACCTACTCGGTGTGTTTGAGATGAATTGCCAGATGCCTTGTGCCACAAGTGCATGTTCATTAGCAGAAGGTCGCCTCGTTTAAGAATTGGGTCTATATAAGCGGAAGGTGAGGGAGCGACGGGAGGGGCGACGGCTAGCGGGCGCTCGTGGTTGTTGGTAATCCGTTGCAACTGGTGTGAACCGGGAGCGACAAATAGGGGTCCTGTTTTGGAATCGAAGTCAGTGAATGGAGTAATTGCGAACAGCCAGTTCATGGAAGACCCGACCGGACGCCAACGTTTGTAATCATTGTGACCTGGGATACTTGAACCACCTGGCGTTCGGTCGTAAATGACAAAAGCTGTTAGTCGAGGTTCGCCGCCGAGCAATTCAGTTACCGGTGGAATAATTGACTTGTGCTCGGCTAGAAAACTTAGATCTGGATCCTTAAGGCAGTTGTTTGCGAGGGTATATCTGCCAGGTTCAGGATAAGTCAGCCTTGTGGCGTCATATAGAGTCCCATCCAATGGCGGATTTCGCTCAAGTCCGCGTTCTAATCGCTGTATGTCAGCTTCGGATATCTGTTGACGTAGGACTAGAAACCCGTCGCGTTCGTAGTCGCTAATTTGATTTTTGCTCAACATTGGCTCTCCTTGGCATTTATAGTTTCGCATGTGGCAAAATGAATTGCTTGTGAATTTGGTAGGGGAGTCGTTATGCAAATAGGAATTTTTCGGGGCCCGGCTGGGAAATTGCTTAATGTAGAAGAGCTGATAATGGATGCGAAATTAGCTCATGCAGATGGTTTTCACTCTTACTGGGTTCCCCAAATGCCTATGGGTGTTGACGCTTTATTGGCACTGAGTCATGTCGGAATGGCTGTTCCTGAAATTGAACTCGGTACTGCTGTAATCCCGACGTACATACAACACCCCATTTCTATGGCTCAGCGAGCCGTTACCGTCACATCAATTATTGGGAACCGCTTAGCTCTTGGCATTGGTTTATCTCATAAGCCGGTAATCGAGAAGCAGTATGGGTATTCGTTCGAACGTCCTGTTCGGCATCTTCAAGAATTTCTAGAAATATTAAACCCCCAATTGCGAAATGAAGCTGTTCGTTTCACCGGCGAGCTTATGTCAGGAAAAAATTCTACGATGTTGGAAGGGGCGCCTGCTCCCGATGTTCTTGTAGCGGCCCTTGGGCCTCAAATGCTTCGGCTGACAGGCAAAATGGCTGATGGAACAATTACCTGGATGACTGGTAATAAAACGTTAGCTGACCTTACCGTTCCAACGATAAGAGAAGCAGCCGATGAGGCAGGAAGGCAAAAGCCACGTGTTGTCGTTGGGTTGCCGGTTCTTTGTACGGATGATCTCGATGCCGGCCGTGAACGGGCAGCTAAAATTTTTCAGATCTACGGAAAACTACCGAGTTACCGGGCGATGCTTGATCGAGAGTCGCTAAGCGGGCCAGAAGATATTTGCGTTATTGGCAATGAACGTGAAATCCGAGATCAACTGCGAGCGACATTCGATTCGGGCGCCGATGACGTTATAGCTGTGGAGTTTGGTTCTAACAAAGAAGACGAAGCCAGAACTAGGCAAGCCCTGCGATCACTTTTGTAAATAATTAGATCGCTGAGAAATTGCCCTTCTAAGAAAATTTGAATGAGTCAAGAATCATCAATATTTCTGTGCTATCCGGATAGCTAGCTAAATAGAAGATTTGTGGTTTTCAGTAACTCATAGCGTGGGACTCAAACACTATAAAATTAACTATTTAGTTACCAAGGACATTTGAATTCCAGTTGCGGGGAGTGAGTGTGACCAATGCTTCTTCATGGTCAGGGAAATTGTCGGCGTATGATTTGCCGGCTTCGGCTCCAAGATATTTGGAAGCAATGTCTTTAATTGCTTCGTGTCTTTCAGCTTCGTTGAGCTTCTTTAACTCAACCGGTCCTTCCGCAGTCACATATCTGTATGGAAGTTGTTCATCTTGGATGCATAACGTTGCGAAGCCATGACGGCGCAATAAAAGTGCTTTGGCTGACTCATTTGCCATAGGTATCTGAAAACCCGAAGCTGTTGAATAGCGATACCAAACAGGAGCGCAAAGCGGCCCTTTCTGTTTTCTTTCTATAGCAAGTACCGCTATTCGAACATCAGTCACAAAAATATCGCGTTCAGTTTCCGACATTTCGCTCATACTAGTTCCCGCTCCCAATTTGTTTGTGCGCCGGGTGGGACTTGAACCCACACACCCTTTCGGACACAGGGACCTAAACCCTGCGCGTCTGCCAATTCCGCCACCGGCGCATCTAGATCATAAGATAGGGGTGGAGATGGTGTCTGAGACGCTCAGAGCCGGAAAGATGTAAATACTTCTTGTTTGAATAAAAAAATTTAGGTTTAAGGACTAAATTTGGAGAGCCCTGCCCAAAGTAAATGTTCACAAAGTTTGGGCTAAGTAGTGCTGCTTAATTTGAGGAAAATTATGTCGACAATCCCGAATGTTGAAGAAGTCAACCAGTTCGTTGACAATGTTTTTCCTGCGATGAAAGTCTCTTGCCTTGAGATTACCGAAATTCATGCGTTGGCTTTACTTACGGTGAACCCAGATGATCTCAGACCTGGAGGATTTATTTCAGGACCTGATCAGTTTCGCTTAGCAGATGCAGTTCTATGGTTCCTTACCTTCGGAGCGATAGGAAGAGTTGAAGAAATGAGCGTAACCACTGAACTTTCTATTCGCTTTCTAAGGCCTGCTATTGGTAAAAAACTTTATGCTCGCGCTGACTTAGAGGTAAAGAATCGCCGCAGTGTGGTTGGATCAGTTTACTTGTGGTGTGATGACACGCCGAGCAGGAGAGTCTCAACCGGGCAAGGTACCTATGCGTTGCCGTTAACTAAGTAGTGGTTGATGTAACTGTTTAACTTTGAGCTCGGGCTCGCTTGTTATTAGGCCAGAGTAGACAAAGTGACTGCAAAATCTTTAGCGCTATCAGTCCAAAAATTTTGGATCGTAAGGCCTGCGGCGCTCAGTTCTTGTTCGATGCCCTCTGGGCGAAACTTGGCGCTGATTTCTGTCCTCATTATCTCGTTATTGAGAAAATTAACTTTTAGATTAAGCTTTTCAATGTCAATTTGTTGATCGCCGCGACTTCTTAGGCCGATATCTATCCATTCTTGGTCAGTATCAAACTGAGCGACATGATCAAATTTTTCGATATCAAAGTTGGCACCAAGATTCTTGTTAATAACTGAAAGAATATTTTTGTTAAATGCTGCAGTAATACCTTCTGGATCGTTGTATGCAAGCTCCAGACGAGGAATTTCTTTAACTAAGTCTGTTCCAAGCAAAAGAGAATCTCCAGGCTTGAATCGGGTTGTAAGGCCTAACAAAAATTTTTGCCGAGCTTCTGGCTCGAAGTTACCGATTGTTCCCCCCAAGAAGATGAATAAACGCTTTCCTGATTGTGGCACGGCATCTAAATGATGATCGAAATCACCTACTATGGCTCGGACCTTTACGTTTGGGTACCGCTGTTTAAGTTGTTTAGCGGAGCTTAGGAGAATTTCTTCGCTGACATCTAGAGCCGTAAAGAAATCGAGTTGCTCCGCTGATGCGAAAGCATCGAGGATAGATCTAGTTTTGTCTGAAGAACCGGATCCCAATTCGATTAAGTGATCCGCTTGAGAGATTTTGGCAATGTTAGCTGCCTGGACATTTAGAATTTCTCGCTCTGCTTCGGTGGGGTAGTATTCACTGAGCTGAGTTATTTTGTCGAAGAGCTCGCTCCCTAACTCATCGTAGAACCATTTGGGAGGTAGCGACTTTTTAGCCTTGGTGATGCCCATGTGTATGTCAGCAGCGAGTGAATGACTAATCCATTCCTCGTCGATGCGGAGATCTACGATGAATTCCTCTTGTTGTTGGTTCATCATGTTTCATCCTTAGCTAAACGTAAACCCGAGAACATCCAACGGGAGTGGGGAGGAAAAAAATTTCTGTAAGTAAGTCTCATGTGGTCCCGCGGGGTTGCGCATGAACCACCGCGCAAAACCATTTGATTTACCATAAATTTTCCGTTGTATTCCCCCACGGCACCAGATGCTGCTGAGAAACCGGGGTAAGCAACGTAAGGACTAGCGGTCCATTCCCAAAGATCACCAAAAATTTGTTTCAATTTAAGTGAGTCATCCTGAGCGGGTAGCGGGTTGAGAAACGAATCGTCGCTAAAGTTACCTCTTACTTTTAAGTTGCGGGCGGCATGTTCCCACTCAGTTTCTAAGGGAAGCCTTGCTCCATACCAGCGAGCGAAGGCATCAGCTTCGTAATAGGAAATGTGGGCAACCGGCATCTCTGGAATCAATTTAGTTTGGCCAGACAGAGTGAAAATCTGCCAATCTTTGTCAGCAGTCTGTGACCAGTAAGCTGGACTATCCCAGCCGGCGCTCATAACGGTTTGCCATCCTTCGCTGAGCCATAGCTCGGGCTTTTGGTAACCCCCATTCTCAATGAAACTCAGCCACTCGCCACAGGTGATAAGGCGGTCAGCGATGTTGAATGATTGAATTAGAACTTCGTGATTGGGGCCTTCGTTGTCGAAAGAAAAACTCTCTGCTCCATGTCCAATTCTTGTGATCTCTCTTGGGTAGTGAACCCAATTAAGAGCGGTTTCTGAATGTGTTTGATTAGTTATCTCTGGAGCAGAGGTGCTGAGATAGGCTGGGGCAAGAGGATTCAAAGATAATGCGTGCTTAATGTCCATCAGAATAAGCTCTTGATGCTGTTGCTCATGGTGTAACCCGAGCTCAATTAAGTTAAGAAGTGTTGTGTCAGCCGAGTCTCTAAGCGTATAAAAAAATGACTCCATCGATTGATCAATGGCTTGACGGTATTCAGAAATTTCCTCAATAGTGGGACGTGACAATAGACCGCGATTAGAACGAGGATGGCGGTCTCCAATGGCTTCGTAGTAAGAATTGAAAAGGTAGTTGTACATTGGATAGTGAGACTGATAGTCGTTCTGAAATGCTGATAAAATAAATGTCTCGAAGAACCAAGTCACATGTGCCCGATGCCATTTAGTTGGCGAAGCATCAGGCATAGATTGAATAGTTTGGTCCTCTGCCCCTAGCGGAGTCGCTAGAGTTTCCGTAAAATTTCTTACGGTCCGGTAACGGTCCCGCAAGTCAGCTATCTGAGCATTGGACTGAGACATCTATATACGGACCCTACCTGCGTGAGAAAGTCTATTTGGCTGCTTTGGCGAGGCCAATCTTCAGGCTAGCGAATTATTGATCCATCGCAAATTTTTGCTAACTTTCCTGTTTCTTCTGGGTGGAAGTGGGGAGGGTTTCTAGCTTTCGCCGGACTCAATGTCTCGATAGTGAGCAAGTGCTTTCTTGTAGTGGTTTATTTCAACAGCGCCAGAAATTAGATATTTATTGCCGATAACAACAGCGGGAACACCATTCACACCGTTGCTTAAAGCCTCGTTGTGTTCAGCGAATATTTGGCTCTCAAAAATTTCCCTGTTGGCTTCTAGTGTTTTCTCAAAAATATGCTTGTCGATGTCGACTTCTTGAGCGAGGTTTAGAAGGACGTCAGAATCTGAAATATCATGATTCTTGGTGAAGTAAGCTCGAAGCATCTGGTAGTGGTATCGGCGCCACGCGGCTTCGCCAAATGTTGCTGCGGTTTTT
Organism: Actinomycetota bacterium; assembly: GCA_002731665.1. Next base: position 1,607 of record PCCJ01000053.1, on the reverse strand, counting down.
CCTGCTACGGCTGCTGGCAGTGAATGCGACGGTGGAGGATTTTCGCCAGACCATGGGGTGCTGAATTGGGCGAGGGGTTCAAGAGATGCGGGCCTCTCCCAGCTTTTCGTATATTCAGTGAATGCTGCCATATCTCTCAACTCAGAGTGAGGTCGCAATAAAAACGACTTCCACTGGACATTTATGTTGTCACCCTCTTGTTGAACTAATTCATCGAGACGCACGGCCCCGACCCAACACCATGGTCACAGGTAATCTGACCATACGGTTATCTGTACTGAATCCAGGGGCATTCTTTAGAGGGTAGATTACGTATGTAGGCAGAGGGTGTAAATCGTTGATTCTGAACTGCTTTAGCTGTTGAGATGCTTTAGCCTTTTAAGAACCGGAACAAGTTACTACTTGAAGTGCTCGCTGCTGATTCTGATCTAGAGAAGCTCTGCCCCGAGGTTTATAAAGGGGCGTCGACGTTATTTAGTTAGCTTGAGTGACTCTAATAGTAGGGATTCGTTGCTTGAATACGCTTAGCTTTTGTCGGAACTGTTTGGAATAGCTGTTCTGGCGTGTGGAGCGATACGAAAGAGGCAATGGTTCTGAGAGCAAGTTTGGTTGTCTGAAAAGAGGCCGCTGTTAACAAAGTCAGCGGTCCTGTTCTGGGTCGTGCTAAGAAGAGCCTCCGGATAAAGTGGTGTCGAGAGCTCAAATGTTGTGCGTTGGTTGTGATCCGCTCTCTGAAGTGATGTTTTCGAACTTGATATTTATTGTGTTCTTGTAGTTCACCGTATGGGTTATGGCATAGCTAAGGCGTCATCGCATGAGCGGGAGCTTAATCCGGGCCCGGGATTGTAGATTCTGACTTTGTTCGCGGAGTCCGAAACAGTGTTGTCTGTCGTGAGAAATGATTGGGCGCCAGCTGCTATAGCCTTTGAAATATTTTTGACGTATGTATCAGTTGTCATTAACTCAGCTTCTTGAGGGTTTGAGAGATAGCCGAGCTCTAAGAGAATAGAGGGTGTTGTAGGTCTTCTGATCATTCCGTAAGCGTCGCTGCCTTGTGAGTTAAGTACTTGAATAACTCCAGCGTCACTGCGCGAGACCCAGCTGATGTTTTCTATCGATGCTAGGTAGTCAAAAGTTTTTTCGTAGACTAATGCCCCTAGACGTTGAGATCGAGCACTTGTTGATTGGACGTATACCTCGGCGCCTGGCGTACTGCTGGGATTGGCTGAAGGTGAGTTGTGATGTATAGATATTAGAGCATCGGCGCTTAATGCATCTGCTAGAAGTGCCCGAATGTTGATAAGGGTAGGGTAGTCACCGGTTCGCGTTAAAACTGAGTTTATGTTGAGCCTGCTTAGCTCTAGTTGCGTGGCTAAAGCGATAGAAAGATTTATGTCACTTTCTTTCAAGCCTGTTTTGCTCACCGCTCCAGGATCTTTTCGGCCTCCGTGGCCTGGATCCAAAACGATTTGAGTTCTGGTGATTGCTTGTCCTTCTGGTATTAGTACCTGGTTGCCACATGGGCTTCGAACCAAAAATCCTGCGGCTGACTTATTAAGTACTTCTGCAGTGATTCCTGAGTTTGTGACGATAATGCCTGATTTTGT
>PCCJ01000052.1 GCA_002731665.1 Actinomycetota bacterium | reverse complement strand
TTGGGCGAGCCCTCCGCCGAAGGTTTTGTCTTGCCTGAAGGGGTTCAAATAATCGGCCGCAATGAAGTTCGTAAAGGAAAAAAAGCTTTCATCACTGAAGAGGTAGCGGGTATTACTTGGCGTATCTCAGCCCAGTCTTTTTTCCAGAGCTCTCCGGAGGGAGCTGAAATGTTAGTTGCGCTTGCTGCGGAATGGCTGGATCGAAAAAATGCTGGTGAACGAGCCATGGTGGATCTTTACGCCGGGGTAGGTTTGTTCTCTGGAACGGTAGGAGACTGGTTCGACAAAGTAACTGCAGTCGAGTCGTCGATATCTGCGACCCTTGATGCAGAGCATAACCTGGGAGACCACGTAACCATTGTCCGCTCAAATGTAGAAAAATGGGTGCCAGAACTAGCAGACGTGGTGATAGCAGATCCACCTCGCGCGGGGCTTAAACAAGAAGCAGTAGATGTTATTTCTACAACTAGAGCGCCACATGTGATGCTTGTTTCGTGTGACGCTGGAGCCCTCAGCCGAGATTCCAGTTTGCTGCGAACTGCTGGATATCAGCTCGATCAGGTAGATGTGTTAGATATGTTTCCGCAGACAAGTCATGTTGAAGTAGTTACTGGTTGGATTCGTTATTAAAAAAAGCCGGCGCCTGCAAAAGCAAGCGCCGGCTCATCTATAAAGCGGTTTATTACTTTTAGTTGAGGCGTTCAATAACCATGGCCATGCCTTGGCCTCCGCCTACACACATGCTCTCAAGACCGAAGGTCTTGTCAGAGTCGGTTAAACCGTTAATCAACGTTGTCATGATGCGTGCCCCGGTTTGACCAAATGGGTGTCCAAGCGCAATTGCACCACCATTAACATTGAGCTGGTTTACCATGTCGATTCCAAGTTCATCTGCCGAAGGTATTACCTGGGCAGCGAACGCTTCGTTGATTTCGACAAGATCAATGTCTTTTATAGTCATCCCGGCGCGAGCGAGCGCTTTCTTGATCGCTTCGATAGGTCCTAGCCCCATGATTTCAGGGTTGAGAGCTGAAACGGAACTAGAAATGATTCGCGCTAACGGCGTAATTCCGAGTTCTTCTGCCCTTTTCCGGCTCATGACAACTACGCCCGCAGCGCCGTCGTTTAATGGGCAAGCGTTAGCTGCGGTTACTCTTCCATCTGGTCTGAAGGCAGGCTTCATTTGGCTAACAGCCTCAAGAGTTACTCCAGCTCGAGGGCCGTCATCTTTGCTGATGACCGTGCCATCGGGCAGTTGGATGGGCGTAATGTCAAGTTCGAAGAAACCTCGATTAATAGCTGCTTCGGCTTTATGCTGGCTCATTACGCCGTACTCATCCATGGCTTCTCGGCTTACGCCTTTGAGCTCGGCTACGTTCTCAGCTGTCTCACCCATCGAGATGTATAAGTCGGCAAGTCCCTCGGCGGGAGTCCAAACGCCATGGCCGCCTTCAGAACGAACTTTACTTCTAGCTCCTGGTCCTTTAAAAATTGGGTTGGCTGTATCTGGCAGGCTATCGGAATTGCCTTTCGCGTAGCGGGAGACACACTCAACTCCAGCTGCGATAAAGGCGTCGCCTTCGCCAGCTTTGATAGCGTGCGCAGCCATGCGAATTGTTTGGAGAGAGGAAGAGCAGTAACGGTTTACGGTTGTTCCTGGGACATCTCCTAAGCCTGCGAGAACAGCTGTGGCGCGCCCAATATTGAACCCTTGCTCGCCGCCTGGCGAACCTGTTCCCATGATGAGATCTTCTATTTCTTCTTTAGGAAGTTCGGGAACCTTCTCAAGAAGCTTAGTTACAATTTGTGCGCTCATGTCATCTGGACGCATCTCTGTTAGTGAGCCTTTAAAGGCCCGACCGATAGGGCTTCTTGCTGTTGCCACTATCACCGGATCGGTTGCTGAATCGGTGCTCATTGTTGTCCCTTCATAAGAATTTAGCTGCGGCGGTTACGTTAGCCGCCGCGGCGGGCTAGATGTGCTTTTTGTATGAATAGGTTTTAACATTATTTAGAGTGATTCGCGCCGTTGACAGACTTCGGTGGCCAGAATATAGCGCCTAAGAAAATAGAAATAACGCGTTTTCACCGGCGTGTGAATAAGCGTGCTACAACGCAAGAAGATTTGAAAGATGAGCAGATGAGATTCGTGGCAGTGAAAATAATTTTGGTAGCTACGTTACTGGCAGCTTGTTCAGGCAGTAACGCAGATTCTGGAGCGCTTGGAGATAAGAGCGAAGAGTCTGAATCGGGGCATAGCCATTCTCATGAGCACGCAGCCGGAGCTGCTCATAGTCTCAATATTCCATTTGACTCTGAATTGATAGACGTTAAACATTCAGTTCAAATCATCAAAGGCGAAGTAGCAGGTGGTGTTCAAAGAGTTCGGGCTGAGTTAGGGGAAGTGGTTGCTTTCGCTGTCGCCTCTGACGCAGCAGAAATTCTACATCTCCATGGTTATGATCTTGTCGCAACAATCGAGCCGGGAATTTCTGCTGTGCTTGTTTTCGAAGCCTCAATTCCAGGACTCTTTGAGATCGAATTGGAGAACGCAGGCCTGCTTATATCTAAAGTAGAAATTCGATGATGCTGCTCGCACATGGGATTGGAGCGAGGGGAGATCTCCCACTTTCTGTCGGGACTCTTGCAGTCGTGGCTGGAGTAGCAGTCTTCGTTTCGTTTGCTGCTCTACTAACAGGTTGGAAAGAGCCACGGTTTGCAGCAATAGCCGAGGGGCGTACTGTATTTGCTGTTAATCCCGGTGCAGTAATTTTTGTCACAAGTATAACAAGAACTCTCGGAGCGCTTGCTGTTGGGGTCTCACTGTGGTCTGCGCTTTTTGTAGAAGACAGCACGGTAGAAAATATTGCTCCCAGAATGGTCTATGTGCTTTTCTGGATTGTTATTCCTTTGAGTTCAGTTGTGTTTGGGGACTTGTGGCGTCTTTTCAGTCCATTCGAAGCGATCGCTTCTTTAACTAAGAAATTTAGACATGCCCGTCCGACTTCGAAGCAGTCCGGTTCGTTATATGGAGCAGCTTTTTTTCTTCTACTGTTTCTATGGCTAGAGCTATCTTTTCATCGGCCGGCCGGTCGGACACCACTGGCCATCATGCTTATCGTTTGGGTTGGGTGGTGCAGCCAAGGTGCTGTGCGAGGCGGAACAACGTGGTTAGGTAATAATGACCCGTTAGCTGTTCTGACCCGCCTCATGTCTTCTGTTTCTTGTTTCACAGTTCGAGCGAATCAGCTAATAGTTCGTAGGCCTATTGTTGGCTTAGCGGACGTCCCTACCCAACGTGGTCTTGCTGCTGTGGTGCTTGTGGTTCTTGGTGGCACTTCTTTCGATGGATTGTCGCGTACGGATTGGTGGACTTCGTTAATAAGCGGGAAATTGGAGTGGGCAAGAACGTTTGTTAACACCCTGGGTTTGTTATTTGTAACAGCGTTAATCATCTCTTTATTTCTCGGTGCGGTGCGAATGATGCAGCGTAAGGATGAGAATGAGGATCCAATGTTTGAGGATGGATTTGCTGTCTCTCTGGTTCCTGTCCTTGTGGGCTACGGCATAGCTCATTACTTTTCAATGGCTATTTTTGAAGGCCAGTTTTTGTTGATTCAGGCGAGTGATCCGTTTGGGCTTGGATGGGATCTTTTTGGTACGCGAACGAATTATGTCAACTATCGGATAGTGAGCTCAACGACGATCGCTGCCGTGCAAGCCTCAGGTATTATTGCTGGCCACGTAGCGGGCGTAGTTGTCGGGCATGATCGTGCGTTGGAGAGCCTTAAGAAAAGGGAAAGTTTGGCTGCTCAGCTACCTTTAGTTGCCTTGTTGGTAGCGCTTACTATTATCGCACTTTTACTACTTGTCGAAGCTTGAAGCGCTATTAAATGTAATTTGTAGAAGCTGATCTTAGGTTACTTCAAACAGTCTGAAGTGCTTTCCACACAGCTTGGGGAGTGCACGGCATGTCAATGTGCTCAATACCCAAGTGGCTCAGCGCATCGCAGACTGCATTGTGGGCAGCAGGAGTGGACCCAATAGTTCCAGACTCTCCGATTCCTTTGGCTCCGAGCGGGTTTCTTGGGCTAGCTGTCTCGGTGTTAGAGGTTTCGAAACTTGGTAGATCTGCTGCCGATGGCATTAGGTAATCCATCAGATTGGCAGTGACAGGGTTAGCGTCTTCATCGTATTGCACTTGCTCCCAGAGAGCTTGTGCAATGCCTTGCGCTATGCCCCCGTGCTGTTGACCGGTTACAAGCATAGGGTTGAGAATAGTGCCGCAGTCATCTACAGCGATATGACGAAGCAACTCCACTTCGCCGGTTTCCCTATCGACCTCTACAACTGCCACATGAGAGCCAAATGGGAACGTTGAATCGCCTTCGTCAAAGACGAGTTCGTGGTCAAGTCCGCCATCCATGTCTGACGGGCGCACTGAGTTGTCGTCAACCGCTGCTGCAAGTTCTGCCCAGCTAACTGATTTGGCTGGTACTCCGGCCACTTGGAGAGCTCCTTCGCCGACGACAATATCGTCGGCGGAGGCTTCTAACATGTTCGCCGCTAGTTGCTTGCCTTTTTCGAGTACTACCTTGCTGGCTTCATATATGGCAGATCCTGCAGTTTGCAGCGATCTCGATCCCATTGTTCCGGCGCCCTGTTTAACTTCTTCAGTATCGGCATCTATATGAGTTACGTTTGCAGAGGGGATTCCGAGCATGTCTTCGACGATCATCGAGAATGCTGTGTCGTGTCCTTGTCCGTGGGAGCTTGTGCCGACCCGAATAGTAGCGGACCCGTCTGCATTGATTTCACATTTCCCGTATTCGGCGTGTAATCCCAGAGGGGCTGTTACTTCGACGTACGAGGCGAGTCCGATGCCGAGCATTTTATTGTCGTCGGCGGCTCGGCGTTTTGCCTGCTCTGCTCTAAGGCTGGTGTAATCAGAAGCCGCTAGCACAGCATCAAGACTTTTCTCGTGGTCTCCCGAGTCGTAGTTGGCTCCAGTGATTGTTGTCATTGGAAATTGATCAGGCTGTATATAGTTTTTTCTGCGAATTTCTGATGGGTCCATTCCTATTGCTTGGGCGGCCTTATCTAAGATTCGCTCAACCATCTGTGTCGCTTCAGGCCGTCCGGCTCCTCGGTAGGCAACGGTTGTTGTTGTGTTCGTTACTACTGAATGCGCCTGAAAGTGAATTGTAGGAATGTTGTAGACGGCTTGACTGAGGGTTTGGGTAAGCACTGGCAAGAAAGCTCCGATGCCAGGGTAGGCACCTGTTTCGGCAAGAACTCGAGCTCGTAGGCCTACGATCGTGCCATCTTTTTTGACGCCCATTTCAGTGTTCATCACCATAGCTCTGCCATGGCCCATAGCGACCATGTTCTCTCCACGTTGTTCTGTCCACTTAACAGGTTGGCCGAGAGCCAGGGCACATTTTGCAACGATTATGTGCTCGACGTAGAGGCCTGCTTTAGGGCCGAAACCTCCACCCACCCAGGGAGCAAGAACGTGAAGGTCTTCGGGGTCCATCCCTAAGTTAGGTGCCAAAGCATCGCGGACGCTGTGAGCATTTTGAGTGGAGACAAAAAACTTTAGCTTCCCGCTTTCTCCAGGAATAGCCACGCAGCCATTAGGTTCCATCGGAACCCCAGCGAGTCGTTGAGTTAGGATTCTCTCATGGACGACTGCATCCGCGCCCTCAAAAGGATCGGTTGAGTCTTGTATATCCATTTCAGGTAGGGCGGTTTCAAGACAAACATTAGATGATTGACCTTCCCAAATGACAGAAGCGCTTTCTAGGATCGCTGCTTCTACATCTGCGTGGGCTGGTAACGGGGAGTAATCGATGATTATTTGCTCTGCGGCATCGACTGCTTGACGCGTAGTCTCTGCTACAACTGCTGCGACAATATCGCCAACGAAACGAACACGATCTGTCGCTAGCGGTGGGCGGTCCATGGCGGGGTCCACCATTGGGAAACCGTTAACAGCAGCCATTTCAAGGTTCTTTGATGTGTAGATGCCTAATACTCCCGGCATAGCTTCCGCATCAACGGTTTCAATCGATTCGATAATGGCATGGGCCATTGTTGATCGAACAAAGACTAACTGAACCGATCCAACGTCTAGATCGTCAAAATATTTATTAGTTCCGGTTAGAAGACCTGGGTCTTCCTTCCGTCTCACTGCGTTGCCTAGTATCGAACCAGATGAAGCCATCGTGAGCCCCCTGAAATAGTCGTGAAAATACTTTAGTTAAGTGAAGATGAGGCTACCTCACCTTCGGGCTAGATTAACCAACTGCGCAAAATCGTTTGTTGAATGCGAGTTTAGCTTTTATCGGTTGGTCATGGATCGCAGAGAAAGAGTAGCTTCGGTATCTAATAAGAATTTGTTCGGATAGATCACTACGCCGTATTCACTTTCGGCGCTTTCACGACTCACTATGCCATCTCGAACATCTCGTAAAACCAATTGCGGGTCGCGAGTGAATGGGTTACCCCAGCCACCTCCACCGGGAGTTTCCGCGACCATGCGAGCTGGGCCTAACTTCTTTACGCCATATTTTGGGGGAATGAATTCGGGCCCATCGGTGTGTTCATCCACGGGTGTTACCCACTCGAGTCCCACACCACCAGTTCCTCCGCCTAAGATTCCTATTCCGCTAGGAGTGTCCAGTCCTTCGGCTCGGAAAGACCAGATAGCTGGCTCTAAGATGTCAGCCTCGTATCGAACTCCTGTGCCGCCCCTCATTTGGCCCGGGCCAGCGTTATCGGTTCGTTGTTCGTGACGAATGTATCTAACTGGATATTGCTGTTCGTGAAATTCAAGATTGGGCATATCTAGCCCGCCGAGACTTATTAGATGTCCCATCTGGGCGAATCCGTCTCGCTCGGCAGTGGCCCCTGGGGTTCCCATCGCATGCCACTGATACATGACCCACGTAGTTCCGTCTTCGCGAGTTCCGGCTACGTGTCCATGCATAGTTTTTGACCAGGCTGCACAAGCTCGGGAAGGATCAGCTTGCGCTAGTGCTTGCCAAACTGCGATTACAATTTCATGAGCCACGTAGACGGTATTCATTGTCATCGGCGCTGGTGGCAGAGCGTTAACGATGCTGCCTTCGGGGGCGTGTATTTTTAAAGATCTGTATGTGCCTTCGTTTCTAGGAATGGATGTATCAAAAAATGATGAAACAGCTAGGTATACGGATGAGTAGGTATTAGCCAAAGAACTATTTTTGAAACCCTGAATTTGTGGGTCAGTTCCTGCGAAATCTAAGTCGATGTGATCATCGTGAACTGTCATGCTGACTCGAATCGCTATGTCAGTGCTGACGAAACAATCATTGTCGCTATGGTCCTCTCCTAGATAGACGCCGTTTGGAAGTTGTTTTATGGCTGCCCGCATTCTGCGATCTGCATGCTCGAGTACTCCATCAAGGTAATTCAGATATGGTTTCGGACCGAGTTCGTTTACCAAGGCTGTGACTCGTTCCCCGCCGATCCGAGTCGAGCCGAGCATCGCTAGAAGGTCTCCATCTAAAAGTTCTGGCGTTCGTGAGTTAATCAAAAGCAACTCCCACAGGTCCTCTCGGACCTGCCCGCCTTCAACTAGTTTTAAGACCGGCAGGCGTATTCCCTCCTGCCAAATTTCTGTGGCTTGCGGGTTATAGGTGCCGGCTAAGCCTCCGCCGATGTCTGACTGATGTGCGCGATTACAACAGAAACCTGCGAGTTTTGTATCATCATCTATGAAAATTGGTCGGGCAATTACCCAGTCAGGTAGATGATTACCGCCTGCAACGTATGGATCAGATAGCAGAAAGACGTCGTCTCTGTTTATTCTGCCGTTGAATTTGCTTAATAGTGCCCTGACTGCGAACCCTCCGCCACCGGTATGGATCGGGATGCCATCTGCGTTTGCTACTAAGGTTCCATCTGGGGTCGTGACGAAACAGCTGAAGTCGTGGCTTTGGCTGAAGATGGTGCTTCGAGCAGTCCTAGTCATGACCCAACCCATGTGTTTGGTGATCTGATCTAAGCGATTCTGCATAAGAGCTAGAGTCACTGGGTCAACAGTATCTTCGGCTGTTTGAGAACCTTGAGTCGTGTTCTCTTCAGCCGCTACGTCTATAAAAAAATCGCCATTCGTGTCTACCCATAAACTATCACCAGGCCTAGCAATGACTGTAGTTGTTGTCTCTTCGACTAGGGCAGGTCCATCAATGCGGGCTCCGGCGTAGACCTCCTTGCCATCAAAAATAGGAGTTTCAACCCATCCGTCTGTGGGGTACCAGACCATTCGTTGAGCTATTGGTTGAGGATTTCGTTGTGAGTGCTCTTGCATATGTGAAGCTAATTTTTCGGTTGCTCCACGAGCTATCAATCGTAATGACGACACCATGATCGTTCCTTGGTCTTGCACGTGCCCATACAAGCGAAGATATTCAGTCTCAAAGGCGTCTCGTATCGCTGTCTTATCGAAGTCGGCGTTAGGCACTGGGACGCGAATTGCCCAAAGCTGACCAGGGTGATGTAACTCGAGCTCAAAGGAAAGACTAATTTGTTCCGATGTAAATCCTTCTTTATCCATGACCTTAAGAGCTTTTTCGCGGAGTGAGCCAAAGCCTTTTTCAATGTCTTGTCTTGGAAGAGTTTCTATCGAACCCATCAAAAATTGAGTAAAATCCTGTCGTACATCTGCATGGAGCATTCCAATTGCGCAGAGTGCACCGGCATCTCGCGGAATGTATACACGTTCGCAGCCAAGGCCTGCAGCGACGCTAGCGCCATGCATCGGACCTGCACCGCCACCTGCTACGAGAGTAAAACGTTTTGGTGAGTGTCCACGTTCAATCGAGATATGTTCGACGGCGCTTAAAAGATGTTGTTCTACGAGCTCAATTATTCCTGCTGCCGCTTGCTCAACTGTCATTCCTAGTGGTTCTGCCACATGAGCTCTAATTGCTTTTTGGGCTAGAAGAAAATCTAGGTCTAACGTCCCTCCTGCAGATTTTCCAGAGCGAAGCCTGCCGAGGACCAGGTGAGCATCGGTGACTGTTGGTTGAGTGCCACCCTTGTTGTAGCAAGCAGGGCCTGGCAGCGCACCTGCTCCTTCTGGTCCAACATATAGAAGACCAGCATCATCAACTCCTGCGATTGTTCCGCCTCCGGCACCTACAGTATGAATATCGATGGCTGGTGTGGACACGTGATAACCAGCGATAGTCACGTCATCTCTTGTTGCAACTTCCCCCTGCGACATTAAGAGAACGTCGCATGAGGTCCCGCCTATCTCCATAGAAAGAATGTTTCCGTGGTCTTCTTCCTGGGGGTTGGCTTTGTCGATAGAGCGGCGATATAAATTCAATGCTCCAACTACTGCCGCTGGTCCGCTGAGTAAAAGATTTACTGGTCGGGCAGATAACTGATCAACTGATGAAGCTCCGCCATTTGACTGGACAAGTAGAACTGGTCGAGTAAGTCCTAATGAGGCAAGTTCAGAATCTAGATTCCTCAAGTAACTGACTATGCGAGGTGATAGCGCCGAGTTGATTACTGCAGTAGAGCTTCGCTCATATTCACCCATTAACGGTGATACAGAACTTGATGTGGTGACCCACTTTCCGTCCCAGGTTTCGCGAATTGCTTCAGCTAATTGTTGCTCATGGGTATCATTTACGAAGCTGTTCATTAGGGCAATGGATATTGCTTCTACGTCCTCGTCTTTAAAAGATTTCAGGATCTGTGGAAGCCCTGACAAATCTAAAGGTTTGTGTTCGCTGCCATCAGCATCAATCCGCCCAGGAATTGAATGTCGTAAATATCGAGGAACTAAAACTGGGGCATAGGGAGCGCGATGATTCCATTGATCCTCGCGAAGACCGCGGCGAATTTCGATGGTATCTCTGAAACCCTCGGTTGTAATTAAACCAACAACCGCTCCTTTGCCTTCCAACATAGTGTTAGTTGCGACCGTGGAGCCGTGGACAAATAGCGCGCATTCTTCAAGAATGTCAGAAACTGTTAACCCGAAATCAGCTGCGATTTGCTCAACTGCTCGCATTACTCCTTGGCTTGGGTCGGAGGGAGAAGACGGTACTTTCGCCACCCAAGTCGACCCATCTGAATCCGCTAAAACCAAGTCAGTGAACGTTCCGCCAACGTCTACGCCGATACGCCATGGGGCTAACGGTCCTTCGCTGATGTTGATGGCCATGTGAACCTCCAGAGCTGAATTTGTTAATAGTTTTACTAATCTTTGCGCGTCAATGCATGCAAGACTATTGAAATGTCAGGAAGCTATCCGGAATCATCGTCTAAGTCCGCTGAGCTATATGAGCGGGCGAGACGTGTTATCCCAGACGGAGCATCTAGATCAACTGTTTTGATAAAACCCCACCCGGTGTATGTCGCTGAAGGAGAAGGGGCATGGGTGATGGACGTAGACGGCAACCGGTATTTAGATTGCAACAATAATTTTACTTCAATAATTTTAGGCCATGCTGATCCTCAAGTAGAACGTGCTGTGCAAGCTCAGATGAAAAAAGGAACCGCTTTTTCATTTGCGACAGAGCTAGAAATTGAATTGGCTGAACTTCTGTGCGCTCGAACGCCATCGTTTGAGAAGATTCGGTTTTGTAATTCAGGCACTGAAGCTGTTATGGGCATGATTAAGGCCGCCCGAGCGTTTACTAGCCGTGCCAAGATTATAAAAGTTGAAGGTAGCTATCACGGAACATACGATCACGCTGAAGCCAGCCTAGGTTCCGATCCGTCGAATTGGGGGAGTGTGGCGAGACCGGAAACTGTTCCTTATGCGCTTGGGGCTCCTAAGTCACTTACTGAGGAAGTTAGAGTCATCTCGTTTAATGATGTCGAAGGAGCTAGAAAGGCTATCGCTGAGGTGGGAGATGAGCTCGCAGCCGTTCTAGTTGATCCGATGCCTAGTCGAGTTGGTATGCCCCAGGTAGAGCAAGAATTTATTTTTGCTCTACGAGAAGCAACTCGTTCTGTCGGCGCACTGTTGATCTTAGATGAAGTGATTACCTACAGACTGGCAAGCGGCGGAGCGCAGACTATTTATCCGTTCGATCCAGATTTGACGGCGCTAGCAAAAATTATTGGTGGCGGTTTCCCAGTTGGTGCTATTGCGGGTCGAGAAGAAGTGATGAATGTGTTTACTGCGATGCAGGGAGATCGAGCTGCTGTTCCTTCTGGCGGTACCTACACAGCGAACCCGATAACAATGGCGGCTGGCTTAGCTTGTATGAAAGAGCTACAAAAAGGCGCGTTCAGTCGATTAGAAATTGTTGGCCAAATGATCAGGTCTGGCTTAAGAGAGCTGTTTGATTCGTCCGGGCTTGATTGGCAAGTAACTGGAGCAGGGTCACTGTTTCGTATCCACCCGCATAGCAGGCCGATTAGAAGTTACCGAGATGCGATGCACTCAAGCGACGAGTCACAGTTGATGCTCGATTTTCAGCAGCTTCTTCTGGAGCGGGAAGTTTATTTCAGTGGTTATGGAATGGGGTGCTTAAACTTGGCTACTTCAGATTTAGATGTGAAACACTTTCTTACTTCAGTAAATGGCACTTTTAAAGCGATGGTTGATAGATGAATATTTTGTCTTTACTGGTTAACGTGGGTCTTGTTTGGGGTAGTCGGTGAAGTAGCGATTACGGAGGATTTCTGGTCTAGTATTGCCCTGTGACGACTGAGAACCAAGAGCTTAAATCTGTAACTGAATTAGCAAAAATGATTAAGAGCGGCGAAGTCTCAGCTTCGTTGTTGTTGCAAAAATCTTTGTCGCGATACGAAGCTTTCAATGAGAGCGTGAATGCAGTCGTGGTTACCAGAATAGAGGAAGCTGTAAAGCGGGCTGCGGAGGCTGATGCTGCTGCGGCCCGCGGCGAGTATTGGGGGCCGCTCCACGGTATTCCAATGACGATTAAAGAAGCTTATGATTGGGCCGATACTGCTTCGACTTGGGGAAATCCGGAATGGATCGGAAATGTTCCGCGTGAAAATGC
>PCCJ01000051.1 GCA_002731665.1 Actinomycetota bacterium | reverse complement strand
CTACTATGTAAGCCTGCCTTCAGGGTATTTGCCGTGTTTTAGCCGTCAAAGGTCTTGCTCGACCTGTAAAGCATGTCAATTTTAAGGGGATGAGTCACCTAAAAGACCAGTAATGGCGTAAACATCCGCGATTGATTCCCCTACAGGCTTCTATTATCGATCCAGACAGACCTAAACCACTTTCTCAATCTCTGGGCTTATATTCCTGGGAAAAATAGTCTATTTTCCTTCGCCATTTATTCATCATTCCTTCATGGCGGTTGGGCACACCTTCTGGGTAATCTTTATTTCCTATGGATCTTAGGCGATAATGTTGAAGATGTGATGGGAAAGGCTTGGCTTTTAGCAGTTTACACAGTGAGCGGATCTATCGGCTTTTTGGCCTCGGGTATAGCTGGCCCTCAAAACATTCCTCATGTAGGTGCAAGCTGCTCTGTAGCCGGTATTATGGCTGCCTATCTCTTGCTGTTCCCAAAAGCAAAGTTTGTACTGAGATTATTCATCTTCATCGTTTTGCCATTGAGCTGCTTCACTTACATCGGTTTTTGGTTCGGTTTCCAACTTTTTAATCTATTAGTGCTAAAATCGGCCGGCGTTTCTTGGGCGGGTCATATCTTCGGTTTCATCGCAGGCCTAGTAGTAACACAAGTTTTTAAAAGCCAACACCAACTTGGTAAAAGAAAATAAAAAAGACAGAACATCTAAAGTTCGCCAAATCACGATAAGAATTTCAACCCCTAAATGACAGTAATAAGCAGAAGAGCAATTCAACCACAACAAATCACCTAATAGCCTCTGCTACAGAACCCTATGGGTTAATTGCAGGGACAAATCTGGGTATAACTACTACCAAAACCGGAATAGGTGCCCGAGGTACCACTTCCACCCTGGCCTCTGACGGAGCTACCGCTCCAAGCACAACCCACATCGGAGCTGCTACTCGAACTACCACCACTTCCTGACCAGCTCCCGGTATAGAAGCCCAGGGTATTGATGGCATTTTTACAGTTTGTGGAATTACCGGGAGAGCCTACGAAGCTATTAAAGACGTTAAAATCGTAGGATTGGCCTATCGCTGCACAAGCATTGGCGCAGGAATTGTTTCCGGGAGTGGTGATCCAACAACCGCCAGCATACACGACCCCTGGACAAGAGACCGGCTGGCCGCTCGTGGAGTCCGCAACCAAGGAATAGTCGAAGGCTGAACTCCGAGCCCAAGCTTTGTAATGGTAGGTGACGCCATTGCTTAGCCCAGTATCGGAGTAGCTAGTGGCACCACCCACATAAACTATTTCACCTCCAGTCTCTGAGCCAGTACTATAGCTTGTGCCATTGTCGGGGGCGAAGCTAGGCGCAGATCCCGACTCGCGTACGATGAGATAACCTGCTGCGGAGCCTGCTGTCAAAGACCAAGTCAAATCTATTTGACCGTCTGCCGTGCTCGCTGCTAGGTTGGTTACGTTAGCCACCATGGCGACACCGGAGCCCGAAGTGCCCCCAGAATAGTTGTTGGAACCATCGTAGGACCAGGCGGTGTAATAGTAGGTGGTGCCGTTGGTGAGGCCGGTGTCGTTGAAAGATGTGCCTGCCGCCACGTGAATAATCTCGTCCGCACCTTGGGAACCTGTCGAATAGCTCGATCCATCTTCCGGTCTGAAGGTGACCGGAGCGGTACTACGAGCAACAAGGTAACCCGAGGCTGCATTATTACCACCAAAGCTCACATTCACCCCCTCATCTATGGATGAGAGGGTGAGGCCACTTGGCGCCACTAATATTGAGGCTGCTAAGGATACCTCATCTAGGTACATACAGTCACAATTGTCAGACACACTGTTGTCCTTTTCAAAACACCACTTCAGGGTATAGCTTGCCCCCTTTGTGAGAGGGTAGTTCTTCGTTTCCCAGCCAAGATTCCCGGATCGTGAATTCTGAGCGGCACCGTTGATGTAGAACACTGAAAAATCATAGCCGGACTCTGACCCCACCTTCCAGCGAAAGGAAACGGCACTATCACTGCCAGAACTGGTTAGATCCAATGATTGTTCCATACAAGAAGATTGATTGTCAGTGATCTCGTTGGACTCTGCTGAATAGCTCCCTGCATCCACCACAGATCCTTGAGTGGACCAGTTTCCTGTACCACTCATGGTCCATCCATCGGTATTTCCTGTTTCAAAATTACCGTTTGTGATTCCAAAAGTTGGCGAGCCGCTGCCGCTTAGTTTTGTGGAATAGATGTTACCGCTGTCGAAGGCAAAAACACCGTAGTAGAAGGTGTCTGCGCCAATATTCTCGTCGTTGTAGGTATTGCCGTCAGTGACGCAAAAGACTTGGTGAGCCCCTTGAGTTCCGGCATAACTATTACAAGCATTGCCATCTACGGGAGTGAATGTTACTGCCGAATTGCTTCTTGCCACCAAGTAACCAGACTCACCACCGGGGCTATCCCAACCAAGGTCTAGTTGATTCACGTTTGTCGATACCGTGAGGTTAGTGGCCGGGTCCTGGCCATCCACGTAGTTAATGCTCCATTGAGAGGCGCTGCTATTATTGTTCCCCGCCACATCCTGTGCCGCGGAACCTGCGATATTCACTGTTACGGAACCACCGGTTGAAGGGGTGATGTCGAAGGTGTAGGTGTCACCATCCACAGCAAAGAAGTTGGCAACGCTACCATTGCCTGCACTGATATCTCCTTGAGTAAATCCTGTTACGGTCTCTGAGAACTGCGCGGTAAGGTTGATGGTGCCTTCACCGGTTGGGCCTGGATCCTGAGCGGAAGTAATCACGACGGTTGGAGCTGTCACATCCTTGGTCACAGTACCAGATGATGCTTGCCAGGCGCTGTTATTGCGCGCTTCGTCCTGAGCCCGCATGCAAACATAATACGGCGTGTTTGAGGTAAGACTGGCGGTATAGGTGGCGTTACCATCGTTATCGGTCTCATTTTCTTCGGAAAGACAAGTGCCGCAGCCAGATGTGGTACAAAGCTTAACATGGTGACGGCGAAGATAGGTGTCACTGCCTGGACTGTAGGTTAGAGCTACGTTATCAGCATTGATATACTGAGGTGGATTGTTTACAACGGGCACCGTGGGCGCAGTGGTATCAAGTGTGATGGTGCTGGTCTCCGCGTAGGTGTAGTTACCTGCATTGTCAGATAGTTCCACACAGATCTTATAAGCCCCTTCACCGGAGAAGTTTTCGTCATTGGAGTTTGGTATGCTGCCACTGAAAGAACCAGCAGCGCCGTTGCAGGTAGCGGCGGCAGGGATGAGGAGGTAGCCGTTGCTGTCGTATCCTGATGCTACCAGAGTACCTGCCAATGGAGTGCTGTTGGTGGCCTCGTCGATGTTGATGAAGTCGTGGTCCGAGTCGTTTATCAGAGCCAAGCTGGAAAAAACTGGTGGAGAATTGTCGAAGAGGATGCTCCACTGGGTGGCGGCCATATTGCCATTGCCTGCAGAATCCTGGGCATAGCTGGCACCTATATCGGCCGTTACAGTAGCTGTGGGTGAAGTGATATCGAAGGTGTAGGTGTCACCATCTACAGCGACAAAATTACTTATATTGCCATTGGCT
Organism: Actinomycetota bacterium; assembly: GCA_002731665.1. Next base: position 9,318 of record PCCJ01000051.1, on the reverse strand, counting down.
ACTGTAATATCACTGGAGCCAAAGCCCAATACCGGTTCCGAAAACTGGGCTGTGAGATTAAGGGTGGTTGCATTGGTTGGGCCAGGGTCCTGACTTGCTGTGATAACCACTGCGGGTGCTGTGCCGTCGTAGGTAATCGACCACTGAGAGGCTGCGCTATTAACATTACCCGCGGCATCCTGAGCAACAGAACCAGCAATATCGGCCGTCACGGTTCCTGTTGATGGGGTTATGTCGAATGTATAGGTGTCTCCATCCACGGCAGCAAAGTTGCTAACGATGCCGTTCGAAACTGTGATATCTCCCGATAGGAATCCTGTGACATTTTCCGAGAACTGGGCAGTCATATTGATGGTGCTATCGTTTGTGGGCCCAGGGTCCTGGTTAGCCGTAATTGTGACTGTCGGCCTGGTATTGTCAAATACAATGCTCCATTGACTGGCGGCTGTGTTATTGTTACCGGCAGCATCTTTGGCTACGGAACCGTTGATATCAGCGGTGACTGTTTCCGAGGGTGAAGTGATGTCGAAGGTGTAGGTATCTCCATCCACAGCCACAAAGTTACTGACGCTGCCATTTGTTGCGCTTATATCCCCAACCGTAAATCCCGTAACTGCTTCCGAAAATTGAGCAGTAAGGTTGATAGGTCCTGAATTGATAGGTCCTGGATCCTGAGTCGCTGTAATGGTTACCGCAGGCTCAGTATTGTCATGCAGGATGCTCCACTGGCTAGCGGCTGTGTTGCCATTGCCCGCTCCGTCAAGGGCGACGCCACCGACGATGTTGGCGGTGACTGTGCCGGAGGGTGATGTGATATCGAAGGTATAGGTATCACCATCTAAGGCGCTGAAGTTAGCGAGGTTGCCCCCCGCGACGCTAATATCGCTTCCAGTGAATCCCGTCACGGCTTCTGAGAACTGCGCTGTCAGGCTGATGGTAGAAACGTTTGTGGGCCCAGGGTCCTGACTGGCTGAGATCGTGACTGTGGGTGTCGTGTTATCGTAGGCGATACTCCACTGAGAGGCTGGGTCGTTACCGTTGAGGGCAGCATCCTGAGCTACATTAGCAGCAATGTTCGCTGTGACGGTCCCTGAAGGTGAAGTGATATCAAATGTATAGGTATCGCTATCCACGGCTGTAAAGTTTGTGAGGGTGCCGTTGCCAACGGAAATATCAGAAGCCACAAAACCGGTCACAGCTTTTGAAAATTGAGCTGTGAGATTAATCGTGGTGGAATTGGTGGGTCCTGGATCCTGAGCAGCCGAGATCACAACCGTGGGGTTTGAATCATCAAAGACAATACTCCACTGGCTGGCTGCGGTGTTCTGATTGCCCGAGGCATCTTGAGCCAAGGATCCAGCAATATTGGCTGTGACGGTGCCGGAGGGTGAGGTGAGATCGAAGGTGTAGGTATCACCGTCCACTGCTACAAAGTTTGCAAGTGTCCCACCCACCACAACAATATCGCTCTGTGTGAAGCCTGTCACCGATTCGGAAAATTCTGCTGTCAGATTGAGCGTGGTGAAACTCGTGGGGCCAGGATCTTGGCTAGCACTGATTATCACACTCGGCTGCGTCGCGTCGTAGTTAATGGTCCATTGATCCGCTTCCGCATTCGAATTACCCGCGCTATCCTGAACCGCACCTCCCGCAATCTGCGCCGTCACTGAGCCAGAAGGCGAGGTGATGTCGAAAGTGTAGGTGCCACCGTCTACGGCTAAAAAGTTAGCTACGCTGCCATTGACAACGGCAATATCCTCTTGACCGAAGCCTAAAACAGGCTCAGAGAATTGAGCTGTGAGGCTTATGATGCTAGAATTTGTCGGTCCAGGGTCTTGGCTGGACGTGATGGTGACCGTAGGCTCGGCCCCATCGTAATCAATACTCCACTGGGAAGCTGCGGTGTTGCTATTCCCTGCTACATCCTGAGCAGCGGATCCGAGAACGTCTACCGTAAGAGTTCCCGAAGGTGAAGTAATATCGAAAGTGTACGTATCTGCCGCAACGGCGACGAAGTTGCTACCAACACCGTTGGCTACCACAATATCATCCAAGCTAAAGCCTGAAACTGCTTCGGAAAATTGAGCTGTGAGGTTGATAGTCGTTGCATTTGTGGGCCCCGGATCCTGCGTTGCGCTAATAGACACAGTGGGTTGATCATCATCAAAGACGATACTCCACTGACTAGCCGCAGTATTATCATTGCCTGAACTATCTTGAGCTGCGGCTCCAGAAATATCTGCGGTTACCGTCCCAGATAGAGAAACGATATCGAAGGTGTAAGTCTTACCGTCCACCACTGAAAAATTAATAACCGTGCCGCCAGAGACGCTCAAATCCCCCACAGCAAAACCCGTCACATCTTCAGAGAACTCGGCTGTCATATTTATTGTAGTGGCGTTCGTTGGGCCCGCATCCTGTGCTGAGGATAGCACAACGCTAGGAGCTGAGCTATCGAACACAATGCTCCATTGGCTAGCGGAATTATTGCCGTTCCCTGCAGCATCTTGAACTATTGCATCAGCAATATCTGCGGTTACCGTCCCCGTAGGCGAACTAATATCAAAGGTGTAAGTGTTGCCGTCGATAACATTGAAGTTGGCAGGGACTCCGTTTGCTACACTTATGTCAGCCATATCAAAACCTATTACATCTTCAGAAAATTCTGCTGTAAGGTTTATAATCGATGCATTAGTAGGCCCAGGGTCCTGTAACGCGGTTATATTGACAGTTGGCCTATTGCTATCGAAAACTACAGACCATTGGCTGGCGACACTGTTGCTATTTCCTGCGGCATCCTGGACCACAGATTCAGCGATGTCAGCAGTCACCGTGCCGGAAGGTGAAATAATGTCAAAGGTGTAGGTGTTTGCATCAACAGCATTGAAATTTTCAGCAACACCGTTAGCCACGTCTACATCACTTAAGGTAAAACCATTGACATCCTCGGAAAATTCTACGGTTAAGTTCATTCTGGTGTCATTTGTGGGCCCCGGGTCCTGAGCCGCAGTGATCGCTACTGTAGGTGGAGTGGTGTCGTGAACGATACTCCACTGGGTGGCAGCCGTGTTATCGTTTAGACTACTATCTTGGGCGATCCCTGCACCGATATTGGCAGTGACTGTTCCTGACGGTGAGACGATCTCGAAAGTATAGGTATCCCCGTCTATAGTATTAAAGTTACCTAAATTTCCACCTGTGACAACGATGTCTCCCGATGTAAATCCTGTCACAGGCTCTGAAAACTGAGCTGTTAGTGTAAGAGTGTCTGCATTTGTCGGACCAGGATCTTTATCGGCCGTCAGAACTACCGATGGTTGAGTCCCATCGTATACAATCGACCACTGACTTGATGCTAGATTACTGTTACGAGCTATATCGGTAGTGACACTACTGTTGACATCGGCTGTTACCGTACCCGAAGATGCTGTAATATCGAAAGTATAAGTATCTGCATCTACGGCATTAAAGTTACCTGCTACACCATTAGCAACAGTGATGTCGCCAACGGTAAAACCTGTTACATCTTCAGAAAACTGTGCCGTAAGGTTAATAGTCTCGATATTGGTTGGTCCGGGGTCCTGGCTAGCGCTAAGGGTGACAGTAGGAGGAGTTGTATCATAGACGATGTTCCATTGGAGAGCCTGTGTGTTAGGGTTTGTTGAAGCATCTTGAGCTACTGAGCCAGCGATATCAGCGGTAACTGTGCCTGAGGGTGAAGTGATATCGAAGGTATAAGTATCGCCATCAACGGGATTAAAGTTGGCTATAGTTCCGTTTGCTACTACGATATCACTGACTACGAAACCTGTGACAACTTTCGAGAACTGTGCTGTTAGATTGATGGTTTCAGCATTGGTTGGGCCAGGGTCCTGACTCGCCGTAATGACAACAGAGGGAAAGGTACCATCAAAATCGATACTCCATTGGCTGGCGGCACTATTATCGTTTCCTGCCATATCTTGAGCCACGCTACCAGCTATATTCGCTGTTACGGTGCCCGAAGGCGAAGTAATGTCGAAGGTGTAAGTGTCAGAGTCCGTAGCTGAGAAATTCCCAGCTACACCGTTTACAACCACAATGTCACCCACAGTGAAATCCAATACTGGCTCCGAAAACTGGACTGTTAGATTAATTGTTTGAGCGTTTGTGGGGCCAGGATCCTGAGTTGAACTAATGTTGGCTGTAGGGGATATATTATCATAAACGATGCTCCACTGAGAAGCGGCTTCGTTATCGTTATTGCTAGCATCTTGGACAACGTTTGCAGCGATATCTACTTTTACGGTAGCCGAAGGGGAGATCACATCGAAAGTATAGGTGTTGCCATCGACAGAATTGAAGTTTGTAGCAGTTCCGTTGATTACTACAAGATCCGAAATAGAAAAGCCTGTGACGTCTTCCGAGAATTCAGCAGTGAGATTCAAGGTGTCAGCATTCGTTGGCGCACCATCTTGAATGGATGAAAGGGTTACTGTAGGCCGGCCTGCATCATTAGTCCAAGTTATTTCCGAAGCTGAGGCAGGACTTTCACCATTTCCTGCTAAGTCCCGGCCAAGGACACATAAGCGTTTTTCTTCGCTGCTAGCTATTGCGTCGGTAATCTTGGTACTGACACCAATCCAGCTACCGTTGTAATTAGCCGCAGCGCAGGTTGTTGAGGAAGCCACAAGTGCATACTGGTAACTCTCCACATCAGCGCCACCGACGGTCACATCGAGGTTTGCTGTATTAGACGGGTCAACTGGTTCGCCTGAAATGGTGGCTGTAGGTGCCGTGTTATCATGAACGATACTCCATTGTGAGGCGCTTGTATTGGTGTTACCCGCCGCGTCCGTTGCCAAGTTCGATGCTATGTCAGCGGTTATGAGGCCGGCAGAAAGTGGGGTGATGGTAACTGTATAACTAGCGCCAGAGCCTGATAAGCTGCTCTTTGCACCGCCTATTACTACCACATCCGTTAAGTCAAAGCCACTGACATCTTTACTGAAATTTACTGTTAGATTCAAGCTCGAAGCATTAGTCGGGCCAGGATCTTGAGCGGCGCTAATAGCAACGCTAGGCCGGAGGGTATCTTTCGTCCAACTGTAAGTGCTAGCCGATGCCTCTGATTGCCAGGTTCCTATGCTGTTGCGCCCTAACAAACATAACGTCAGCGAGCCATCGGCGAGACTACTGATATTATCTGAGATGGGTGTCCCTATCGTTGTTTCATTCGAGTAGCCTATAGTGGCTGCACAATCAGTTGAGGTGGTAAGACCTAGCTTGTACTTATAGTGAGTCACAGTGCTACCAGCCACCGTAGCGGATAGGGTTGTCACGTTTGAGGTGGAGCTAGGTTGACCAGATAGTGAGGCCGTCGGAACATTACTGTCTCTGACCCAAGAAGCTCGGGTGGCTGCCGACTCCGCCTGCCAGTTGCCTGCCGAATCACGACCTATGACGCAGAGTTCAATACCACCATCACCAAAGGCAGAAATCCCATCGGTTATCTGAGTGCTAACGGATATTTCGCCACTATAGCCCGTGGCAAGGGCACAGTTGGTGGTGGCATCTACTCCAACCTTATACCTATAATGAGTCACCTCTGTGCCAGAAACATTTACGGATAGGTTGCTGATGTTATTAGTACCCATGGGCTCGCCTGCCAGTGTCGAGGTGGGTGCAGTGGTATCCACAACGATATCTTGGGCCACTCCTAAAGAACCTGCTGCGGATAATACCGGAAGGGTTATAATGGATGCATTACCGGCTTCATCCTCGATGGTACCACCACCTAGGACCAGAGCTGTTACGCTATCGTAGTTCAGATCAGCCGTATTATCACCAGCTTGGATAGCGTAGTTGAACACAAGATTGGACGTAGCGCTGCCACTAGCGTACCCCGCGAATCTCGCTGTATTGAGGCGAAGGGTTGGGCTTCCCGTCACCAGAACCGAACTATCGAAGCTAATGATAATATCTACAATATCTCCGGCTTTATACGTTCCATTCGCTGTAGTGGAATATACTGAATCAACTGAAGCGGGCGTCGTGTCTACGATAAATTGCACTTCGGGAGCAGCTAGGGAAAAAAAGTCTCCTTCATAGGCTGTTAAACAGAGATAATACGATCCTTCAGGAAGATCTGTAACTGGGACACTGAGCCCGGTACTACCTAAGTAACTTTGGATGGGTGTGGTGCAAGAGGCATTGGTGCATACCAATAGATCGTAGCTAGTAGCTCCTTGGGACGCTGACCACGTAATCGTGGGGCTGCTATTTGAAATTTGATTGCCATTAACAATGCTATTGATACTAAAGTCTGTTAGGGTCATAACAGGGGTTGATTCTGCTAATACCTTCTTAGGTAAAATCGATGCTTCCTTTTCTTCCTCTGTCATGTGTAGATTAAATTCGTGGGCAAAGACGGTAATATTACCAGCAGCATCAGTAACGAGTAATTCAACTTGGTAAAGGCCGACTGTGGTGCCGGTTATGATCGTTTCGGCAGCATCAACGGGATCCAGAGTGAGCTGACTAGGCCCCTCTAACTGTCTCCATAAAAAGGACATTGTAGTATCATCAGTAACCCTGAGTCCCAAACTTTCCCCAATGGTAATATCTGCTGAGACTGCTTCAGAATTGTCAATAACTGGAGCAATACGGTCCACCCTGATTGAAACTCCGTTATTATCAGCCGGCACCGGTTCTCGATCAGGGAAGTGGGCCCAGACACAGCTGTAGTACTGATCATCTCGCAATATGCCTATATTTTTTTCTGCCTCTGCCTGACGAAAACTCACCACCTCTATAGAGCAAGAGCTATCGCTATAGAGACCGACAGTATAGCTAATGGCCCCTGGTTCTTCTTCCCATCGAATTAAGCTCTCGTCGGCGTTGGTAATGAGAGCTTCAGTCAAGATCCTGAGACCAAATCCTCCTGCAGAGCCTTTATCCAAATCAGGACAATCCATCTCACCTTCACCAGAGCCGCAAATCACGCCTACGGTTTTCACTTTAAGTTCCGTTTCACAGCCAAATAATGCCATACCTAGAATAACAAAAATTACAAATTGTAAGAATTTTAATCTCATATCACCCTATGCCTAAATGCTAGCTCCATAGCTTGATCAAAGAACCCGTCGGCTATAAGGATAAGCCGTTCAAGTGTTCAGTAATTATCAAATAAAACCAGAAAGATGGGATTATGTTTTTAAACTATCGTTTTATAGTCCCGTATTGTTAATTGCGACTACTTTAGAACCTCAGACACATCGCAACCTTAGTCAAACCTCTGTTATCACTAACTCTTTTTAGAGAAACACAGGACGTTAGTTTGCGACACTCTAAGAAACTGCTGGCACCCAGGTATGTCATAATTCAAGCAATATCCCTAAAACAGAGATTCGGCCTCAGCTATACATATATCTTAAAAAGATCTAGAAAGACCGAAGCCTTGGTGTTGATCATGCTACTATTCAAAGCTGGGTAATTAAATACACCACATCACTTTAAAAATCGCTTCAGAGAAAACAGCGACCAATTGGTGGTAGCTGGAGACTCTGCGAAACATAGGATAAATTTCTGTGCCAATGGTAGGCAAGTCCCAAGTCAACCTAAAGTTTCCAACTAAAGATCTGTACCTGAACAATTTAATCTTGTAGCTACTTAGAATGAATTTGCGTAGAAACTATTACGTCTCGAATCTACATAGAAGTCTGCAGCAGAACCAAGTTTTCCAAGCTACTTCTACAAGCCTTTCTAATTTCCGTGAAGAATTGTCGATACCGTTGACTCTAGCACATGTAAATACTGCGGTCAGTTTGATTATCTCTGCGATTATAGTCAAGTAGAATAAGGTGGTTGAAACACCGACCTAATTGGACCCGAATTTGCTAACCACCCTTTGAAATAATAGACCATGATAAATAAATTTAGAAACCAATACCGGATTCTTATATGAAGGATGTAAGAATCCATTGCTCATTAAAAGCCCGAATGAACCATCGTATGCTTTCTAAAAAATTAACACAGACATTAACAGGAATAATATTTCACAAGAAGGATTATGAGATGAAAACTAATTCATTCACAATTGCGAGGATTGTGCTTTGCATTCTCACAATATACTTCCTACTATCCTGCAGTTCCGAAGATCCAGACTACAACTTATCGGCCAACGGTAGTTATGGACTATCAAAGATGCCAAAGAAAACCTACACGGCTATAAAATCTGCCTGTGACGATAAAATTCGAGGAGCAACCTCCGTCGGCTTGTCCAAGGGTGAATGCTACCTGATAATGTCAGGATCGACCGTTAGAGAGTCATCATGGCAACCCGACAAAGCTTGTGAGGCCTGGGGCCAACCTGATAATCCAGCGTGTGGCCTAACCCAAAGCCGGAAAACTGATGCTGACGCTCTTGAATTGGGTTGTGATCCTACGCAGAAAAATAAAGCTGGCTACAAGTGCAACGTCCTAACCGGGTTAAACAATATGCGGTGCGAGGCTTCAGCAGGTAAGGACTGCGCTCCATGGGGTGATAATGCCAGTCTAGAGGTTGGAATTAAAAAACACTTAGGAAAACCAAATCAACACAATTTTCCTAGCTACAAAGATGATATGAAGACCGCCTATGAGCGGGAAGATATAAGAAAGCAATTCGAGATTGATAAAGAAAACATAAGAACATGGGATGACGTGCTTGTGGCAGGTAGAGATGATGTAGGATCGTGGAGGAACCAGGGTGGAAATGTTGGTCAAAAAGCCATGGGCCGGGCCGTGCAAAATGCTCCCAAACTGAAACAAAGACGTGTTGGGTGCGTTGATCCTGACGGCGACGGCTGGGGCTGGGATGGCTCTAAGTCATGTGAGATCAGTCGCAAAGGTGGTGGGAATTATCAATACTCTAGTGGTAAGTGCGTTGATCCTGACGGCGACGGCTGGGGTTGGGATGGCTCTAAGTCATGTAAGATGTAGGGTGGCGACGTTGGGGGAGCTTTTTCATTCTATCACAGATTTTTCTCCAGATTCGAGACCCAATGGAGTATGTATGTTCGAAATCAACCCTGGAGCAGGGGGATTTCATTGAAATTTCAACCTAGAAACTGTTGCTAAAACCCCTATCAGACCACGGAGATTATCAAGGTTAACCTAAATGTAACGGAGGACGTTGCTAAAAGCTGGTCCATGAGTTTCTCACAGACCAGGAAACAAGCAGTAAAAGAACCCAAGTAGGACGACCGGGCCTGTAAGGAAATGAATATTTTTCGGGCAAGCACTAACTCTGCCAAAACACCGTCCTTAATGCTATGTTGACCATATAGGTAAGCACTT
>PCCJ01000050.1 GCA_002731665.1 Actinomycetota bacterium | reverse complement strand
TTAAAGATTGAGGGCCGAGTGTGGCAAGCCATATCGGGATTTGTTCGTTTGCCGGCTGAGACAAACGCAAAGACTTTCCCTGCCCACCCGCTAAAGGTAGAGAGTGGTGTCGGCCGTCGTAAAGAATTTTCTCACCTGCGAATGCTTGCCGAACAATGTCGACTGTCTCTTGAAGCCTTTTGAGAGGTTGTGCAAATGGAACGCCATGAAGACCTTCAACTACCTGAGGTCCGCTAACTCCCAGACCCAAAATAAATCTATTATTCGAAATTGCAGCCATTGAGAGAGCGGTCATGGCTGTCATTACAGGCGCCCTAGCGGAAATTTGAAGTATCCCAGTTCCGAGAGTTATTTTGCTGGTCACTGCAGCGAGGTAAGCGAGCGTCGTCACTCCATCCATACCCCAAGCTTCAGCTGACCAAATAATATCTACCCCCATACGTTCAGCTTCAATAAGAAAATCGACCTGCTGATCCCAGTCATCTTTTTTCCCTGAGTCTGCTCCGCCGTATGTGATAGATACCTTCATGCCAACTTTTTAGTCCAAACCATCAGTAATTACCTGCTAATTCTGATATTGCTTCGAAAGAGAACGCTACTATTTAGGCATGCATCTACTTCCGCTGACGGGTTCATTCGCTGCTGAAGTACTGGAAATTAATTTAGCTCAACCTTTAAATGTGAAACTTGTCGATCAGATTAAGACTGCTTTTGCTGACCACATGGTCCTTGTGTTTAGAGATCAAGTGTTGACGCTAGAGGAGCTTGAGTCGTTCGCTCTTTCGTTCGGCTCGTACGGCGAAACTCCATTTATTAAAACGTTAGATAGTCATCCTAACGTCCTCAGAGTGTTACGTGAGAAAGATGAAGCCGGGCCCTTGTTCGGAAGTGGTTGGCACAGTGACTGGAGTTTCCAAGTTGAGCCACCTAGCGCAACGCTTTTGTACGGAGTCGAAGTACCCAAAGCGGGCGGCGATACGGCGTTTACAAATCAATACCTTGCATACGAAACCCTATCGGATGTTATGAAAGATTTTCTCCAGGGTTTGCAAGGAGTGCACAGCGCTCGGCGTAGTTATGGGCCTAACGGGACTTTTGGCCGGCATGATCCGAAATCATCTATGGAAATTCATGGGGATGAAAAGGCGGTCGAAGAACAACTCCACCCTCTAGTTCGAACTCACCCGGTAACGGGAAAGAAATCCTTATTCATAAACGATGTTTACACAGTTGGAATTCATGGGATGCACGCCGCTGAAAGCTCTCCGATTCTGGAGTTCCTCCTTCAACATAGCCGGCAGATTCAAATGACAAGTCGCGTGCGGTGGGCTCCAGGAACACTAGTTATGTGGGATAACCGAGTTGTCCAACATTTTGCTGTTGATGATTACGCTGGTCATAGAAGAGAAATGTACCGAGTGACACTCGCCGGGGAAGTCCCGGTTTAGCGCAAATTTTTCCCGCTACTTCACAATTCGTTGCCCAGAACAATTATTGGGCCTAACTGAGCTAAATCTTGTATGGCTTGATCATAGTAAAAGCGTTGTGTGCAGGCGTTTCTGCTCCAGAGGTTCTCAGCTTCGTTGGGTAGTCTTCCGACTGCTGTCGTGGCGTAATCTCCAGAGGCTTTCGACGTAACGGTCACGCTCTGACCGAGCAGCATTAGTTCAAATTTGTCAGGATCATGGCTGGGCTCATCGAAAATGTAAAGGCGGCAACCGTCTGTCACAAACGGAGTTATGTAATGAACTCGATGACCGTTTGAGCCATTTATGTCGAGTTTAAGCATTAACGAATCAGAGAACGGTAGATACACATTTTCTATTGACACGAAACAAACGTATCAATAATTTGACTTTCTTGGAAGTGAATAGAAAGTTGAGGGTATCGTCGTGGCTCTAGAGAAGGAATCGATATGGGTATGCGGATTGGTGAATACTGTGGATTCGAGACGAGCGTTTCGAATCCTGGGATAGCGACAATAACTTTCAACCGCCCCGAGTCGTTGAATGCTTCAACTGCCCCGATGAAACGGGATCTTGTGGAAGTTTTTACTCAAATTCAAATGGATGATTCGCTTAGAGTGGTTGTTCTTACCGGAACCGGAAAAGCATTCTGGGCTGGTGATGACCTGAAAGGTTATGCAGGAGCAAAGAGTAGCGAGGTTCCGCCGATTCACGGAGGACACCATCGAGAAATCGGCACTTACAATGGCTTGAGAAGTATTTCGCAGGCAGTTAACACATCAATCAGGAACCTAGACAAATTGTCTATTGCAGCTATAAACGGCTTTGCCATTCAGACCGGCTTCTCAGCTGCTCTTGCCTGCGATTTCCGAGTAGCTGCCAGATCGGCCAAAATGGGAAGCGCAACACTCAGATTTGGGCTTTTACCTGATGAAGGTGGGCAGTGGCTACTGGTTCAGCACCTAGGAATCGCACGAGCTATGGATTTTATGATGCGAAAACGAATTGTGACCGCCGAGGAGGCGGCCGAATTAGGTTTGGTTCACCAAGTCGTCGACGATGCTGAGTTGATGAATGCCACCATAGAATTGGCCACCGAACTAGCCAATGGGCCGCAAATTGCGATGAGAATGTTGAAGCGTTCTATCTATCTAGCATCAGAGTTAACTTGGGACCAGTCCCTAGATGAGATTGCCTCCAAAACAGCGGTCACTGACCACATTGCAGATGCACGGGAAGGCGGAACCGCATTTCTAGAGAAACGAACGCCCGTATTTAACAAATGGTTAGACGGAGTGCCTGAACCTGCTCAAGATGGACCGGCGCCGTGGGAAACTGAAAAATAAGATCTATTGAATAACGCTTGTGCTAGGAAAGAACTATAACCCTGAGGACGTTAATCTCTTTAGCTAACTATTTCTTCCAAAGCTCCTAACAGCATCCTCACGTTTCGCATTCTTGCGGTATGACCCATGCAACCGATTCGCCATACCTTTCCGGCCACCGGGCCGAGCCCACCGCCGACTTCAACCCCGTAATCATTCAAAAGAGTAGCTCGAGCTTTTGCATCATCAAGCCCCTCGGGCAGAGTCACTGTTGTCAGGTCAGGAAGCCGGTGGCCGGGCTGCGCCCAAAGGTCAAAGCCGAGTTCAGGCAATCGCCTATGAAGTTCATCTCCGCAAGCTTGGTGACGTGCCCAGGCCTTCTCGAGCCCCTCCTCTAACACGACTCCGAGCCCGGCATGAAGCCCATAAAGCATCGATATTGGCGCTGTATGATGGTAGGCGCGCGCTCCGTCTCCTGTAACATAATTGCGGATCATATTGAGATCGAGGTACCAACTTTGAGGTTTCTCTACCAAAAACTCCAGGGCTCTGTCACTAACGCTGATCGGGGATAAGCCTGGCGGCACTCCCAGACACTTTTGAGTTCCGCTGTAGGCAATGTCTACATTCCATTCATCTAGAAGCATTGGAATGCCCCCTAGGGAGGTGACGCAGTCAACTAGTAAAAGAGATTCACCTTTGTTCTTTCCTAATAGTGCTATATCATTTCGGACTCCTGTCGAAGTCTCGGCGTGTACCACAGCAATGATTTTCGGATTTGGGGCAGCGTCTAAAAGTCTTTGAGGATCGATTGCTTTGCCCCAGGCTTCTTCGACAACAACAACGGATGCACCTGCTCTCGCAGCAACATCACACATACGCCCACCGAATACGCCATTAACGCCAATTACCACAGTGTCACCGGGGTTAATGAAGTTGACAAAAGAAGCTTCCATCCCGGCTGAGCCGGTAGCGCTGATTGGGAAAGTTAGCTGATTACTTGTGCGCCAAACTTGCCGTAGTCTGTCGTTCAGTTCATCAAGCAGTTGAATGAAGTCAGGGTCTAAGTGGCCCAATACCGGTCTTGTGAATGCTTCAATCACTTCTGGGTAAGGGTTGCAGGGGCCTGGGCCCATAAGAATACGGTCGGCGTGAATCACATTTTTACGCTACAACTCAATCGGCGATAATGCTGACTAAAAACGCCTCTTTGACGCAGTAATAGTTCAGAAACTCAATCATAATTTCTCAGAAGCGATATCAAACTGCTTGTGTCTAGCCGATTTCCATGGCGCTGTTGAACCTTTTCGTAGAAGTCATCTACCATTTTGGTAATCGGTAATGGAGATCCAACTCTTGCCGCTTCGCTGAATACTATTCCAAGATCTTTTCGCATCCAATCCACAGCAAAACCAAAGTCGAACTCATTTTTGGTCATTGTCGTACCGCGATTCTCCATTTGCCAGGAGCCGGCTGCGCCTTTTGAAATAGTTTCTAGAACTAATTCTAAATTAAGCCCAGAGCGTCGGCCAAATTCGAGACCTTCAGATAGTGCTTGTATAAGACCGGCAATGCATATTTGGTTAACCATTTTTGTTAGTTGCCCGGATCCAGTCGGCCCTATCAAAGTGCATTGCTGACTATAGCTCTGCAGAGCGCTTCTGGAAGTATGAAATGCGGCTGTGTCACCACCGCACATGATGGTTAGGTTGCCATTCTCAGCTCCAGCCTGCCCTCCGGATACGGGCGCGTCAAGAAAACCAATGCCTTTCTCGGAACAGACTTGACCTAATTCCCTTGCAAGCTCGGCAGACGCGGTGGTGTGGTCAATCAGTATGCTCCCTGCCCGCATTCCTTTGAGAACTCCGGAAGGTCCATTGACTACATCTCGCACATCACTATCAGCTCCGACGCAGATAAAGACGTAATCAGAATTTACCGCAGCTTTCCTAGGGCTTGAGGCGATTGAGCCCCCATACTTTGTGACCCACTCAGTTGCCTTGGAAGTGGTTCGATTGTAGACCGTAGTATCGAAACCTGAACGTTGTAAATGTCCAGCCATAGGGAAACCCATAGCTCCAAGTCCAATAAAAGCCGCTTTTGGTAGAGCATTCACGATTCGCAACCCTTCAAGAGTGTTTGTGGCAGACAGCTTCAAGCATTATTTCGTTTGGATCTTTCCAGAAAAAAGCATAATAAGGCGAAGGGTAGTCAGGCCATTCGCGCGGGCTATGAACGATCTGAGAATTCATATCGGATACAGATTTATGCAGGTTCGTCACAGACTCCCGAGATGGCATCATAAAGGCGAGGTGCTGAAGTCCTACTCGTCGTTGGTCGAATCCAGGAACTTCCGCTTCATAAAAAAATAAATATGTTCCTACTTTGTTTTCACGCGGTCGATACGCAAATTGGTCATCATCATTAATAAACAATTCGTAGCTAAGCAAGGGCATAAGCAACGAGTAATAAGAACGAGATTCTTCGAAGTTGAAAATGTTTATGCCGATATGTCCCAGGGCCATAGTTCAATCCGATTCAGATAGAAAAATTATCTTAAAATATTTCAATAATGATCGTAACTCTTATGAATACTTAACAATCAAAGTCACGTTTAAGAATTGCTTTAAGCTCATGTTTGAGAACTTTCCCCATTGCATTTCGAGGAAGCTCAGACATCCAAATTAACCGCTTGGGGTGTTTGAACTTCGCAACTCGAGTATTGAAAAGGTCAAAAATTGCGCTATCCGATGGTTTCTCAGCCGACGCCGAGACACCCAACACGATAGGTATTTCGCCCCACTGCTCATTTTTAATTCCAACAACTGTTACCTCCGAGAAAAATGAGCTGTCGTTAAGAATTTCTTCTAACTCAGCAGGGTAGATGTTTTCTCCTCCAGAAATAATCATGTCTTTTTTCCTGTCGTCGATATACACCCAGCCGTCAGAATCCTGGTGTCCTATATCACCCGTGTGAAACCAGCCATCTGTTATAGCTTCTTGTGTTGCCAACGGGTTATTCCAGTATCGGGAGAGAATATTAGGCCCCCTGACCCATAGCTCGCCGGACACCCCAGGAGAAACATCGCAGCCCTCTGAATCAACAATTCTTAACTCTGTGAGAGGAGAGGGTTTGCCGCAAGAACCTGGATGCTTATTCGCGGCATCAATTCTAAGGTGAATAGAAGTTGGCGCTGTTTCTGTTGAACCATAGACCTGACCTACAACTATGTTGCGGTCGGTAAAGGGCTGCACGCATGATGCAGGAATTGTCGATGAGCCGGTCATCAATCCAGTAAGTGAACTCAAGTCTGTATCGTTAAAATTCGGATGCTTGCTGACTGCGTTCAAGGTAGCTGGTACAAGTAAAGACCAAGTTGGTTTCCACCGTTCAACATCCTTTAGCCAGGTTTCGGGGTTGAAGCTTCTGTGGAGTAACACCGCTGCGCCAGCGAATAAGGCTGGAAGCGTCTGGATGTTAAGACCACCGACATGAAACAGAGGAAGCAAAGTGAGCACTCGGTCGTCACTTGAAAAATCGTGTGCATGTGTTGCGTTCACGGCATTTGCCACTAATGCGTTTTGTGTTAGGACAGCTCCCTTTGGTCGCCCCGTAGTTCCTGAAGTGTAAGCGAGAAGAACATCATCATTTGCCGCGCCGGAGCGCGGAGCGTTCGGGCTTGCGGTGTACAGCTCTGCTGCTGTGGTTACCTTTATATCTGACGCTTTGAGAGCAGCGTTAGCATGCTCGGTGAAACCCGTTTCAGCCACCAAAACAGTCGGGCTCGCATCATTGAGAATCCATTGGTGCTCGGCAACTGTCAACCGAGAGTTAAGTGGCAAATAGATCGCCCCTAGGCGCGAGCAAGCAAGAAGTATTTCTATGGCCAGAGGCTGATTATGGCCCAACCACGCTACACGGTTTGTTCGACGCACTCCGAGATCATAAAGTCCATTAGCGACAGTCTCAATGTTGTTTGAAAGTTGGAGGTACGTATTAGCTTGATCTTCAAATTCTATTGCGACGGCTTCAGGTCTATGAGCAGCCCAGCTGTCGATGTAAGTCGCAAGGTCTCGATTGTGCTCCACGAACAAAGGCCTTTCGGTTCTTGTCAACTGAATTTAGAAATTAACAGTCTAAAGGTAGTCACTGAAGTATGGCAGCGCACTCATTTTGGCTCCATGCCATCTGTTATCTCATCAAAATGATTCAGTTTGCGCAGATCTGGCACGAAAATCGTGAATACCAGCACGACGAGAATCGTTGCGATGCCAGAAATGATGATCGCTGGAACTAAACCAAACCATTCGGCCGTAATGCCTGACTCGAATGCTCCAAGTTCGTTGGATGCACCTATGAATACTGCTTCTACGGCAAGGACGCGTCCTCTTAAAGAATCTGGAGTTGCTAACGGAACGATAGTCGCTCGAATGAAAACGCTGACCATATCTGCAGCAGCAAGCGCAGCGAACAAAAATAGGGTAATCACGAGATTACGACTGAAGGCTACAAGAATCGTAAGGATCCCAAAGATAGCGACGGCTTGCAGTAGCGTCTTGCCGATATGAGTGCTCAGCGGCGTTTTAGCTAGAGCTACTGCAGTAACAGCAGCGCCGACAGCTCCTGCAGAACGCAGCCAGAAAGGAGCAGACTCACCGGCTGACAGTAAATTAGTTGAGATGGAGGGCGCCAGAGCGATAACACCCCCTAATAGAACAGCAAAAAGATCCAATCCGATGACCGCTAAAAGTAGGGGCGTTCGCCTTACCAAACGAAGCCCTCCAAGAGCATTTGCAAAACTTGGCCGTTCCAAGGTTTTTGTTTGCGGCGAGTCAAGCTCAATATTCCGTATTGTCAATGCGCTGATTGTGTCAAGTCCTGCTATGGCAAGAAAAGTCCAATGCGCTCCGAGCCCATAGACGGCACCAACTATAAGCGGTGAGATTATTGCAGACAGTTGCCAAACAGTTGAAAGGGCAGGTATGAGACGTGGCAAATCTGATCGAGGTACAACATTTGCAGGTAAAGCGCGTGTGGCGGGATTGACGAACCCACGAGCAGCGCCAAAGGCAACAGTTAAGGCGATTATTGGCCAAATAGCAGTCCCGCCCTTCGCAACGTAAACCATAATTAGCAATGCGATAATCGCTTCAGCTAGATACCCAGCGCATGCCAATTTTCGTCTATCTACCCGATCAGC
The DNA here is from genome assembly GCA_002731665.1 of Actinomycetota bacterium. The sequence continues at coordinate 13,358 of PCCJ01000050.1, read as the reverse complement.
CAGAGCACCTGCCCAAAGTACAAGAAGAAAAGTAGGCAGAAATTCAGCTAAGCCAACCAACCCAATGTCTAATTCGCGCCCCGTAATGTCATATACATAGATGCCAAGTGCGATTGCGAGAGTCACTGCGCCAGACATTCCGCAGGCTCGCGAGATTAAAAGATTTCTTACTGAAGGTCTGCTTATCAGCTCAGTTAAGTTGGGCTGCCTAGATATTTCTGACATAGTTAGGGCTTAAGTGGATCTACTTCTGTACCGCGTAGATGAGCCGAATCGTTGTAACGATGACAAACCCAACGCCTAGGTTTTCCATTACCTGCTAATAACTCAAGTTCTGTAATTGAAGTAACTGTCGGCGCCATTTCCAGTGCCGTTTGGTTGTTAGCGAGCCCAAAGGCAGAAGCCATTGCGGCTGAGATAACCCCGCCGTGACAACCGACAAAAACTGTTTTCCCCGCATGTTTTTTCGCGATCTCGCTCAAAGCCGTAGACACTCGATGCCGAAAACCCGCACGACTATCTCCTTCAGGGATCAATGTTTCGTAGGGGTCAGAATTGGAGGGATTTATGTCCGGGTACTGTTCTCGTACTTTCTCCCAAGTCAACCCATCAGCTTGACCCAGACGGAACTCTTCAAGTTCGGGGTGTATTTCAATCGCAAGTTGTGGATCCAGACCTGACATTGCTATATCCGTTGTTTCTTTGGCTCGGGGTAACGGCGAGCTGTAAACAACATCGATTAAGGGCTCCGTCATAGTGGCGAAGCGATCTCTGAGTAGGCCTGCCTGAAGACGTCCCTTATCAGATAAGCCGCTACAGGTCTTTAAACCTCCAACTACACCATCAACCATTACCTGCGACTCGCCGTGTCTGACAAGCAAGAAGCGAACTAGAACATTGTGATCATAAGAATTGCTGGCCATTGCTAGCACTCTAGGGCCATTTGACCAAGGCTTGTTATGTGCAGAGTAAGGAATCGTAAATCACTAAAGCGAGTCGTAATTTCTTTATTTATTTTCTTAGTTCTGGCAGACCAATAAGTTCGATGATCGCATCTTTCAGGAGCTGCTGGTCATGGACGATCATTTATTATGTAATTCCAAACCTGTTTTTGTGTTTGGTATGACTGAAGCGCGAGCATACTCTTTAACTAGACAGCCCCTAGACCAAAGCAAATGAGCCGAACATGGCAAAGACTAAAAGTGTTGAAGTCCAAGTTGATCCTACTGAAGTGGGTTTCGATGCCGACCGGCTCGATCTGATTGGACAACATTTTCGACAGTATGTGGACGACGCGAAGCTTCCCGGAATTAATATTTTAGTTTCTCGTGGCGGGAAAGTTGCATATCGGGAAACGTATGGCCATCGAGACCTAGAGCGAGGCACGAGTGTCGAGAGTGATACCATCTATCGCTTCTATTCCATGACCAAACCGGTGACCTCACTTGCCGCTATGCAACTTTATGAGCGGGGACTTTTCCAGTTGAAGGACCCGATATCAAAATGGCTGCCAGAGTTTTCTGACACCCGCGTGTTCTGTGGAGGCGATGCTCAGAAACCAGAAACTAGAGAACCTAAGAGAGAAATTAATGTCCATGATTTGCTCACCCATATGAGTGGATTGACCTATGACTTCCATATGGCCCACCCAGTAGACGAGATATACCGAAGAAATGGTTTTAATTGGGGAACACCAGGAGATCTTGAGGAATCATGCAAAATTTTAGCCTCTTTACCGCTCTTGTTTGACCCAGGAACTGAATGGAATTATTCCTACTCAACCGACGTGCTGGGAAGAATAATTGAAGTTATCTCTGGCGAATCCTTAGATACGTACTTTAATAACAATGTGTTTTTGCCGTTGGGGATGTACGAAACTAGGTTCCAAGTTCTCTCAGAAGATGTAAATAGATTCGCGTCTAACTATGTCCCGAATCCAAGTAATTCTCGGCTGCACCTATTAGACGATGCAGGTAAATCTCGTTACCTAAAACCACCCAGGGTTCTATCGGGGGGTGGTGGGCTAGTTTCGACTATCGCTGACTACTACCGATTCGTTGATGCGTTACGCAGGGGCGGAACTCTAGATGGCGAACGAATCATTGGTCGTAAAACCTTGGAATACATGACATCGAACCATTTACCGCAAGGGGCAGATCTAACTGAGCACGGTCGAGCGCTATTTTCTGAGACGGCCTATGATGGAGTTGGTTTCGGACTCGGGTTTTCAGTCGTCGTTGATCCGTGTAAGGCAAATATCCTCTGTCAGAAGGGCGAATACGGATGGGGTGGAGCGGCATCGACCGCTTTTTGGGTTGACCCGGTTGAGGACATCGCTGTAATTTTTTTGACGCAGCTAATGCCCTCGAGTACATACCCTCTTCGCCCAGAATTAAAGGCATTGGTTTATCAAGCGTTGGAGTAGAAATGTCAGAAATAAATATTCGTAAATTCGATTTAATTATCGTTGGCACTGGTTCTGGCAATAGCATTCCAGGTCCTGAGTTTGATGATTGGGACATAGCAATTGTAGAGAAGGGCGTTTTTGGAGGCACATGTCTCAACGTCGGATGTATCCCGTCTAAGATGTTGGTTTACGCAGCAGACGTAGCCGAGACTATACGCAGTTCTGAACGGTATGGAATCGACGCCAAAGTGGAATCTATCGACTGGATCGCTATAAGAGATCGTGTTTTCGGTCGGATTGATCCGATTGCAGCAGGGGGTGAAACCTACCGCATGAGCGAAGAGTGTTCGAATATCACTGTTTATAAAGGGCATGGAAAGTTCTTGAACGAACAGGTTCTTCAGGTTGAGGATGATCAGGGAAACTTGACTGCGATATCGGGAAAACACATTGTTCTTGGTGCTGGGGCTAGGCCCTTCATACCGCCCTATCCAGGTCTTGATGAGATAGATTTCCACACCTCAGACACAGTGATGCGTGTCGATGAGCTGCCATCAACGATGATCATTCTTGGTGGAGGATATATAGCTACGGAACTGGGACACGTATTTTCTGCGTTTGGTGTGGACGTGACCCTAATTAACCGAGGCGAAAAACTCTTAAAGAATGAAGATGAGGATGTTTCGAATAGGTTTACCCAGAGCCAAAGTAAGCGTTTCAACCTTAAGTGCGGTTCTACTGTTCACAGAGTGTGGAGTGATAACGATGGGTTCCATGTGGCATTTGAGCGACATGGCGCTGAGGAGCAGGCAAACGCAGAATTAGTGCTTGTCGCTGCAGGCCGTGTTCCAAATGGTGACTCGCTAAACGTAGAAGCTGCGGGTGTAATACATGAGTTGAATCGTGTTGTCGTGGACAAGTACTTTCGAACAAATGTCGAAGGCATATGGGCCTTTGGAGATTTATCCAACGAACATCAGCTGAAGCACTTAGCTAATGCCGAGGTGAGAGCGCTTCGACATAACTTGTTAGTAGCGGAGGGATTGGAAGAGCCGTTAAGAAGTGTTGATGATAAGTTCGTGCCGCACGCAGTCTTTAGCTATCCCCAAATCGCTTCAGTTGGCCTAACTGAAGCACAGGCTCGTAACGCTAATATCCCTATTCTGGTAGCCCGAAAAGATTATGGTGGCACAGCATATGGTTGGGCGATGGAGGACACAGAAAACTTCTGCAAGCTTATTGCTGATGCAAAAAGTAGAACTTTAATTGGCGCGCACATAATTGGACCACAAGCAGCAACTCTGATTCAACAGCTAATTCAAGGAATGGAATTTGGTCAAACTGTTGACGAATTAGCTACGCGTCAATTTTATATCCACCCTGCGTTAACAGAGCTTATAGAAAACGCTTTGCTCGACTTTTAGTTTGGTAGCCGATTTGCTGACCACCCGTGATATCGGTTTTGGTCTGTCCAAGCGCCAGTCTTTTCGTCAAAACTCAGGGCTTCTGGAAGCATCATGGAGGTCTGTCCATTCCTGGCCATGCTGCTAGACACATTTGTAACCGTTTCAGGCACTTTCAGCGCTATTTCGCTAGGGACTTCCAATGATGACCTCGGAGCTACAGCTACTTTTGGTAGTGAATTGATTGCATCGTCACGCTTTTGTAAATCATCAGAATAGAACTTTGGATCGTGTATCTGATGCCACTTGTCGGCTCCCATTATCAACACGTCGTAACCTTTTGCAATATCTGCTAAAAGTTGTTTATCCGTGACCTGAATATCTAGCCAAGCGATGTTTGATGCCACTTCTTGGAGCACGAGAATTCGATCTTCGAATACAGGGATAGTCACGTTTTCTTTTGTGAGAGATATTCGGCTAATGCTCCAAACAACTTTTTTGAGCTGATGCGTTTCTCTGGCTGCCTCAGAAATTTCTATGTGGGCGCTCGTGGGAGGGTTAAATGATCCCGGATAGATGCCAGTGAGTCCCATTAGATACGACGTCCTGTGAGATGCTTTAACATTCTGGGATTTCCACCTAATTCAATCTCAGTCTCGCGCTCTAAGCCATGAGCTAGGATATCCCACGCTCTGTCGAGAAGCGCTGCCTCGAGAATGTGGTCTACCGTCGGACTGTTTTTATTTGCATAAAGTACAAATTTTTCTGCGTGTTTTTGGATACCTAATAAGCCCATTGCTAGAGAAACATTTAGAGGTTCACTAGCTAGTAGAGCAGCTTGATCGTAATTGGTGGAGGCACCATCATCTACCGACTGCAAAATATTGCGGGCGAATTGAGCGTATTCGCTTGGTGCAATTCGGTTTCGGGTAGCAAGTTTGTGAATGGCGCTGGTAAGTGCTTCGTCAGTCAGAGCATGACATTTAGCCCAAACAGCTCTTTTTTGCGAGGTAAGGGAGTCACTTTCCCGTCGCTTGATGCTGGGAGACAAGCGGGGGAGACGATCCTTGAACAAACTGAGATCATAGAGAGAACGCGTTTCTTGGTCCCGAAGAACGCTCCACGCATAATTTATTTCGCTCATTCGACGGCTTTCATCAGGGTTATGATCCGGGTGGTTCGCCAAGGCTCGATCTCTGTAGGCCTTTTTAATCAAAGCTTGATCTGCGTCGGAAGGCACTCCAAGTATGTCGTAGAGGGTCTCATCGTTGCTATGCATTGCAGTAATGAAGACTTTTAACTGTTGATCGTAATATGACCTGGAGTACCATGATCAAGCACTCCAATGATCGCGGCAGTGTGTCCAGTTTCGCTTAGGGCTTGCAATGCTTCTTCAGCGGCTGGCTCGTCACAAGAAAAAAGTAACCCTCCTGATGTTTGCGCATCAGCAAGAAGTAGACGTTGGCTGGGAGTTCCTCCTGATACGGAACTTTCTAGGAAGTCTAAGTTTCGAACGCTACCGCCGGCCACGAAGCCTTGATCTATCAGATCTTTGACATTAGGCAGAAGAGGAATTTGGGACATGTTAATGGACGCAGACAAGCCACTAGCAGTAGCCATTTCTGCAAGGTGACCGAGCAAGCCGAAGCCTGTCACATCAGTTGCGCTAGATGCCCCAACAGCTAGAGCGATTGAGCTTGCAGCAGCGTTTAGTCTGCACATTTCGTTCACCCCAATTTCGTACATCGCTGCGAGTGCACCGCCAGGCTGCGTCGCGCTCACCGGCGAGTTTTTGACAGCTGTAGCCAACAGCCCTGTTCCTATTGGCTTCGTCAGTACTAACGCTTGTTTTGGTAATCCTCCCGCGTTGGTGAGCATAGTGTTCGCGTCTATTTCTCCTGTGACAGCAAGTCCATACATGGGCTCTGGTCCATCAACTGTATGGCCCCCAGCAATAACCCAGTCACCTTCTACTGCGGCGTCATTGCCACCAAGCAGAACCTCTGATAAGAGATCTAACGGAAGAACATCTTTTGGCCAAGACACTAGATTCAACGCAAATATAGGAGTCCCGCCCATCGCATATATATCACTCACGGCATTTACCGCAGCGATACGCCCCCAGGTTCTCGCATCGTCGACAATAGGAGCAAAAAAATCAGTAGTCGAGGCTATGCAGCTTCCGTTTTTTAATCGCCAAACAGCGGCATCATCGCTAGTTTCAGACCCGACGAGAAGACTCGGGTGTTGTGAGAGAGGTAGATGACGCAACACGTGCGCCAGGTCATCCGGACCGAGTTTGCAAGCTCAACCAGCGCCGTGGCTGTATTGCGTTAGGCGAATAGGAGACATATTCATACAGTACCTCCGGCTGACGAGATCGTACAGGTAAGTCGCTCGTGTGCCATTCGTAATATTGGAAAAGTGAATTAGACGGGCGATTTTGAAAGTAGCCCTCGACGCAACTCAAGGTCAGATCGTCCGGCTATCTCATACCGAACGATTAAGAGCCAAACATCATTCATAAGTAGAAATAGCATCGATAATGACGCGCAAAGCTGCATCCCTATCGATGACGTATTCTACGTCGCAGTTTAATGTTGCTGGGCTGTATTCTCGATCATCGATGACAGTCATACCTCTAGTGTGAATTCCTCGAGTCTCAACTTGTACATTCTTCTTTTGGAACTGTATGAGATCCGGATGTGTGATGGCTAAGACAGCGCAAGGGTCATGAAGCGGAGCAACCTCGCCCTTGGTTCTTTCTTTGTAGGCGTCTAAATAAAACCTGAATAAGTCAGCTATGAAATTCGCAGTATTATTACCGACTTTAGCTAACTGCGATATCACCTCGTCATCGATACCGAGTTGATGAGTTAGGTTGAGGCCTGCCATTCTAAGGTCTTTAAATCCTGCATCAAAAACAATGGCTGCCGCGTCCGGGTCTGCCCATATATTGAATTCACCTTTCGAGGTGACATTTCCCCGGTCGGTGCTGCCCCCCATTATCGAGACTCCAGCGACCTTCTCCACAATATCTGGTGCTTGAGCTACAGCGAGAGCGATATTGGTAAGTGGTCCAATAGGAACGAGCCAAACGTCATCTTGTTCGCGGATGCTGGAGATAATGAACTCAACTGCATTGTTGCTCGAAACTTCGCGAGTTATAGCTGGCCGCTTTGGACCATCAAGACCTGTTTTTCCATGAACTTCTTCGGCATGGGAAGGTTTAACTATTAGAGGGCGATGAGCACCGGCGTGCACTGGGACATCGAGCTGTAAAAGTTCGGTCATTATGAGCGCGTTGTCAGTTGTTATCGATAGCGGAGCATTTCCGGAAACTGTTGTTACACCAATTATTTCTGTAGTGCGTCCAGCTAACATCATCGCAACTGCGTCATCGTGGCCTGGATCGCAATCGAGAATAATTTTTGGTTTCATAATCGGTCCTGACTTGGTCCATTATCGTTCGTGTCGCCCCAGTAGTAAGGTAGCGTCAAGTAGCCGACCTTAGGCAACTCGATTACCGGGCTTAAACCTTGATGAGATTTGAGTCGCTGTATCGAACGTATGTGAGAAAGAATCTCGTAGAACACCATCCATAAAGATGCTTCTAAAGTATAGGTAATAGTTTTATTCTCTTCGTTAAATCGGGCACCTCGCGGGAGTGTGCTTATGACGTACTTCCAGAAAGCCGAAGCAGTCACAGTCTCAAGCATCAGTCTTAAATCCTTGCCATCATTTTCCGTCATGACCCGGTCTAGCCAACTAATCCCGACTTCAAGTTTCAGAAGTAATGTTGGTAATGCCCAAAATAAATCTTCGTCGAGAACCCGATCGAATTTTGCTCGTTTGCCAAACTGGTGAGATGGCCAATCAATAATGTTCGGGGGGTCTTGGTCAGGCCAGAGGAGCGCTCCGCAACGCTTCTTCGGAAAGACTAAAGCATCCCAGCACATGTGAGAGACTTGGCGACGACACGACCACCACATCCATTCCTTCTCTGGAGAAAGATCATCGTAATCAAGTTGTTGCTCAGTTAGTTCGCGAGTCTCGGCGGCAGTCCATTCAAGCAACTTGTAGTAGTCAGGAATATCGTCGACTGTTTCATCTGGGTTCATTTCAAAAGCTAAAGTTTTTGGCACAACCATATCTCGACCGATCTATGAAGACATTTATAACTCAAATTAAGAAAACCTGGTTCTGTGAGAATTTGAGGTGAGGAGCGTGGGGCGTTACTAATTTACACCGACAGAGTCTGTCTTGTCAGAGAAGCTTCGTTCTAGGTTGGGTGCAAGCTCTTCGAAGGCTCTGGGGTCCGGGCAACTGCAAACTAAATTTCTATCGCCAAAGACTCCATCAATGCGTCCAACAGGCGGCCAGTACTTATTGGACCTAAGTTCATCCAAAGGATACGCCGCTTCTGCACGAGTGTAGGCATGATCCCAATGGTCACCGAGCAGATCCTCTGCGGGGTGAGGAGCATTTATCAACGGATTGTCATCTTTCGGCCAGAACCCCTCTTCAATTTTACGAATCTCAGATCTGATAGCGATCATTGCGTCACAAAATCGGTCTATCTCGACTAGAGATTCACTTTCTGTGGGTTCAATCATAAGAGTCCCAGGTACTGGAAAGGACATGGTAGGCGCATGAAAGCCGTAATCGATTAGTCGCTTAGCTACATCATCGACACTTGCGACTGTGTCGAAGCCTCTAAGGTCAATTATGCATTCGTGAGCAACCCGACCATTTGGTGCGGTGTAAAGAACGGGGTAATGCTTTGATAGTCGGTGCGCCAGATAGTTGGCACTAAGAATAGCGACCTTCGTCGCATGTTGCAGACCTTTCCCTCCCATCATGTTTATGTACATCCAAGGTATGGGAAGAATGCCTGCTGAGCCCCAAGGCGCTGACGATATTGGCCCAGGCCCACTCTTCGGACCGGCTTCGGGTCTTAGCGGATGATTTGGAAGAAACGGAGCTAAGTGAGCTTTGGCGGCAACGGGACCAACACCAGGGCCACCGCCGCCGTGTGGAATGCAGAATGTTTTGTGTAGATTCAAATGGCTAATATCTGCCCCGATATGACCGGGAGAAGCTAGCCCTACTAATGCATTAAGATTTGCGCCATCGATATAAACCTGGCCTCCTGCCTGATGCGTGAGATCGCAAATTTCTCCGATACCTTCCTCGAAAACTCCATGTGTCGAGGGGTACGTGACCATAATGGCTGCAAGCTGATCTCGGTACTGATCGATGCGCTGAATTAAATCACCCAAATCAACGTCTCCATTTTCGTTGCACTCGACTACAACAACACGAAAGCCAGCCATAACTGCTGAAGCGGCGTTGGTTCCGTGAGCAGAAGAGGGTATGAGACAAATCTGTCTCTCATGCTGACCTCGACTCTGGTGATATTTCCTTATTGCCAGAAGTCCAGCGAATTCTCCTTGGGACCCTGCATTAGGTTGCAACGAAATAGCGTCGTACCCAGTGCAAGCAAGTAGCCAGTCTTCTAGTTCTTTAATAATGCTGACATATCCAGCGGCTTGTTCCAAGGGCGCAAATGGGTGAATGTTTGAGAACTGTGGCCAGGTAATTGGTTCCATCTCGCTAGTAGCATTTAATTTCATCGTGCAACTGCCGAGCGGAATCATTGCTTTGTCTAATGCAATGTCTTTATCGGCCAGGCGACGTATATAACGAAGCATCTCAGTTTCGGAACGGTAGAGATGGAAAACCGGGTGAGTTAGAAATTCAGTTTTTCTCCTGTACCTTTCTGGAATTCCAGAATCGTGATTCTTTTCTTGCCAAGCCGGGTCAAGCTGACATCCGAAAGCACTAAGTAGGTCAGCTACCGTATTCTCGTCAGTTGTCTCATCTAGAGAAATGCCGAGAGTGTCTTTATCTACCAGTCGCACGTTTATACCTGCAGCTGCAAGCACATCACTGATTTTTTCACCGTCTCCCGGCGTCGCAATTGTAATCGTGTCAAAGTAATTTTTGTTAAGCACCCTAAACTTGCTGCTCCGTAGCGACTCGACCATAGCAGCAGTTAATTTGTGGACTCGATTAGCTATGGAACGGAGCCCTTCAGGGCCGTGCCAAACTGCGTACATCGAGGATATGACTGCCAGAAGTACTTGAGCGGTGCATATATTGCTAGTTGCCTTTTCTCTTCTAATGTGCTGTTCGCGCGTCTGTAATGCGAGCCTCGTCGCTGGCCGGCCCGCTGAATCGACTGATACGCCTACGAGTCTGCCAGGCATGGACCGCTTGTGCTTTTCTTTGGCGCCAATATACCCTGCGTGCGGACCGCCGAATCCAAGGGGAACTCCGAATCGTTGAGATGAGCCGACAACTAGATCGGCCCCCAAATCACCCGGGGGAGTAAGCAAACATAAACTAAGTAAATCGGCAGCAACTACGAGCAAACAATTGTTCGCACGCGCTAATTGACTTACAACCTCGATATCGCCGATACCGCCGCTAGACCCCGGGTATTGAACGAGTATCCCGAAACACTCGGTTGAGTCAAAATCGATCCATGGATTACCAACCTGAATTTCTATTCCCAATGGTTCGGCTCTCGTCTTGATTACTTCGATTGTTTGAGGGTGGCAATCGTTGTCCAGGAAAAATGCGCCTTCGCTTTTGCTCGATAGGCGCCGGCTCATTGTCATTGCTTCAGCAGCGGCGGTGCCTTCGTCAAGAAGCGAGCTATTAGAAATTTCCATGCCTGTAAGGTCGCAAACCATTGTTTGGTAGTTGAGCAACGCTTCCAGTCTGCCTTGGCTTATTTCTGGTTGGTAGGGGGTATATGCGGTATACCAGGATGGGTTTTCCAAAATATTTCGTTTTATCACCGCTGGTGTGATCGTGTTGTAATAGCCCATTCCGAGCGCAGAAGTCAGTACCTGGTTTTGTTGAGCTTTTTGGCTGAGTTTTGCTATTGCTTCGGTTTCACTTATGGCGGTCGGGAGAGCAAGGTCTGCGTTGTTGGCGATAGAGGGAGGTAGTACATCTCCAATAAATGAATCCAACGAGTGTGCTCCAAGAGCGCTCAGCATAACATGGAGATCTTTTGGTCTAGGTCCGATGTGTCGTTGAGCGAATGCTCCATTTGATTCATCAGCGTTCATTAGCAATCCTTAAAATTATTTAGATCGTTTGTATCGATGTTGCACAAATGGCAACGGAGCGACTGTGCATCCGATTTTTTTACCTCGTACAACGGCGGTTAAATCATTGTCCTCATTTGCATACGGCACGTCGATGTAGCCCATCGCAACTGGCTTGCCAGTAGTTGGGCTATAGCCGCCGCTAGTTATGAGTCCTACCATTTGGTTGTTCTCATTGAACAGTTGAGCCCCATCTCGGATAGGTCGCTTTCCTGATGCAGTTACTCCAACTCGTGTTCTTTCAGTGCCTCTTTCAAGTTGCGAACAAATTGTAGTAGCCCCAGGAAACCGCTGATCTTGTCTGCGTCGCTTCGGAATAGTCCAACTAAGATTTGCTTCAACTGGAGTCGTACTCTCATTGAGTTCGTTGCCGTATAGGCACAGCCCCGCTTCCAAGCGAAGGGTGTCCCTAGCTCCAAGGCCAGCAGGTTTTAATGTTTTGTCAAGGAGCAACAAACGAACTATTTGTTCCGCCTCATCAATGGGCATAGCGATTTCGAAACCGTCTTCTCCGGTATACCCACTTCTCGAGATATCACACTCTGTTTGCCCAAAATTAATTAGTCCAGCTTCCATGAAAGAGAGATCAGCCACTGCCGGATCATGTTTCTGAAGGACACCTACCGCCTTAGGTCCTTGTATCGAAATTAAGGCCAAATCATGTCGAGGTCTAAAAGTTACCTGGTTGCCTAATGATGCATCCAAGTACTCAAGGCCAATTTCTGCTCGGGAAGCATTAAGTACAAGGCGGAACTGGTTGGCCATTCGTGTAAAGATGACGTCGTCGACTATTCCGCCTGCGTCGTTTGTGAGCATCGAGTAGCGAAGTCGATTGTCGCCAAGAGTGGTGAGACCTCCTGGAGCAATCAGCTCTAACGTTTCACCGACATCTGAACTACCTATTGAAGAAACGTCGACTATTTTCATGTGGCTAACATCAAATAACCCGGCTGCTTCTCGAGTCGCATGGTGTTCTGCTAGCACGCCGTCGTACTGAATGGGAAGCTCGTAGCCGGCGAAAGGGATTAGTCTGCCCCCAAGCTCGGCATGTAGCTCGTAGAGCGCGGTCTTTTTTAATGCGTCGTTATATGTTACCTCTGGTCTATGTTCAGTCATGCCCTGGCCCAGTAGCTCGCGTCAAATTTGACGCCCCGCGCTGTCTGGGAACCTGAGAGATTGGCCACCCTAAAGTGGTTTTCCCCTTCGGTGTTTAAGGTTTTGATGCCTTAACTCTTTCCAGCGTTGCTTCTTCCCAGCGGTCCTTTTGCCTGAGAGATTGTCCGGGGCGGTTGCTCCTTCGGCGCCTGCGAGAATTCAATATTCTTTTAGGGCTCTCCCACTGAGTGTTGGCAGCAATACCTAACCTAGTACGGCAATGCCTGTTTGCGGTGGTTATTTTCGGGTATTCGCTTTAGCGACAGTCCGAAGCACTTGCCTGTCATCGCTGTCGTGATAGTTAGTTCTGAAGGTCACAGGAATGGTTATCTAGTTGGATAAGAAATTAGCGATGCGATCTTTCGGCCGGCCGATAATGGCACGAGTTGAACTAACCAAAACTGGTCGTTGCAATAGGGCTTTACGTTGCAATAACAGATCTACTACTGCTGATGGATTATTTACATAGTCATCAGGGTTTAGTTCTAATTTTTTGAACTGTGAATCTTTACGGACCAGGTCCTCTACTGGATCTTCAAGCACTGAAACAAGATGCTCAAGAGCTGCTTTATCTGGGGGTGTTTTCATATATAGAACGACATCTACGTCTACACCTTGATCCTCAGCGACCGCTAAGGCAGTTTTTGATGACCCTCAATGAGGGTTGTGGTAGATAACTACTTTACTCACGCAGACTCCTTGTCGAACTGGTGCTGACGGTACCAAAAAGCGCCATGTGAGGTGCGGATACCGCAGTAAATATTTGAGAAAACGAATCAGCGACCAAAGCTATTTTGTATCCGTTCTTTCATATCTGCTCCAGCGCCCGGACCGTTTTCTCGAGCCCATTTGAGTCCCTCGGATCGTTCCATTTTCGCTAGGGCAAGTATCTGTTTTTTTTCTTCCGCTAACGTGTGCCATGAATTAGCGGAGATATCTGCGGCCCAATCAAAAGCGCTTGCCGTTAAGCTAATGTCTGGGACCGAGCGATTCGCCAGACCAATTTCGACGGCTTCTTTGCCTGAGATAGATCTTCCACTGTACATAATGTCTTTGGCTGTCATGAGCCCAACTCGCTCCGGCAGGCGAGTTGTCATTCCCCAGGTTGGAACCATTGACCATTTGCCGTGGCTATCGCAAAATAGTGCGTCGTCTGCGCATATGAGCAGGTCGCATGCGAGCACTAATTCGAGGGCCCCAGTGTAGCAG
>PCCJ01000049.1 GCA_002731665.1 Actinomycetota bacterium | reverse complement strand
TGGCGTTGCAAGGAACCGCTAATACTGAGATATTTTTAGACCGAAAGTCGGCAGACCGACGTCTTTATCCTTCGATTGACGTGGCATCATGTCGGACTCGAAAACTTGATGAGTTGGCCGGCGAGGCTAGAGCTCAGCAAGGTCGAGATTTAGCTGATTTGTTGATTCAAATTGATGCGACTCCAGAGACATCGAAGAGAAATGCTCTCGAGTTCTTGCTTGCCGATTTACCGAAAACAAAAAGTAACAAGGATTTTTTTAGTTCAAATAAGAATACAAAAAGTTGATTGTGGACGGCATCATGTTCTTGAGTCAAAAAAATTTCCAAATAACTGCCCTCAACAATGTGCGGTTTAGCCTCAAAGACGGCAGAATAGACGAGTTATGAAAAGTGACATTCACCCACATTACCGACCAGTTGTATTTCGAGACGCAGGCGCTGATTTTTCGTTTATTACGCAGTCAACTGTAGAGACCAACGACACAGTTCTTTGGGAAGACGGAATTGAGTATCCTTCGGTAACTGTCGAGCTTTCGAGCGCAAGCCACCCTTTCTACACTGGCACCATGAAGATTATCGACACTGCTGGCCGTGTTGAGCGATTTGAGCGGAGATACGGTCGTCGTCGTAAAGACGAAGTGTCAGATACCCAGGCGGAATCTTAGGCTTAACAGGTGGCGCTCGATACTGACCGCCGTCGTCAGCTACACGCTCTGAAATTAAAATCTTTAGCAGAGACATATCTCGGAATTTCTCTATCTGATCTGAATGGTACCGAAGATGGTGCCATCGGCATCAAAAGACATGATAACTGTGTGACAGCGGTTATTTTAGCTGAAGAAAGATGCAGCAGAGCGGTCGGAGTAGCCATGGCTGCGGCTACGCAAGCCAAAGCTGACGTCATACACATCTTTGCCAAAGAAGAAGCAAGTAGTTTGGCAAGTGCTGCTGAGCTGTTTCGTACCTCTCCAACGGTGTGGGAACTGAATGACCGAGTAGCCACGGTAGCTGTTGCCAGTGATCCAACATCAAAAGAATCTACAGATGTAGATCCAGAGCTTATAGCTGTTCTCGAAGCCGCAGACCTAGATGTGGTTTATGAGCATGGAATAGTGGCTGGTGAAATCCGTGGATTAGAAGTTGCCAGAATTGAAAGTGATGGTGAAGAGCAAAGAATTGCAGTTGGGGTTGGTGCGCACGATCGCGAAGCGTTTGCTCTGTTGCACGGTGGCATGCCGAGTGGAGAAGCACTTCTGCGGGTAACCGAGACTGTGCGGTTTCATCGTCGCGCTGGAGCGGAACCACATCCGCTGAATCGTCTTAATGCTGAGCGCTGGTTGAGGTCTCAGCTGATAGGGAGCCCTCAAAAAATAGGGGCTACTGTTCTATCGTCAGCTTCTCCCCCAACTGCGCGTCGAAGCTTGAAAGAGACGATACCGGCGGTTGCATATGGGAGAATGGCCGAAGGCAACCAAGTAGTTGTTGTTTGTACAATAGGTATTGATCTTAACTTGATTGCTTTTGGCGCTCAGGCGCGAATGTACACTGATCCCGAAGCCCAATTAATTTTTGTAGTTCCAGAAAGAGATGCTCATCCGCTGCTCAAAGCAATGGTGGAGAAACTCATGGTACCCGCTGAATTAATTGCAATAGATGACGATTGGCGTGATTGGAAGTCTTCTGGCTCGCTAGCCTGAGCTAGTGCTTGAGCGTCTAAAGCAGATCGAAGAAGAACTAGCCCATGTCGAGTCGCAGCTTGGCGACGTCGCTATTACATCAGATCGGCAGCGATTTATCGAGGCTGGCAGGCGCCACGCTCAACTCTCTGAAATGGTGAAGACAGGGCGCGATTGGCGTATGGCCTTTGAAGATGCAGCTACAGCTCGGGAGTTATTAGAAGAGGTTTCGAACGACGAGGCAACCGAGCTGCGTGACATGGAAGCGGCTGCGTTAGCACAAGCCGAGATCTTGGAAGAACGCTTTAAGTTGCTATTACTACCTCGAGACCCAAATGACGCTAAAAACGTCATCGTTGAGATTCGAGGTGCTGAAGGGGGCGAAGAGGCAAATATATGGGCCCGAGATCTTTATGAAATGTATCGATCTTACATTTCATCGAAAGGTTGGGCGCTAGAGGTTTTGGGAAGTCATTCGAGTGATACGGGCGGGCTTACCGATATTGCTTTTCTAGTTAAGGGTGACGCCGCTTGGAGTCATCTTAAACACGAAGGTGGGCCGCACAGAGTTCAGCGGATACCTGCGACGGAGTCCCAAGGCAGAATCCATACTTCATCAGCGACAGTGACGGTTATGCCAGAAGCTGAAGAGGTAGAAGTCGAGATTGATCCTAATGATTTACGCATAGACATTTATCGGTCCTCTGGTCCCGGTGGCCAGTCCGTGAATACAACAGACTCCGCGGTCAGAGTTACACATGTTCCCAGCGGCTTGGTGGTTTCGATGCAAGATGAGAAAAGTCAGTTGCAGAATAAAGCTAAGGCGCTGCGGGTGTTGCGCTCCCGTCTTCTCAAATTGCGTCAAGACGAACATGCGTCCTCACAAGCAGCTCAAAAACGCGATCAGGTAAAAGGTGGTGGTAGAGCAGATAAAATTAGGACATACAACTTTAAGGAAAGCCGCGTCACAGACCACCGAATCGGATTGACTCTATATAAGTTAGATCGTGTGTTAGCTGGCGAACTCGAAGACGTCGTTGTCCCATTAATGTTAAACGAGCGCCAAGAGCAACTTGAATCTGAGCAGTTCTAACGTAGTGACTGATATGGGTTTGGAAGATTCTGAGGCAATTACGGCCAGGCAACTTTTTCAGGAGTTAGTCCATAAATTAAGAAAACAGAAAATCAAAGACGCCGAGATAAGCGCTCGCTGGATAGTTGAAGAAGCTGTTGGTTTGAGCGGCGTAGACTTTTTTACAAAGCAAGACGAAAAATTAACTGTTCGAATGGTTGCTGCGGCTGATTCCATGTCGGAACGACGTATTAAGGGCGAGCCTTTGCAATACGTTATTGGCCATTGGGGGTTTCGCGAATTAGATCTTGCTGTTGATCAACGAGCGTTAATCCCTCGACCAGAAACTGAGTCTTTAGTCGAACAAGGAATTCAGTACCTGAACTCACTGACTATTTCTAATGGGAAAGCCCTTAAAGTCGTCGAACTCGGAACCGGTAGCGGAGCGATCGCTCTTTCGATTGCAAAAGAAGTTCCTGAAAGCATGGTTCACGCAACAGATGTTTCCGGCGAGGCCCTTTCGCTCGCTCGCTCTAATTTGGCTGGCTTAGGGCGAGCGGCTTCAAGCGTGAGCCTCTATCAAGGAAGTTGGTTTGATCCGTTACCCGATGCACTTCGAGGGGATCTAGAACTAGTGATTTCAAATCCACCTTATGTGTCGGAGAGTGATGAACTTCCTGCGGTTGTGAAGGACTGGGAGCCCGGGTTGGCACTATTTGCGGCGGCAAATGGTTTTGCTCATTTACTTCATATAGCTGTTGAAGCACGCTCGTGGCTTAAACCGAATGGAATGCTTCTGCTCGAATGTGCTGAAGCTCAATGTTCTAAATTGAAGTCGTTGCTAATTAGTCGTGGCTACGAAAAAGTAACGATAGGTCTTGACTTGGCCGGTCGTAAGCGCATGGTTAGTGGTTGTCGACCTGCAAACGACATACCGGATGAAGACTTCTTTGGCGCAGTGGGCGCTCTGAAAAGCGGAAAATTTGTGGTAACGATAACGGATACTGTGCCGGGCATCTTAGCCAAGTATTCTGATTCCGATGCCGTCATCAGCACGTATGTCGCAAAGGGCAGACCATTAGACCAGCCGATGCCAATTTTGGTATCTTGTATTGAACAAGCTCTTCAATTAGTCGAGTTTTCAGAAGAGGCTGCGGCCTTGGCTGAAGAGCATTGGCCCGGACCGCTGACATTAGTCGCTAATCGGTTGCATGGGCCGGATCCAGTCCACAAGGGAAACACCCTCGGAGTGAGGGTCCCAGATCTCGGGTGGTTGAGGCTTCTAATCGATGAGGTCGGCCCAGTAACTGGTTCGAGCGCCAATGTGCACGAGCTACTCCCTGAAAATTCTTCCGGAAAAGCGGCAGCGAGCTTGCATTTAACTCCCGGGTACATAGTTTCAGGAAACTCTGAAACAGATGTAGCGTCGACTGTCTTGGACGTCACAGAATCCGAACCAAGGGTCTTGAGGCTAGGCGCTGTTGATATCTCTGATCAGAAAATTTGAAGCAACTGACAAATGAGTTAGAGATCACTAATTCGCCGTGCAAAGATATGTCCAAATTAATGCTTATGAGTTGAAGGGAATTGTCTTGACTGGTGTCGCTATCGGATCAGATCATGCTGGCTATAGTTTGAAATGTGTTATCTTGGCTCACCTTCAAGAAGTGGGTAATGAGTTACAAGATTTCGGAACTTTCAGCGATGATCGAGTCGACTATCCGGATTATGGAGCGCTTGTTGGGAGAGCTGTCGCCAATGGAGAGTTTTCAAGTGGCATAGTCGTCTGTGGAAGTGGGATAGGAATAGTTATGGCTGCTGGGAAAATCCCCGGCATAAGAGCTGCCACTATTCACGACGTTACTTCGGCTCGTTTAGCCCGAGAACATAATGACGCAAATGTCATCGGGTTGGGAGCGCGTTTGGTCGGAGAGCAAATAGCTTTGGATGCTGTCGATGCATACTTAGGTGCGGTTTTCTTGGGTGGCCGTCACGCCGATCGCGTAAAAAAACTAAATCTATTAGATTAGTAATGGTAATTAGTGTGAGTCAGTGCACAATTTAAGGCATGCTCTCTATCTCCCCGAAATCTTCAATGAAAGATTTTTAAATGATGTCTTCGAGTAATGAGATTTGGACCGCTCCAGCTGATACTGAAGTGCAAGAGCTGATAGAAGCTGAAAGGTATAGACAAGGATCTAGTCTGCAGCTCATTGCTTCCGAGAACTTCGCGTCACCTGCTGTTATGGCCGCTGCGGGAAGCCCTTTCACTAATAAATACAGTGAGGGTTACCCAAGCCGTCGTTATTACGGCGGCAATGTTCATGTTGACAAAGTAGAGCAACTCGCCATCGACAGGGTGAAAAGCTTATTTGGTTCGGAGCATGCAAATGTCCAGCCTCACTCTGGCTCGTCGGCGAACGCCGCAGTCTACATGGCTCTATTAGATATCGGCGAAACTGTCTTGGGTATGAGCCTTGATCACGGCGGGCATCTAACTCATGGGTCAGGTGTAAACTTCAGCGGTAAACTTTACAACTTCATCTCCTATGGCTTAACCGAAGGCGATGAAAGAATAGATTATGCAGAGATGCAAAGAATCGCTCGTGAGCATCGACCAAAACTTATCGTCGCGGGTGCTACTGCCTACTCTAGAAAAATTGATCCTGAGCCTTTTCGTGACATTTGTGATGAAATTGGTGCTTACTTTATGTTCGACGCTGCTCACATAGCTGGTTTGATCGCAGGAGGCCAACACCCCAACCCTGTTCCGTTTGCTGACGTAGTTACGTTTACCACTCATAAGACATTGCGAGGAGCGCGGGGGGGTTGCATCCTATCAACGAGTGACTTGGCTAAAAAAATCGATTCTGCTGTCTTTCCTGGCACTCAAGGTGGCCCCTTAGAGCACGCGATCGCTGCTAAAGCTGTCGGGTTCCATGAGGCGCTAGACCCAGCGTTTAAGACCTACACAAAGCGTATAGTTGAAAATGCGAATGTATTGGCATCGGAGCTAACTGAATGTGGATTTCGGCTTGTGTCAGGTGGAACTGATAACCACCTGTTGCTGGTAGATCTTCGGACATTTGACGCTGACTTGACAGGTAAAGCAGCGCAAGAGACTTTAGATTTCGGAGGGGTCACACTTAATCGAAACAGTATCCCAAATGATTCGAGGTCTCCATTTATAACTAGTGGCATTCGTATGGGAACTGCATCAGTTACGACTCAAGGGATGGGTCCAGATGAAATGGTGATGATTGCAAATATGATCGCCCGTATTTTACGAGCTAAATCAGATGAGGAAAAAATTAGAAATGTTCGATCTGAAATAGAAGAGTTATGTGCATCATTCCCGCCCTACCCAGAATAAGAACATTGAGAATTTTCACTAAACCATTTAGGAACCGATTCAGGTTATAGAGTCAGGGATTTGAGCATTTTGTAAAATGATTAAGGCTTGCGTTGAGCGTGGATTGCCTATCTGTAGCTAAGCTAAGTATCAGGAGGACTTAGTGAATCGGTTGCTAGAGCACGCTGGGATTCTCCTCATAGCTGCGGTCGTTACTTACTTATTTACTTTTGTAGTGCGGCGTTTAGGGCCAAAGTTTGGTGCTGTCGTTGAGCCTAATGAGAGGCGAGTACACGAAAGCGCTACCACTACTGGCGGCGGTGCGGCGATGTTTCTAGGCTTGGTAGTAGCGTTAGCTTCGGCTAGCCGGCTGGGTGGTTTCAGAGAGGTTTTCGCCGGTTCTTCGGAGGCGTTAGCAATCCTTATCGCAGCGAGCGTTATGTTCGGAATAGGCGCTATAGATGACTTACGAGAACTTTCTGCGCCGGCGAAAGTAGCGGGCCAGGTGCTTGCAGCAAGCTTGTTGGCGATTCTTGGCGTCACACTTTTTTACTTTCGTATTCCTTTTGGTCAGCTAGTCGTGCTCTCGGCAGACTGGGCTACTCTGGTCACGGTTCTCTTGGTCGTCGTAGTCGCAAATGCCGTTAATCTGATTGATGGGTTGGATGGGTTAGCTGCAGGCACGGTAGCAATCGCTGCTGGCGCTTTTTACGTGTATAGCGGTGAGTTGCAGCGAGCGGGGCTCATAGATGAATCAAATATTGGCCCACTTGTGGCTTTAGTTACATTGGGAATTTGCTTAGGGTTTTTACCGCATAACTTTCATCCCGCAAGAATATTCATGGGAGATGGCGGCGCATTGTTGCTCGGCCTTCTTATGGCCTCTGCCACTATGACAGTCGGTGGTCGCGTTGCAGATCAGTTCACCGGACAGGTCTATTTTTTCTTTGCGCCGATTGTGATTCCGTTCTTAATTCTCGGTGTTCCGCTGGTAGATGTGGCACTTGCCGTAATCCGGCGTGCTTATAGACGAGAAGGTATTGCTACGGCGGATAAAGACCACCTGCATCATCGTTTATTGCGAATGGGGCATGGGCATCGAAGAACCGTTGCCTTACTATGGGCTTGGACAGCTTTACTATCTTGCGTAGCTCTGGCACCTACCCTTACAGGAAACGGAGATGCTCTTTTGCCCTTTGGACTTCTGGGCGTCGCATTTTTGTTGTTTCTTTTGCTGCGCCCTCGGTTTAAAGCCGAGGAAGGTATTGGCACTGCATAGAGTCCCATAGCTAGTCAGATTTCTAAATTCGGTGAAACTATGCCGATTTGAAACTTAAGCGGTATGTCGGAAGCCTCCGATGTTGGCAAAGTGCCGTTGAACAGCTGCTTGACATGTCGGCGTAATACGCACACCTCTCACAATGACAGTTTTGAACTCATTCCTCAGCCTTAGAATTGCGCTAAGCCCATAAAGAGTTTGGCTTACTTGCACGGCAAGATAGTTACTAATAAGTTACAGATGTTGTTCGTATTGCACGTTGATTATTTTGGAGACTATCGAAAGTATGCGAAACCCAGTTATGCGAAAGCAGACCAAAGGCATTGGCAACGATGATGGCTTCTCCAAGGCTGTTGAAATAGTCGTAACGCCGGGCATTTTTGCCGCTTTCGGGTGGCTGGTGGATAAATCTTTCGGTAGTGGACCGTGGCTGGCTTTTTCTTTTGGACTAGTTGCCTTTTTGACAAAAATCACAGCAGAGTGGTGTCGTTACTCGGGCCGTATGGCGAATATTGAGGCGGACATGAGAAGCGAGCGTGACTCTACAAAAATTGATTTATTGGCTCCGGAAGAAATTTATGACGCTTTACCAACAGGCGTAACCCTTAATGCTGAGATACATCAGGATGAGAATGGGTCAGGCGGTGAGGCAAGGTGATAGCTAGTAATAAAAATCTCGCTGAACTTAAAAGTTCTGAACCCGAACGTCTCATAGTTGCAGACTTAGTCAAGCGCGGACTGAAGGTTGCTCCCATTTGGATACTTTTAGCAGGATTAATTTGGGGCTTTGCTGGAGCAGCCTCAGCAACGTATGGTTTGGCTCTAGTTCTCGCTAATTTTGTTATGGCTGCTGCGTTTTTGACGTGGGCTGGACGGATCTCACCGGCCGTTTTAATGGCTGCGGCTCTCGGTGGTTTTATATTTCGTTTAATTATTCTTACGATTGCTGTTGTAGCGGTGAGAAATTTGAGTATGTTCTTACCTGTTCCTCTTGGAATTACTATAATTGTTTCGCATCTTGGGTTACTGACCTGGGAGACGCGTTATGTTTCTCTATCGTTAGCGCACCCGGGACTAGTCCCAGATGCGTCGAAGCGGATGAAAGGCCAGGAGAAGAAGTGAAATTGCAGGCAATGGGGCTTCATTTCCCAGACATCGAACATTTGTTGAACTGGCCTGGAGTACTTTTTGAGGGCAGTAAGTATTTCGAGCTTAATAAGGTTGGAATTATTTACCTCTGGGCGATGATTGCTCCGGTAATTCTTTTCACATTGGCTATAAGAAAAAGCAAGTTAGTCCCAACCGGGGTGCAGACGATTGCTGAGTCTTCGGTTGATTTCGTTCGCGAAAACGTTGTGATGCAAACAATAGGACCGGACGGCATGAAGTTCATGCCGTTCCTAATGTCCCTTTTCTTCTTCATTTTCTTTTCCAACATCACGGAAGTCATTCCATTTATCCAGCTTCCAGGTAATGCACGAATGGCCGCACCTGCGATGCTGGCTTTGGTTGTCTGGGTTGTGTTCAACGCTGTTGGAATCAAAAGCCAAGGATTATTCAAGTATTTCAAAAACACTATTATCCCTCCCGGAGTACCTGGGGCCTTGCTGCCTTTAGTGGCAGTTATAGAGTTTGTTTCGACATTTTTTGTTCGGCCATTTTCCCTCGCCGTTCGATTGTTCGCCAATATGTTGGCAGGACACCTACTTCTTGTGACCTTCGCAGTGTTAAGTGCGGCTCTATGGGACACAAGTCCTTTAATATCAATTGTTTGGGCACCGTTCGTTGTGCTGATCGGTTTAACAGGGTTTGAAGTCCTTGTTGCCTTTCTTCAAGCATTCATTTTTACAATTCTGACTGCCGTGTATATCGGCGGCGCCTTACATCCAGAGCATTAGTTCCGATTCAAACAAACAGGAGAGACGAGTGATTGATTTGCTCGCAGCAGCAGACGTTATAGCCGATAAGCCTGACCAGGTATTGGTCGGTCTCAAAGCTGTAGGTGCCGGTTTAGGCTATGGCCTTGCAGCTATTGGACCAGGGGTAGGCATTGGCCTTGTAGTCGGTAACGCGATTACCGCCATGGCTCGACAGCCCGAATCTGCGGGCATGGTTAGAACAACCATGTTCTTAGGCATAGCCTTCACCGAGGCCCTTGCGCTTATTGGATTCGTGGTGTTCATCCTTCTCAACTTCGCTTAGGAGGACATATGAACTCATTAACAATGATGCTGGCAGCATCTGAGGGCGGGGCTCCGCCTAATCCGATCATTCCTGAAATAACTGAAGTGATTTGGGGGAGTCTATCTTTCCTCATTTTGTTTATAGTTATGGCCAAGTACGCTTATCCTGCCATCAAAAAAACGATGGAAGCCCGTACGGCAAAAATTCAAAATGATCTAGATGCGGCTGACGCCGCTCGGAGCGACGCAGAGGCCCTGCGTGGCGAATATGATTCAAAAATTGCAGAAGCTCAGGCTGAGGCATCGCGAATTATTGAAGCTGCACGAGGGGAAGCTGAGCAAGTACGACAAGAGCGCCTAGCAGCTATAGAGCCTGAAATA
>PCCJ01000048.1 GCA_002731665.1 Actinomycetota bacterium | reverse complement strand
TGCAAAAGCTTTTAGCTTTGAGCCAGCAATGGAGTCCAATCCACTCAGTGGCTCATCAAGTAGCAACAATGACGGTTCTTGGATAATCGAACGTGCTATAGCTACCTGTTTCGTTTGACCACCAGAAAGTTCTTCAATGGGTTTTCGTTCTAACTCAGCGATACCTAGAAATAATAAGACCTCGGATGCTCTGCGGCGTGCTGACTTCTTTGAATGTCCGCTGCAGCGCAAGCTAAAAGCGACATTGTCGATGACATTCATATGGGGAAACAACAGGTTGTCTTGGAAAACCATTCCGATTTGCCGCTTTTCTGGCGGTTGCCAAATGCCGGCACCTGGGTCATCTACTTTAGACCCGCTAAGACTAACGTGCCCATTGCTAATTGCTAAACCGCCTGCGATGCACTCAAGAAGGCTTGTTTTGCCGGCACCGTTCGGACCCAATAGTGCGACGATCTCGCCGGCACCTACTTTAATGTTAGCTCTGATGGCTAAGGTGCCGCGATGAAGGTCAAAGTGCGCCTCGAGCGCGTAATCATTACCTAGAGCGATCATCGGCGAGTCCACCAGTGCTGCCTCATTGTGATCACGATGAAAAGAGAAAGACTGACCATGAGAAGGCTAATGGCCAACGCTAGCTGACGATCGGTTTCGAGAGCGCCATAGACTGCGAGCGGCAGTGTTTGTGTTGTGCCGGGCATATTCCCGGCAAATGTTATGGTTGCGCCGAATTCGCCCAAGGCGCGTCCCCAGGCTAATAGTCCGCCAGCGAGGATAGAGGGCCGGAGTAGCGGTAGCGTTATGCTTGCAAGTCTTCGGTTAGCTCCTGCACCTAAAGAAGCGCTAGCCAGTTCGTAACGTCGGTCCAGCGAGCGATGCCCAGATTCCACGCTTAAGACAACAAATGGTAAAGCCACGAACAGATTGGCGATGACAACCCCGGCCCATGAGTAGGGCAGTATTAGCCCAGTCGACTGAAACAACGGCTTTCCAAAGATTCCGTTCCGCCCAAGCGCAAACAGCAAAGCAGACCCACCAACTACTGGCGGTAAAATCATTGGGAGGAGAACGATTGAGCGCAGAACGATACTCCATCTAGTTGTGATTCTTGCCATTGTTATACCCAACGGGGTTCCTAACAAAACTGCTAACAGAGCCGCTGCGATAGAACTTGTTATAGAAATTTTTAAAGCATCGAAGACAAGTTCGTTCTTGAGGTCGAGCAATAGCGAATTCCATGATGCTTTACCGACTAAACCAATTATCGGTATGATCAAAAAAAGCGCTCCGGTGCCAGCTGCCAGCAGGACTAAAAGTGGAAGTCGCTGGACAGAAGGCGGGCTTTTCATGGTACTAAGAAACCGTAGCTAATGAGCAATGAAAGCACGTTGTCTGTGCTCAAAAACTCTAGAAATTTTAAGCTAAACTCGTTGGTACCGCTACCTGTAGCCCTTGCTATTGGGTAGTTCGCTGTCTTCAGATAATTGGGTGAAAGCGGAATAGATATAACTTTGTCTGGATGTAATCGAGCGTCAGTTACATAAACGAAAGCAGCATCTAACTCATTTTCCAGAACCTTCGTCAGTAAGGATCTCACGTTTTGTTCCTTAGTGACTATGTTCGGTCTCAACTTAGCTGAGGTTAAATAATCAAAGGTTAATGCTCCGCAAGGCACCGTTTCTATACAGACCCCGACTAGTAAATTGCTTTCTCGCAACTGATTAAGAGAAGAAATAGGCGGCTGTCGGTCTATAGGGCTTACTAATGCGAGAACGTTACGTGCAAACACTTTTGGGTCAGTAACTTCTGCGGCTTCTACAAGAGTATCCATAACGTCTTGGTTGGCTGTGGCAATAATATCAAAATGTGCCCCGTCCAGAACTTGCTCACGCAGACTTCCACTTCCTGCGAAAACAAGTTTTATATCAGCTGCAGGGTTGGCTATTTCGAACATTTCAGCGATATCACTGAAGACATTAGTCAATGATGAAGCAGCCATTACTGTCACTTCTCCCGTATTTGGCTGTTCAACATTGGAGCAGGAGATACATAGAAAGATTGACAAAATTATGGTGATACTGGTCCGTTGGAAAGAAGACACCTCACCACTATGGCTTATAAACTAGGAATTCGGTCTAACCTTTGACCATGTCCTCAACTCTTGATTGGTATGGCTGTTCTACTTTCTGTTTTAAGACTGCTGGTTTGAGTATTTTCCTAGATGCTTATATTGACAGACCTAGCGGAGCGGACGGCACTGGTCTTTCGGCATCCGATGTCCAACAAGCCGACTGGGTCTTGATTGGGCACTCTCATTTTGACCACTTGTACGGAGCCGAAGAAATTATACGCAATACCAATGCTAAGTTGATTGGCTCATACGAGTCGGTGCGGGTTATGGAAGCTGCTGGAGTCCCGATAGACAGAATGATCTGTGTGCAGGGCGGTGAATATATTGATTTAGGTAATGGAGTGAAGGTACGCGTTTATCCGAGCCAACACTCATGTGTCTGGTCTCATCTAGGAATGGCTCAACCTGACACCCAATGCATTGGTGACTTAGGTGTGACATGGCAAGAACAACAAGCTGCAATGCAAAGACTCAATAGCTACTTAGCTCAAGAAACTTCCGATGCGGTAAGAATGCATTTAGCTGAAAGTGCAAGTGGACACAGTAAACGCGGCGATGGTGGCGCACTTGTATTCCTTGTAGAAGCCCCCGATGGAAGCCTACTTTTTAAAGATACGTCAGGTCATTGGAGTGGAGTTCTCGAAGGGTTAAGACCTGATGTAGCTATTTTGGCGGCAGCTGGGCGAGGAAATATCGATGGTCAACCGATTCAAGGCTCACTCTGCGAGTTTCTAGCCAAAGAAGTTGAACACCTGCAGCCGTCAACGATTTTCCTTAGCCATCATGATAATTGGCTGCCGGGTTTCTCAGTAGCTACCGACACGCGATCTATCGTTGAGTCAATTCGCAAGGTAAGTCCTGAGACCTTGGTTATTGAGCCTGGCTACCTAGCATCAACTGAACTTTTTGTGGCTCAAGCGTAGGCACTCGCTATCGGCTACCGTTTCCTCATGCCAATCGTATCGCCATCTTCTGCACATAAATTTGTCGTTAGTGTTTGTATCGGCCTCGGAAGCGAGAACGACGAGGCGCACTTAGTCGCCGACCAGTTAGTAGGAGCTAATCTTGCTGGACACGATTCCCATGGAATTGGGATGTTGCCGTCATATGTTGCGGGTGCCGTTAGCGGGCACCTTAAAGTGAACCAGACTCCCAATATCACAACAGATGCAGGTGCTCTAGTTGTGTTCGATGGCCAGTCAGGTTTCGGTCAAGTCAATGGATACGAAGCTATGAACGAGGGTATTAAACGTGCGCGACAGTTCGGCGTCGCTATTGTGGGCTTAAGAAACAGTTACCACATAGGGCGAATCGGTCACTGGGGTGAGCAGTGTGCTCAGGCAAAGATGGCTTCCGTTCATTTTGTCAACGTAATAGGTCACACGCCTTTGGTCGCTCCGCACGGTGGCGCGGAATCACGATTCGGTACCAACCCGTTTTGTGCCGCCGTGCCTGGTAGAGGAGATGCGCCCGCAGCCCTCCTCGATATGGCCACGAGTATTATTGCTGGTGGCAAGGCGCGTGTGGCTTATAACAAGGGAGATCAGGTCCCCATGGGCACAGTAATAGACTCTGCAGGTCAATTGTCAAATGACCCGGCACCCGTAATCCGCTTAATGAATAACGCTCCCGATGCAGGCGCTCTAGTTGCTTTTGGTGAACATAAAGGCTCCGGCCTAGCAATCATGTGTGAATTATTGTCTGCGGCACTATTGGGCGGTGAAACATCCCAGCCAGAGAATGCACGGGATTCTAAGATTATTAACAACATGCTGTCGCTGATAATAGACCCATCAGCGACAGGTGAATACTCGGCATTTAGTGACGAGGTAGAAAAGTATCTTGCTTATATCGCGGAGACTAAGCCACGAAGCGACACTAAAGAAGTACTACTTCCGGGACAACCTGAAGTTAGAGCACGAATAGTCCGAGCTCAAGGATTTGATGTGGACGCCGTAACGGTTGACCAACTAAGCGCTGCTGCTCTCGCAGCCGGAATTGATGAAGCGACAACCCAAGCTTTGCTTGGAGTCACCACGTAATGAAACGGGACAGTTAAGTGAGTTGACCTACATATCTCATCTAATTTCAGCAGCCTTAATCGAACTTCACAACTGTTCGAGCGCTGGAACCAGCTTTCATCCAACCGTAACCCTCATTGATTTCATTAAGAGCGATGGTGCTAGAGACCATCTCATCAAGTAACAGTTTTCCTTCTAAATAGAAGTTAATCATTTGCGGGATGTCTGTACGAAATTGGTTAGATCCCATGGTGGATCCTTGTAATTTCTTCTCAGATAACAGTTCAATTCCGCGGATTTCTAACTTCGTGCTTGATGGAATCATTCCTATTACTGTCGCGGTTCCCCCGGGCTTGAGCATCTCGAATGACTGCTCTGCGGTCTCTTTAAGGCCAATTGCTTCGAAGCTGTATTCGACGCCTCCACCGGTTAGTTCTCTGATGCTATTTACTACGTCGTCAGTGGAAGACGCATCAATCGTGTCTGTGGCACCCATCAGGCGAGCCATTGACAGTTTGTCAGCGCCAATATCCACAGCAATAATCTGTGAAGCTCCGGCTATTCTTGCCCCTTGAACAGCCGATAGTCCAATGCCACCACACCCGATGACGCAGACAGTGGCCCCGACTGGCACGTTGGCTGTCCTTACCGCGGCTCCAAATCCCGTCGTTACGCCACATCCGATGAGGCAGGCTTTGTCTAGAGGCATGTCAGGAGTAACTTTGACTACTCCGTTTTGATGCACAAGCATTTCTTCAGCGAAGCCTCCTAGCCTGGCCATCTGACCTACCGAAGTTCCATCAGGCCGACTTAATCGGGGGTTCGCGTCACGATTTCGTGACGTGGCTTTTGTATTGGAGCAGCGGTATTGATGTCCTGAAAGACATTCGCTACATTGCCCACAAAATATTGACAAGCACGCAACCACCGAGTCTCCCGGCTTCACATACGTGACATCGCTGCCGACTGCTTGGACGATCCCAGCTGATTCGTGGCCCATGACTGTGGGAACCTTTGAGCGAAATATTCCCTCCATCATGTGAAGATCAGAATGGCAGAGCCCGGCGCCAACTGTCTGAATTAAGACCTCCTGTGGAGCTGGTTTATCAATTAGAAGATCTTCAATAACTAGATCGCCTGGCTGTTCGCATAGAACTGCAGCTTTCATGTGGTCCCCAAACTTTTCGTTGTCTAATAATTTAGATACTAGTCAATGAAGGCCACTTATACCCCTGACATTATTTAAACCTAATTGCCGGCGAGGTGACCTCCTAGGGGTTATCGTTACATAAATCTGTATGGGAGTTTTTGCACCTATGGCAAATGATTATGGGCACCTACCAAAGGTCCAAGAGCTAGATGACGCCAATGCGGATCGGCTAGCAACTTGGTATTCGAAGGCTTACGAAGATGACAACCTTTTCCGTACGCTCGCAATTGATGAAACGACCTTATCCATGTTTTTAGACTGGGTAGGCGTTATGTACGGCGGCGACTCTGAGATAGACCGCCATATGGTTGAGTTGTGCCGTCTAAGAATGGCTAATCAGAATGAATGCTTTCATTGAAGTTTGGTTAAAAGCGCATCGTTGGTGCGCACCGGCTTAACAGAAGAAGTCATACAACAGCTTGGTGACTACAAGAATTCAGATCTGCCTGAATCTTGGATAGTTGCATTAAAGTTGACTGATCACGTTTCTGGAAATAGTTCAGGCGTTTTACCTGCCGCAGTTTATAGCGAGTTATTAGAGCACTTTTCTGAACCTCAAATCTTAAGACTGGGGTCGCTGCTGGCAGTAGGTTCTGGTTGGCAACGGATGATTGAAACGTTTGGAATTCGTCCAGATCATTACGTTGAGAGTGCTAATGAGCCGTGGGCTTGTTAGGCCATTTGGCGTGTCTCGCATGCATTTGAGTGATAGTCGTTAACCGGTAGCTTCTACAACACTCGGAATGTGGATTAGGCAATTGAATCGCTTGTTTTTAAAACTTTGTTCTAAGGTTAAAACACCGTGACAAGTCTCAAATTAACAAATACTTCCCAAAATGACGAGCTCAAATTTTTTGGTCTTGAACCTACTGCTGATGAGCTTTTGTGGCACATGCCTATCACCTCAAGGGTAGTGGGAGCTACTGGAACGCTCCATGGTGGTTGCGCCCTAGCTGCGGTCGTTGGAGCTTTGGAGGTGGTCACCGGTCGGCAATTGGCTTACGCTTCAGCTCAGTATGTTTCCAGAGTAGAGCTTGGTTCAGAGGTAACTATCCAGCTTGAGTTAAATGCTGTTGGTAATAAGATAACTCAAGCCGCAGGGAGCATAATCGGTGATGGGGGAGTAGTCCTACGAGCCTTGTGTGGATTCGGCGGCCGAACACTACCTGAAGATAGATGTTGGATTCAAGATCGAGAACTTGGTGATCCATTATTGTGCTCGAAGCGCCCCCAAACCTCTGAGACTGGCGTGTCATTCACGGATTCGACAGATATTCGGATAGCACAGCAAACGCCAGGTGATGGAGTAGTGCAATATTGGGCGCGACTCCCAGGAACGTTAGCGTCAACGACTATGGGGTTGACGGCGCTCGCTGATCTGTTGCCGAGCGGCATGCGAGTTAGTCTCAATAAAGCATTTAGAGGCTCTAGCTTAGACAATGCTATTAGGCTCGGCCAGCGTTTAACATCAGAGTGGATACTTATTGAAATTGAGTCATTCGTTGTTTCACAAGCTATCGGTCATGGCGTGGTTCGGATATTTTCTGAAGACGGGAAATTCTTAGGATCTGCCACCCAGTCATTTGCCATAACGAAAATAACTGGTGAGCTCGACCGGTGAACTTGTTTCGGTCGAGATAATGCGACTCTTCACACAACAAAACCGGGAATTATCCTCTTCCAACAAATGGCATTGAATTCGCCATGATGGTCATATTCAATACGTTTGAATCCAGTGGCAATGATGCCATATAGCCGATTGCTTCAGCAACATGTTGTACATCCATTAAGGCTTCAGGTGAGGTTTCGCCAGATGGTTGAAGGGCGCCATGAGCCATCGCTTCAGTGAGAGGCGTGGCTGCATTGCCAATATCAATTTGTCCTACAGCTATGTGATGATCGCGACCTTCGAGGGCCAATGCCTTAGTCAGTCCAGTCATAGCATGCTTTGTGGCGGTGTATGGCGATGACATTGGTCGAGGCGTATGAGCAGAGACCGATCCATTGTTAATAATTCTTCCCCCGGCGGGTGACTGTGATTTCATCTGGGTGAACGCGGCTCGAGAACACAACCAAGAACCGGTCAAGTTAACGGCCACTGTCGCTAACCAATCTTCCACAGGCAACTCATCAATTGGAACTGGCGCAGTTCCCCGACCAGCATTATTGAATAGTAAATCGACTCGTCCGTATAAGTTTACTGTGTCAGCGAAGAGACGATTGACATCCTCTGGAATGGATATGTCTGCTTGAATTGAATGGATGTTTTGGAAGGCTGAGGATAAGGCCAGTAGAGGTTCTGTTCGTCTTCCGCAAATAACAACTTGCCATCCCAGTTCACAAAG
>PCCJ01000047.1 GCA_002731665.1 Actinomycetota bacterium | reverse complement strand
TGCTGTAACAGCTCCAAAAAAGGGAGCGGAACCGAATGAGTAAACGCCTCCATTCTTATCAGCTATCCAATAGCCGTCACCCCTAGAGGTCGGATGAATAGCTACTGCAGTGTCGGCGTTTTGACTAACCTGAGGAACGCCCTCAAGAAATGCTGCATTGCCGAAGCTGAAGACACTGCCATCTGAATCGATTATCCAGTACCCAACCCCAGAAGGAGAAGCAGCGATGTCAACAGGACTAGCCTGCAAATTTAAATTCGAAATATCACCGAGGAGACGCGCCGTTCCATGTGCTTGGACTCGACCTTGAGCGTCCAGAACTAGACAGCCTTGACCATCCTTAGTGGAGCTAATGGCAACAGGTTCAGATTCTAGACTGAGGTCGAAAATTTCATTGCTAGCGCCATAAGATCGTAACCGCATGTCAGATGTAAGCATCCAATATCCGAAGGAAGGCACATTGGGAGCATAGAGGGATCCAGACAAGATGAAATAAGTTACTGCTTTCGAGGCTAGTTTGGAATACATATGAAGATTTACACCAAAACCGGTGATGATGGTTCTACCGGCTTGTTCTTTGGCGGTCGGGTAGCCAAGGACTCAATGCGACCGACCGCCTACGGAGCTGTGGATGAAGCTCAAGCTGCCTTGGGTCTGGCTCGGGTAGTGGCTACCAACGAAACGTTGAACAAAATCTTAGTTGGCCTTTGCAAAGATCTCTACGTAGCTATGGCAGAACTTGCAACATTACAAGAGAACCAGTCGAAACTCGAAGCCGGTAAAACTTTAGTAACTTCAGAAATGGTTGATTCGTTAGATCAGTTGATCGATGAAATTAGTCTGCTTTTCGAACCACTAAAAGATTTCGTGATCCCAGGCCAAAATGAAGCTGCAGCCAGACTAGATTGGGCTCGCGTTGTGATTCGGCGAGCCGAGCGAGAATCACTCCCTGTCCATTCAGAAACTTCTTATGTCGGTGCATACTTAAATCGACTATCAGACCTTGCTTGGGTGCTAGCCCGCTGGCAAGAAGGTGAAGCTTTAAAGAGTAAATCAGTACGCGAAATCAACTAGTTCACGATTCCGATAACGACAAGAACAGAAACGAAACAATGCCACTAACATTCCCGATAGAAGCGATACGTGTAGTTTCCGAAATAGGAGCTACCCAAACAGTGGTCTCTGACCGTCCGATAAGGTCAGACGACCTGGAGTTGCTTGGGGTAGAAAAACCTTACCTAGACGCCAGCGGTTTTACTGGCAAAGTGGGTGAAACGACGTTACTGCCAAACGGAACAAATTTGGTTATAGCGGTCGGGCTAGGCGACCATGAATTAACTGTTTCAGAAGTAAGGCAAGCATCTGCCTCACTATGGAAAGCTGCTGCCAAAGTTGAATCGTTGAGCTCGACAGTAGCCCTGGTGGCCGCTGAAACTATAGGAGCAGAAAAAGCCTTGCAGGCGGTCATAGAGGGAATGCTTCTAGCCTCTTACCGGTTTGATGAGCATAAAGGAATGACCGAAGACTCTACTTTCCTGAAAAGCATAGTTATAGTCGCTCCCGATGGCGTAGATGTATCAAAAGCTTTAGCCAGAGGGTTATCAGTTGCAAGAGCCATTGCCCTAGCCCGTGATTTAGTGAATCACCCTGGCGGAAGCATGACTGCAATCGGTATGGCAGCAGAGGCTCATAAAGTCGCGTCAGAAACTGGACTAGAAATCGAAATATGGAATCGTGAACGTCTGAAAGAAGAAAAATGCGGCGGAATTCTTGGAGTGAACGCCGGATCGACGGAAGAACCGAGGTTGATCCGAATGACTTATAGACCTTCCGGGGAATCAAGAGCCACAATTCACCTAGTCGGCAAAGGAATTACTTTCGATACAGGTGGTCTTAATCTGAAAAGTTTTGAGGGAATGGAAACAATGAAAATCGACATGGGGGGAGCAGCGGCTGTGATTGGAGCTATGAGCGCTCTTAGCTCTTTAGCCCCGGACGTCACAGTTGTAGGTACATGCTGTTGTACTGATAATCAACCTGGACCAAATGCCACTAAACCTGGAGACGTACTTAAAATCAGAAATGGCAAAACTGTTGAGGTTCTTAACACTGACGCAGAAGGAAGACTGGTGCTAGCGGATGGCCTTTCAATAGCAGCTGAAGAGACTCCCGATTTGATAGTCGATTTAGCTACCTTGACGGGAGCATGTATGGTCGCTTTGGGAAATGAGTACGCAGGCCTTATGGGAAATGATGCTGCTGCAGTGGCTCGGGTCGAATCAGCTTCATCGGCTGCTAACGAAAAAATATGGCATCTCCCATTGCCAAAAGAATATCGCAAACAGCTTGATTCACCGATAGCGGATCTTCGAAACATCGGAACTGGCCGACTTGGAGGAGCATTAACTGCAGGTCTTTTTCTTAAAGAGTTCGTAGCAGACATGCCATGGGTCCATTTAGATATAGCGGGCCCTGTTACTACCGAAGAAACGATGGGTGAGAGCAGTAAAGGGGCAACCGGTTTCGGCGTTCGGACATTGTTGGAACTAGTCGTTAGTTGGTAAATGAAGTTACGAGGCCTAACGTGTGGCTCCGAAAATCTTAAAGCAGTTTTGCAGGAGGCCGAACTTGTCAAGTGAACTAGAGGGAAACCCACCACTGCGATTGTTAGCTAAATGGATCGATGAAGCTAAGCGCATAGTCGTGTTAACGGGTGCTGGCATTTCAACTGATTCCGGTATCCCCGATTTCAGAGGCCCGAATGGATTATGGACCAAAACCCCTATAGCGGAGAAAGCCTCCTATATTCAAAACTTTATTAATGATAAAGAAGTGCGAAAAGCATCATGGCGGAGTCGTCTAGACAGTAGGAGTTGGTCAGCCGAACCTAATAAAGGCCACGAAGCTTTGGTTCAGCTGGAACGTAACAACAAATTAGTTCTACTCATTACACAAAACGTAGATGGGTTGCACCATCAAGCAGGTTCAAACCCGGAAAAAGTTGTTGAAATCCACGGCACGTTACGCGAAGTTGCCTGCTTGTCCTGTGACTATAGAGATGACATGAAAGTCGCCCTTGACCGCATAAGATCAGGTGAAGAAGATCTGGATTGCCCGAATTGCGGAGGAATCCTGAAAAGCGCAACGATCTCATTCGGCCAGTCTCTTGTGCTCGAAGACCTAACACGAGCTGAAGCAGCTGCTCAGAGCTGTGATCTTTTCATGGCTGTAGGTACGACCTTAGGCGTGTACCCAATAGCAGCAGTTCTTCCGAGTGCGAAGAGTGCGGGAGCTAAAATAGCTGTGGTTAACGGAGAGCCAACTGAAATGGATCACCTTGCTGACCTAGCAATTCGTGGATCGATCAGCGAAGTCATGCCATTTGTAGTCAATGGTGAAAAGAATTTGCCAAAGTCTGCAGAAATGTAGATGTCGTTCTAGCTCGACAAAGACAATACCCGACTAATTTGGTAGGGTATTATCTCTTGTGTCCGGTCAAAACGTAGCAGGGTGGTGTTGTGGCTTCTTTCCGAGAACTTTTGAATAAAGCTAAATTAGCAATCAAGGAGATAGACACTGCAGGAGCGCAACAAAGAATATTAAATGGTTCTCCAGTAGTGCTCGATGTTCGAGAACCTGATGAATTCGAACAAGGGGCGTTGGATGGTGTGGTTCACATTCCTCGCGGTCACTTAGAAGCACAAGTGGAGCAGCGTATCCAAGATCATGATGCAGAGATAATTGTTTATTGCGCAGGTGGAGTCCGCTCAGCGTTTGCTGCTCAAACGCTAGGAGAGCTTGGGTACACCGATGTTATGTCAATGGATGGCGGGTTTGGCAAGTGGAAAGATGAAGGACGAAATTGGGTAACTCCGAAAACGTTGAGCCCGGAGCAACGGAATAGATATCAGCGACATTTGCTGCTACCTGAAATTGGAGATGAGGGTCAACAAAAACTTCTGAACGCCCGAGTTCTAATGTTGGGGGCCGGAGGCCTCGGCTCTCCCGCAGCTTTGTATCTGGCGGCTGCAGGAGTGGGAACCATTGGCATAATTGACATGGACATAGTCGACGAATCAAATCTACAACGCCAAGTTCTTCATAATCTTGACCGGATTGGCGATCGCAAGGTCGATTCTGCAAAGAAAACTTTGACTTTGCTGAATCCTGACGTCGATGTAGTGACATATGATACAAGGCTTGGCGCTGACAATATCTTAGATATTCTTGAAGGATGGGATGTCGTAGTGGATGGTGCGGATAATTTCCCAAGCCGATACGTACTGAACGATGCTTCAGTGAAACTAGGGATACCAGTTGTCCACGGGTCCATCTACCGATTCGAAGGTCAAATTACAGTCTTCGACCCGCTCAATGGCCCTACATACCGTGACTATATTCCTGTCCCTCCGCCTGCTGAACTAGCACCGTCTTGCGCTGAAGCGGGCGTGCTTGGAGTATTGCCGGGGATAGTAGGCACTATCCAGGCGTTGGAAACAATCAAAGTTATTTTGGGTCTTGGTGACTCGCTTCGGGGCCGTATTCTCGCCTTTGATTCACTCGAAATGTCCTTTAGAGAATTCAAGCTTCGACTTGATCCTGAGAATTTAATTACCTACGAAAATCGTGATCGAATCCGGATAGAAGAAATGAATGATCTCTGCTCGCCCAGCTTGAAGTGAGTGAGTGAAACCCGGATGGTCCCTGGGGCTCCTACACTTTGGTCATGATAAAGAAAAAAGTGGTTGTCGTAGGTGGTGGGCCTGCGGGACATAATGCGGCGGCCTCCGCTGCGCGCTATGGCGCTCAAGTGGTTCTAGTTGAGCGCGACGTTATCGGGGGGCTCGCTCATCTGAGAGACTGTGTTCCTTCTAAGTCAATGATTGCAACCGGTGGCGCATTGTCATTTGCTCACCGATTGGATGGTATGGGCCTCGCACAAGTAGAAACAGAAATTAATGTACAACACCTAAAAAACCGAATTCAGATCATCGAAAATCGGTTGGAACGCTCAGTGACAGAGCTTTTGAAGAGTCTAGAAGTTCAAATTATTCGCGGTACGGCAAGGCTTTCTAGTCCAAATAGCGTGTCCGTCAGAACGAAAGAAGATGAAATCGAAATTGAAGCCGACGTTATTGTTTTAGCTACTGGAAGTCGGCCTCGAATTCCTGAGTGGGCCATAATTGACTCCGAAAGAATTCTGACTACCCGTGATGCTTATCCGCCGAAAGAAATCCCAGAACAACTTGTCGTAGTCGGTTCAGGGGTTACCGGCGTGGAGTTTGTTCATATGTTTAGTTCACTCGGCTCAGAGGTCACGTTAATTGTTAGTCGACAACAGGTTCTCCCAAATAAAGACCCAGAAGCCGCAGCACTACTTGAGCAAACGTTTTTAGATCGAGGCGTTCAATTATTGAAAGGAGCCCGAGCTGTTGGTGTTAAACGCATAGGTAATAAAGTTGAGGTTTACTGCAGCGATGGAAGGGTTGCGAAAGGAAGCCATGCTTTGATAGCCATCGGTTCTCAACCAAATACGGAATCTCTTGGACTGGATAATGCAAATGTCTTATTGAACTCAGACGGCCACGTAGAGGTGGACCACAACCTCAAATCTTCTGTGCCGAGTATCTATGTGGCAGGTGATCTTTCTGGCAAGTTACCGCTTTCCTCAGTAGCTGCGATGCAGGGCAGAAAAATTGCAGAACACATTATGGGTTTGCACGATGGGCGACCGCACCGCCATTTAGCTTATGACAAAGCTGCTTCCGCGATTTTTACTGACCCAGAAATAGCTGATGTTGGCCTGGTCGAGGCTGAGGCATTCGCTACTGGTAGAAAAATAAGGGTAACGAAAGTACCTTTTTCGTCGAACGCGAAAGCACTAATAAATGACGATCCGAAAGGATTTGTCAAAATTGTGTCCGATCCGAACACAGGTCACGTGTTAGGTGGCTCCATAGTAGGTAGACACGCCGCTGAGTTGATCTCGGTAGTGGCTCTTGCAGTAACTGCAAATTTGACAGTACAAGACGTGCACGAAAGCCTATTTGTATATCCATCCTTAAGCGAAGCTCTTTCCGAGGCTGCCGAATGAAAAATAGTCCAAAAATTTTAGTGACAGGAGGAGGAGGTCAGCTGGGGCAAGAGCTAGAGCGCGAGCTAGCTAACGAACATCTCATTGTTTTGGATCGTAACCAGTTGGACATTACTAATTGTGAAGCCGTGGACTTAGCAGTCAATACACACCAACCCGATGTCATAATTAACGCTGGAGCTTTTACCGCCGTTGACGAATGTGAGTCTGAACCAGACCTTGCTTATGCAGCTAACGCACTTGGGCCAGCTCAGTTGGTCAAAGCTGCTGAGCGGTATAGAGCTCGAGTAGTTCAAATATCTACAGACTATGTGTTTGATGGCATGCAGAGTCGACCGTATCGAGAAACTGACAAGACAAACCCTTCCTCTGAGTATGGCAGAAGTAAGGAAGCAGGAGAGCAAGCGATGAGGCCAGAAGATCTTATCGTGAGGACGTCGTGGCTCTGTGGCGCATATGGTTCAAACTTATTGAAAACTGTCGTGCGCTTGGCATCGCAAAGCACCCCTATGAAGTTCGTTGAAGATCAAATTGGGCACCCTTCCTTCACGAGCGATGTAGCATCGACTATTCATGATCTGGTGCTTAAAGAGGCCAACGGCATATTTCACGTAACGAATCAAGGAATCGTAAGTTGGTACGAATTCGTGAAAGAAATTCTCAAGGCACTTGGTAAGCCAACTGATCTAGTAACTGCCATCAAGACGGAGGAACTGATACCTCAGCGAGCGGCTCTTAGGCCTGCTAACTCAGTGCTCGACAACCTTGCTTTGCGAGAAGCCGGGATACCTGAACTGCCTAATTTTCGCGATTCGCTACCCCAAGCATTAGGAAAAATATTGTGAGAAATTCTCTACGAATAGCGGTTAGCTCACCGAATCCGAGTGCGTCTCAACGCCTGATTGACACGGCCGGTTTTTTGGCGTTGGAGTGGGCAGCACCATTTGCTGAAGTCGTTATGGCTGAGGATGGAGACGTGGTAATATCGAGTGAAGCTCGGGCAATCGGTGGCATTCTCCGGATGCCTGCAAGTGAGAGTAAAAGGCTGTCGGAAGCATCAATTGAATTAGGGTTAGAGACTCCACTCGAACTCGTTGAAGATGGAAATGGCAATTGGGGTATTGACCCGGAGCTATCTAATTGGACGTTACTTGGAACTGTTCTTAGGGCAGTGTCATTTAGCCCGTCTACACGTGAAGGTGCTGCTATAAGCAGGCTGATAAGAGCTAAATTAGAGTCAGGAGAAGTAAAAGAGAGATTATTAGCGACTGCGGATCTTTGGGCAAAGGAAGTAGTTGAGCTGGCGATTAAGGACATCGCAACGGTAAATCCTAACCGAATACGCAGCTGGCTTACCGAGCAGGCAGCTGAGTTGGAAAGTGCCACAAGTATTCATCAGATACTTCGATCTAGATATGACGATGACATTCGACAGGTGATCTCCCAGAAATGAATTCAGTTACGACGAGTATAGTAATTGTGGCATACGGGAAAAAAATGCTGACAGACAGGCTTCTACGATCAATAGAAAAATACACCCCGGAAAACCATGAAGTTATCGTAATTGATAATGCATCGCCTGACGACACCAGCGAATGGGTGATTTCTCAGTTCCCATTAGTCAGATTAATTAAGTCGCCGGTAAACCTAGGTTATGGACGAGGAGCTAACTTAGGAGTTCAATATTCGCGAGGTAAACAAGTAGTGATTATGAATTCCGACATAATCGTTACTGAAAATTGGTTGAGTCCGCTGCTAGAGGCCCTCAGAAATACTTCAGTCGTAATCGCTTCGCCTGTTTACCTCGACACAGAACTGACTCTTACCGAAGCTGGAAACGAAGTCACCACAGACGGCCATGTCCATGTTCACATGGTGGAGTCGGGGACTGTTCGTCGAGTTGATCATATATCTGCCGCGTGTTGGGTCATAAATAAAGACTGGTTTGATCGAATAGGCGGGTTTGATCCTGCGTATGGGCTCGGATACTACGAGGATGTAGATCTAGCAACGCTCGCAGCTGCTCAGAATCGTTCTGTGGTTGCAGTCCCGCAGTCTCGAGTGATTCACGAAAGCGGTGGGTCCTTTGACAATGATATGGTTGCAGAACTTTCCCATAGAAACCATAAGAGACTTTCAACTCGCTGGTTGTGGCTTCTACGTGACCATCCTCGAATATCGAATTTCAGAGCGGAGACAACGAGGTGTCATGGGCGGGTGGCAATTTTAGGTAACGATGTCGAATCTCAGTTCGTTGCTTCGTTGTGTGCACTTAATCTTTCTGTTGTAATAGTAACCAATGTTGACGAATTGAAGAACCGCTGTAGTAGAGATGATGTAGTGGTGTCTAAATCTTTTCCCTCAAACGTAGAGCAATTGAAACTTTTGGCTCCTCGCGCCGTTCACTGCAATCCGGCGGGGATTTGGGATGCCCTATTAGAGGCTGGTATCTCAGCGAACTCAACTCCACCCAGATTGCGATTCAAGTTACTCAACTCCGTTCGAGATAACAAATGGTAGGCGAAAGCAAAAGACAAAGAGTAAAAGTATGAATAGTGAAGGAGAGAAAATCGATGCTATGAAGCATCTTGAGAATGCTCGTCAGCACCTCGCTAACCATAGCCGACTGGGTCGGATCCGAAGGTTCAAATCGGCTGGAGCTAGCGCTATGAATGTCGCTAGTGAGTTGGCTGCCGCCATAGAACAGTTGGTGGAGAGTCAGGAACAGTTGGCGAAAAGTAACAAAAAATATCAAATCTATTTAGAGAGGTTTGAGAAGGTAGAAGCTCAGACTCAAGTTCTTGATAATGCTACCGCTCGCCTAGAAATAGTTACGGCTGGAGATGAACAGTTAATCGATGATCTTGGCGCCGCTCTGGAAGAGCTGCAACTCGATATCGTTAGGTTAACCCGGTTACAAGAGCTAATAAACGAGCAGATGAAACCACAAGTTTGATGAAAAAAATCGGGATTGCGCAAGGTGTTCCTGAGGGCCTTGTCGAAGCGCTGACTAGCCGCTACAAGGGTGAAGTCGAACAAGTAACCTCTGCAAATCAGAAAACAGGATATGAATTTGTAGTTGCGTGCGATGACCTGCCAGTTCCGTCGGGAGTACCGATCCGACGATACGTAACGCATATAAATGCTGTCTCTTCGGAATGGTCTGTAGTGGCTGCTAGACATTTGCTTCCGGAAGCATTGAGGAGAGGTACCCAGCGGCCCATCGTCGCTCCTTTGCCCGTAAAATCTATAAAGAAGTGCTCGCAAGGTGATGCTACGGTCGCCGTGCTCAGCGGCAAATGGGCAAGTGAAATATCGGCCGGTTTAATACAACATGGTATTGATAGCGAGGAGACTGCTGAGGCGGGTGCTACGTCGTTAGTAATTGATGCGTCTCCAGAAGGATCAGGCATCCACCGAATAAGATTCCCAATGGCTGCTGAGATCCCAGTGGTCGGTTTGGCGTCGAACCCCTGCGCCACAGACACAATTCGTCACGGGTCGAATGGACTACTAGGTAGTAGCGTCGAAGAAATAGTTTTACTTGCTGGCGAGTTACTCAAAAATAAGCCTGAACTTAAAAGATTAGGCTTTGAAGCAAGAGCGACTTTAGCTGAGGCTTCATGGGAACGAGTAGCCCGAGCTCTGTTGCAACAAGGAAGAGTCGGCTATCCCGAGCTAGAACAGCTGGGGGGTGCAGCTAAATACTATCGTTGGGTAGAGCGGCTGGGCCACGCCACAGAATGGAAGGATGGGCTCTTATTAGATAATGTTGAAGGATTAGCTATGCGACAACTGAGCGGCGATAGGCAAATAGGCTTAAAAATGCGCGAAGGTCTAAGGAAAAAAATGCTAGAAACGCTCATTGGTAACGCCGACTCTAATTAACTCCTTATTTGGGCTACCTTGCGAAGTAATGAATCGTGCTCGTTTAAGAAGAAAGCGACTAATTCGCGAACGGCTTGTTCTGTTCTTTCTAGGCTCGTTAACTTTTGTTGCAGCGTTGGCGACAATAATAATTGGCTTATCTGTCTGGAAGCTAAGCAACGTTGACCGACTGAATCTCCATGCGTCATTGACTGCGGCTCAACCGCGTCAGGTAACCGCCGATGACGTAATAATTGTAAACAACCGGGCCACCACAGGAAGCAATGAACAGCAAACGACGAAGGAGAAAGGAGAATCAGATGAGTTTGTTGCATCTTGGACAGGACGAGAGTCGCAAAATTATCTGCTAGTTGGCTCCGATAGCGTCGAGGGCATTAGAGACGGCGATGCGATCCTCTCTGGGCGAGAAGGGTCAGTGAACAATCAATTAGCAGACACAATAATGATTCTTCGTTTGCGCGAAGATGGAACCGCTGCAATAGTTTCCGTGCCGAGAGATTTACTTGTTGTGGTAGCAGGATCTGAAAAATTAGCAAAAATAAACTCTGCCTACAATTTTGATCTAGACAGCGAAGACAGAGCAGCGCGACTAATCGCAACTATTGAAAATCACTTAAAAATAGGGCTCCAACACTTCGTTGAAATTGATCTCGACGGCTTCAGGAAACTGGTTGACGCAATCGGAGGAGTAGATGTCTGCTTCGAAAGACCAACCCGAGATCGCAACGTGAATGATAGTGGCAATCAAAATCAAGGTGGCACAGGTTTCGCCGTCGACGCAGGGGAGCACAGATTGCAAGGCGAAGAGGCTTTAGCATTCGTTCGAAGCCGTAGACTCTTAAGCCAAACTGATGCTGGAACTTGGGAGCGGATAGGAGTTTGGAATGATCTAGAAAGAAATAGTCGCCAACAACAATTTCTTTTTGACGCCCTTCAACAAGCCCTCAAGACAATCTCAAGAAGCCCGACTGCGTTC
>PCCJ01000046.1 GCA_002731665.1 Actinomycetota bacterium | reverse complement strand
CTCTGGAGCGCAACTTCCTACAAAGCCTTGCGAGAAGATGCTCTTTCAACTGAGCGCAATAGCTTTCTTAAGCCAGGCGATACCGCCGGCATTTCGTTTGTAGCAAGTCAACTCGAGCAAAGCGAAGGACCTGTTGTTGCCATAACTGACTACATAACGCTGGTCCCAGACCAAATCGCTCGATGGGTACCGAGAGACTACACCTGTTTAGGCACCGATGGTTTTGGCAGAAGCGACACCCGAGAAAAGCTACGACAACATTTTGAAGTAACCGCCGAACATCTTGTCATGACCGTACTCAGCAGATTAGCCGCCGCTGGCGAGCTAGATCAGTCAGAGCGCGATAAAGCTATTCAACAATTTCAGCTACCAACGAATTTGCCTGATCCCTGGTCAGCTATTTTTTACTGATAGTTGTTATCAGTCTTCTAGCTACGACTCTGCACAAGTAATCGAACCGACTTCTGCGCACGGAGCCATGAGAACCCTCATTCGGCCTTTCACTGACTCAGAAAATTTTTCCCGATAGCTGCACCGGACTGAATCTAGTCATCAAGCAAGCAGTCACCTTATGGTTTTTGTTTTAAAGCTGAGTTCATCTTTACCGTAACTATTACTCAGCTTCAAATGAGTCAATATTCAGATCTCAAGTAGAGTGTTTTTGTGGCAAATATTCCCTGTCCTATGCGTTGGTACGGTGACTACGAGACCGGAGAAAAATTTATTCTCGGATCAGTCAAAATTGACGAAAAAGAGATCTTGGAATTTGCGAACAAGTACGATCCGCAGCTTTTTCATGTCGACAAAGAAGCAGCTAACGAAAGCCTTTATGGTGGACTCATAGCTTCTGGTTGGCATACCGGTTCATTAATGATGCGCCTGCTAGCCGAAAATTTTCTCGGCGAGTCGAGTATGGGCTCACCTGGTCTTCAAGAGTTAAGTTGGTTCGCTCCCGTTAGGCCTGGCGACACTCTTACTTTGCATGTAGAAATCCTAAGCAAACGTTTGAGCAAGTCAAAACCTGACAGAGGGTTTTTGACTTGCCGCAATGACCTTGTTAATCAACACGATGCAGTTGTAATGCGCACGGTGCCATTGATGATGATCGCGCTTAGAAGCTAAAATTAGGTTTCTGCTGCTTCACGTTCTAACCACCCCATAAGAATTGATACAGCTCTCGGGTCATGTCGGATTCGGTGATCTGCACCTTTTATTAATCTCAGCTGCGGAGATGGATGGATTTGTGCTAACTGTCTAGCGTCTTCATAGGGCACCTGACGATCATTTGTTCCATGCACTATCAGTAACGGCATATCTTGTATTCTCTCGACTGCATCGATAGCTCGATTCTCCTTGAGTTCTCTTGCCCAGGCGCTTAAGGAAGGAGGGAAACTCTCATCCTTAATTACTCCTACGCTTCGGCAGTGTTGAACGAAACGACGAGGATCTGCTGCCCAATCGTCAAAATCTGCTCTGGGCGCCATAACCGCAACACCACGTATCTCGGGATCGCGAGCTGCCGCCATAAGAGCAAGAGAGCCTCCCGTAGTTGAG
Source organism: Actinomycetota bacterium (assembly GCA_002731665.1). The sequence continues at coordinate 25,217 of PCCJ01000046.1, read as the reverse complement.
CCGATAAGCCACACTTTCGAAATTCCTCTATCTCGAAGGTGATGGATAGCTCGAGCGATGTCTTCAAGCCAGCCTGACATCGAAAATTCCCCTTCTGAGGCTCCACAGCCGCGTAAGCTGACCGCAAGTACTACCCACCCTTGTTCAGCCGCAATCCGCTCTGCAAATTTTTCATATGAGCGATTCGGGGTTCCCGGTCGTTGGGCTGATGGAAACCCATGACATAGGACCACCCCTCGACGTTCCGTATTTACCTTGTCAGGCTCAACCAACAAAGCATCAAGTCGTGGAACGCCCCCAAGCTCAGTCTCAGTTACAGAAACCATTGTCGAAACTTTATCTAGCTTCAGTTAGCTGAGCAGCAAGAACCAAGCCGATAGCCTCGGTTTCGAGCCTCACTCAGTTCATCGGGACCAAAAGTTGCATAGGTTTGGGTTGCTATTATGTCTTCGATTTTCTCTGGAGATAAGCAAGATTTAATTTCATGAACAACCTGGTTTCTTTTATCTCCGACATATCGAAATCCTTCAAGTTCCTTTGGGTCATCCATTTTGTAAGTCTGCCTCACTAATCTTTCTGGGCTATGCCAAGAGCACCGATTATCGCCAGGTACCTTAAATGGCCATCAACAACTTCTTGAATTACTGGTTTAGTTATCTCGTATCCCTTCGACCGAGCTTCTCGATAGAGATCTTGCGAGGAACCTTGCTGATCAGCAACGCTGGCACCGCTCGAACCCGATTCAGATTCGGATTCAGAAAATTGTAGTTGGTTTAAATGCCAGCGTAGGAGCTCCTTGAGTTCTAAAGGATCGAGTTCAGAGGCAGCGTTGTATGGAAGATTTTCCGCAACAAACATCGCTGCCTCTTCAAGCCTCCAAACTGGCTCACGACGCTGCCTTCCAAGACGACTAGTTTCACGTCCGATTACTCCTACGGCAACCAAAAAACCGGTGAGTAGTGATGAGACTGCGGTTAGAAGGAGCATAGTCTCATCACTACTTAATCTTTCTACTTAATTTAAGGCCTAGTCCTAAAGCCCTATTCGCTGAGCCAATAATTCACGATGATATGCCGGATCTCCGAACATTAGTTCAGAACTTTTAGCTCTTTTGAAGTACAGGTGAGCTGGATGCTCCCATGTGAATCCGATACCACCATGGATTTGAATATTTTCGGCTGCGCAATGAAAATATGCTTCTGAACAGTAGGCCTTGGAAAGAGAAGCTACCGATGGGAGCTCATCATTCATTTCAGATGCACACCATGCAGCATAGTATGCAGCTGATTTTGCAGATTCGACTTCGAGAAGCATGTCAGCACACTTGTGCTTGATTGCCTGGAATGAACCAATTGGGCGGCCAAACTGAACACGATCTTTTGCATACTGAACTGCCATTTCCATAGCAAACTGAGCACCACCAACCTGTTCATTAGCAAGAGCCACCGCAGCAAGATCTAATATTTGGGAAACATACTCGAAGTTGTTTGTGTCACACAGGTGAGTCGCTGGGGTGCCATCAAACGTAATGCGTGCCTGTTTACGGGTTTGATCCATTGTGGATAAATTTTCCCTAGTGAGCCCAGCAGCTTCCCCATCGACTGTAAAGAGATGAATTCCACCATCCACGCGGGCTGCTACGACAAACAGATTAGCAGTTCCCCCATCAGTCACAAACATTTTTTCACCGGAGATAGTCGCACCCTCTGCTAGTCCGGATGCCTGCACGGCAATACCGTCGGCATCCCATCGACCAGATGCTTCAGCAAGAGCAAGAGTGGCGATTGTCTCACCTGACGCAATGCCTGGCAACAATTCGGATTTAGCGGTTTCGTTACCTGAGTGGATAATGGCGTTTCCTGCTAATACCACGGTGCTGAAAAACGGCGCGCATAACAAACTTCGTCCCATTTCTTCGAGCACGATTCCAAGCTCTACATATCCAAACCCTTGGCCGCCATATTCCTCTGGAACGATAAGGCTCTGAAGTCCGAGCTGCTCAGCCATTTGGCTCCACACCGCTCTATCAAATCCATCATCAGTTTCCATTAACTCTCTTACCGTGAGCTCAGCCGATTTGTCCTCCATAAAGGATCTGACAATGTTTCGCAGTTCTTCTTGTTCTTCAGTAAAAGCAAAGTTCATTAGTTACTCCATTGAGCGATTTATTATGTTCTCTTTCTAACAGCTTTTCTTCAGGATTTCCAATACGCTTGAGTACGCACGTGTACACATTGCGTAAGAATTGGACTGCTTCATGGAATCAAAAAAGGCTGCGAAGAGCATAGGGGTCAGAGAGTTTCGTTCAAATCTCGCGTCGTACCTTCGAGACGCCTACCTAGGTCATCGAATAGTTATTACAAGCGATGGCAAAAAAATGGCCGAATTGGGGCCGATAAGTGGCGGCTCGCTTAACAACTCTCTTGAGGCTCTGATAGCTACCGGCTTACTTGAAGCACCAACACAAGCCATACACGAGGCTCAACCAGCCAGCTTTCAACTCCCTGCTGGCGTAAATAGTCAGCAGATACTCAAGGAATTGAGAGGGAGATGACCATAGCAATTGATACTTCAGCGTTCCTGAAACGATACGTGGCAGAAAGTGGACGCCATCTAGTCAACTCTGCTCTCGCCGATGACTCAGCCTGGTGCTCATCTGCCTTTACACGAACTGAGGTGCAATTAGCGCTTCACCGGATGGCAAGTAATCAGCAGATGCAAGAGTCCCTGTGGGCTTCGTTTCGAAGCGATTGGGACAAAGTGGCAGCAGTGCCCCTCGACAATAGGTGTCTAGCTCGTTCTATAGAAATCGGTGCCAGATTCGATTTACGTACCGTCGATGCCTTACATCTCGCTGCGGCAGATCGCTTACCAAAACCACTTAAGTATTTAACATTTGATAGCCATCAGATTCCAGCTGCTCTTAGCTTAGGCTTCGAGGTAATTTCTCAAATGACTAGCTAACGCGACACTTATTCCTACTAGTCACCGATCTCCAGAAATCCTGGCACGCCTCTCTCAATCAGACTCAGAGCTACCGAACCTGGGAGTCTGCTGGTTCGCTCGAAACGCAGCGAAATCCCTCGAGCTTCGCATCCATACTTTTCGCCAGCAACTGAGATATGAACTGATCTGATGCTTCTTATGGTGCTACTCCACCTGCGCTCTAGCGACTTATTAAAGACATCTGGCAGCACGACACGAGTCGTTTTCTCACCAGACTTTCCGATTACTAAGGTTTTTTCACGACCTATTGCAATGACATCAGTAACCAGGTAATTCAATTCTTTTTCCTTCATATTTCCTATGCATAAAAGTCTCTAAGATTGTTTCGAAGCTTCACCTTGCGAAATTTAGCTTGGGCCCTCGCAAGGAACGCGGTCGGTCTTGTCAGGCACGACTTCCAACAAGACCGACCATCGCATTCCCTCATTTACCCCTCAGTGAGACTAACTAGGAGCAAATGAGCCACCAGAATCTCTAAGGATTCCAGTTCTTTTAATATCGACTATTGAAGTTCGCCGATATCTTCTCGATCGATATCAAACATGCCCCATATTGGATACAGCGCTGACCTCACTTCGTCAGCTGTTGCACCCGACCCAGGTTCATTAGACAGATCATATGCAGAGTTTATTGTCGCAATGGTGTCTGCGCCCGCTCCACCAAGAGCTCCAATTCTTGGCTCTAGTACTCGCCAGAATGACAAGCCCTCTGCTTGGTGAACACGAGCCTTCGCTAGATCACCATTCGCAATATCGCCTTCGACTTTGGTTGCATAACGCATCGTTGCCTGACTATAGATAATCGTTACCGCTCGGATAACTGAGTTAGCTGCTTCAGTAGCTCCAGCCACATCTCCGGCGAGTATCGCGTCACGCCCTGCAATCATGGCATTCAGAATTGACTCGTTAGCAACAGCTGTTTCGCCGTCTGCTCCAAGGGTGCCATAATTACCGCCTCGTTTGTTACCAGTTCCATAGGGCCCGCAGCTTCCGCTTGCACCGTGATAGAAAGCCCATCCTTCATCCCAGTTATGAACGGCGCCTTCAAGGTTGCCATCAGTGGCTTTGCCTAGAGCTGAGTTTAATTCATGGACTGTCCACGCGATCATGGTCTGGTTTTGAATGCCCTTTTGAACACCCTGCTTTCGAACTGAGTCGGATTCTCCTTCGAACATTCCAGTTCCATCAAGTGCGGCTGATACGTAATCGTTTAAGCTGCCTCCTGCGCCGTAATAGTCATCGTGTGAATGCTTTTTGCCTTCTGCCGCTGCGAATCCACCTATAGTTCGCACTTCCCCACTTGACTTAACTGAGTTCTTGCCATCTACGTAGATAGCTTTGACGGCACCAAAGTCGATTGAGTCAGCGCCGAGCAATTCATTGATCTCGCAAATATCGTCAACGACTAAACGATGACTCGAAACATCAGAAGCGTATTCGTATCCGTTGTCACTCCCAAAGTCACCGACTTCGCCGGACTCCGACGCTTCTGCCGGAGCACTGGAGCTTGCGCTTGCAACTGCGCTCGAACTTGAACTTCCGCTCGAACTTGAACTTCCGCTCGAACTTGCGCTCGCACTTACCGACTCAGATCCATTAGACCCGATCTCCCTAACCGCAGCGCCATCATCATCACCGCAAGCAGCAACTAAAAAACTGAAAGCGAAAAGAGCTCCTATCACTCTAATTAAATTGAATTTTTTCATAGTGGTTTCCTTATCTCCAAACTCATTGCACGAACCAAATAACGAACACTTAATAATAGGTATGCCTAATACTATTTGTTTGTATTTTCTTATATTTTTATTAGCTATACCTTCTCATTTAACCCACTCACCCAAAAACAGATTGCTATAACGAACTTTTTAGATCACTTATTTTTGTTAAATCCCGATCAATCTCAGCCAAAACACACGCCTCAAACAAAGTCAGTGCTCTTTCTTCAATAAAGCTTCTAGACCCGCTTCCCGTAGCAGAAATAAGCACGGCATCAAGAACTTCATCCACCAGAAGAGACACCTCAAATACTTCTTCTTCATCATCTTCAACACAATTCTCAAGAATTGACATAACATCATCGAGGTCCAGCATTGTCACAAAGCGATAATGCTCAAGACCCTGGTTTTCGACACACATGAGTCCCGGCCCAAGAACGCGCGAGGCCCCTATAACCACTAAAGAGCTGATCAACTCAATACCCCGTGCAGTAAAATCTTCATCGCCTATCAGCTTGCGAAAGTGACACGGATTCACTCGTGCTTCATTGCCATGACCCACGATGACTTCTGTCCCATCCATGCAAATAATTTTCAAACTTAAGCTCGCAGTTGAATGAGCCAAGGCTGCCGCCGAACGAATTTGATCAACACTAGGTGCCATTGATATGCGCATTAAAACCCCCAAGGCTCGAGACCGCATACTTTGCTGTCTCCTACATCACTAATTCCTACCATAGTGTTAAGTGAACCTAACATTAGAAGATAGGGTATGCAACCAATGGTAGAAAGAACTACAATAAAAGATGTGGATTACGAAACTCCCGAACATCACCCGGCATTCGAGGAATACTCAGAGACTATTTTTGAATTGAAGGAAGATGGGCTTCCTGTTATCCAAGCGCGGATAGCCGAGCGGCTTGAAGTCTCTCGACCTGCTGTGTCTGAAATGATTAAGAGGATGGAGACAGAAGGTCTTATCAAGATCGACACAAAGTCACACATCGCACTAACAAAATCGGGGCTGCGATTAGCAACTGCGATTGTACGGCGACATCGTCTGGCCGAAAGATTCTTGACAGATGTGCTTCGCCTTAGCTGGGCCGAAGCGCACCACGAAGCAGGCAAGTGGGAGCACGTTATCTCCCCCACGGTAGAGACCGCCCTCGTAGCACTTCTCGAAAACCCCGAGACATGCCCGCATGGCAACCCAATACCTGGTTCGGACTACCAAGCGCCTAAAGGAAACCAGACTCTCGCAGACACGCCAGTTGGATCATCTTTCAAAGTAAGCAGAATTCCTGAAGAGTTAGAATTTGAACCTGGCCAGCTCGAGTTCTTGGAAGAGTTTGGATTAATGCCTGGGCGAGTGGGGCGAGTTGAAACCGTCTCTCCTGATGGAACCTTGACGTTAACAGTTGACGGAAAAATATTTGGGCTTAGCGCTTTCGCTGCGAATCGCATTCTTGCTACACCAGAAGCTCTGACATCCTCTCATTGAGCAACCAAATGCCAGCGTCCATAAGCGAAATTCATCTTCTTGATGTTTGCCATCGATATAACGAAAAACCGGTTGTATCCAACTTCAGCGTCACTGTGCCAGAGGGACATTCTCTTGCACTGCTAGGGCCGAGTGGTTGCGGAAAGACCACCTTGCTTCGTCTGATTGCTGGCTTAGCAAAACCATACTCTGGAGCGATTAAACTCGGGGAGAATGTTGTGGCTTCCGATGACTCATGGGTAGCCCCGGAAGATCGCAACGTCGGATTAGTTTTTCAAGACTGGGCTCTTTTCCCTCATCTCACAGTCGCAAAGAACGTAGCATTCGGTCTACATCGGAGTGCATCACATAAAAATCAGGTTCAAGACATGTTGGACCTGGTAGGCCTAGCAGGCTACGGGCACCGTCTACCATCGACTCTCTCCGGCGGACAGCAGCAGCGAGTAGCTCTAGCACGTGCGCTAGCACCTCAGCCTAAGGTTCTTTTGCTCGATGAGCCTTTTTCTAATCTGGATAGCGGCTTAAGAAACCAAGTTCGATCTGAGGTCGCTGAACTTCTCTCAGAACTTAAAATCACGTCGGTGTTTGTTACTCATGACCAAGAAGAAGCCTTCGCCTTAGGCGACCACGTCGGGGTCATGAACAGTGGAACTCTAGAACAGATCGGCAAACCAGAAGAGATTTACATGCGGCCGGCTAACCCATGGGTGGCAAATATCGCTGGGGAAGCTTCTTTCATCGAAGGCATGGCTCACGGACAGAGCGCTGAGACTGCTATCGGACGAATTGAATTAACTGCTGAGCATCAGGGTCCGGTAAAAATTTTACTTAGACCTGAACAATTAGCAATAGATCAACGGGAAGGTACCGAAGGAAGTCGTGTTGAAAGAGTCGAATACAGAGGCTCTGACTACCGAATTTTTTTGCGACTCGATGCAACCATTCTCGAGGTGAGTGTCAAAGAGCCATTCTCGCTTCAAAGAGGCGACTACGTGAATGTCTCATTTACGGGACGTCCGGCCGTCGCTTATTCTGAAACTACTTCAAACGGTATTTAGCTCCCGTAGCACTGCTGGACACACTTTTCGCAAATATTTACCTAGTTTCACAAAGCTTTCACCGCTGGTTCTGAAGTGATAGCTAATGGGAACTTCTTGGTACCGAAAACCTTTAGCCAAAAGATCCAGGGTCAGGACTTGTGCATAGTTGAAATCATGAATTATTTCTGCAGATGCCGCAGCTTCTGGGGATAATGCTCGATATCCCGACTGGCCATCAGTAATCCGTTCGCGAGCAACAATGCACAGTATCAAAGTCAGGACTTTGTTTCCGAGCCGCCTATGCGGTCTCATATGTTCGATATGTCCTGCAAATCTGCTACCGATAACATAATCCGCATCACCATCTAGGATTGGCCGCACCATAGCTTCGAGCTCTTCAGGCGCATATTCGCAATCCGCATCACAAAATGCGACCGCTGCGGCTCCTAAGCGGGTGGATTCTTCGAACCCACGTCTCACCGCAGCTCCAAGTCCCTGATTTACGCCCATTTCAATTACTTCCGCCCCAGCAGAAACTGCTTCCTCCGAAGTCCTGTCCGATGACCCATCGTTCACAACAAATATTTTCACAGGACGCCCTGCAACTTTTTTCGGAACTCTTCGGACACACTCCCCTACAGATGCCTGTTCATTAAAAGCTGGCATAAATAGAACGACGGGAGCAGAACTCTCAGGTTTAAAAGAAGTGACGAAATCTTTTTCTTTACGAAGTCGAAACCTTGGAAATAGGGATGGTTTGGGGCGAATTAAAGCTATCGAACCTAGGATCAAAGAATAACTAGTTTTTAGTGCATGGGTAGTTAAAGCAGCTATCAAGGCAAGTCGAGCATCGACGCCCACTATTAAATAGGCGGCAACAGCCGCCCCTTCATAAGTTCCGAATCCGCCAGGAGCTACAGCTACAATCTGAGCTCCGACGGACGCCACAGTAACAAATATCGCTTCAAAAAATGTTATTTCTATCCCTGCCCATCTAGCCGCAAAGATAACAAGCACCGCCTCACAGACCCAAGCAGAAACAGAGAGCACTATAGCTAACGGACCCGGGAAACGAATTCTTTCATCTAATCCGACGAGCTTAAACAACCATCGCCAGCTACCTACTGCGACTAAGACCACAGTGCCAAAAACAAACCACCCGATCGGTCCAATCAGTGAAGCAAACGCCCCCGGCGCTACTAGCAACCCTAAAGCTGCCAAGGCTAAGAAATCACCTGTTCGAAGTGCCAACGTGGAGGCTGAGATAATCTCCAAAGGCAAGTCTGTCCTTCTTGCCACAGAAGTGATACGAGCTGCCTCGCCTATACGAAATGGCAGAACATGGTTTGCGCCAAGGGCCATATGTATCCCAGCCAAAGACTGCTTGAATGGTAGAGACGGAATAACTTTCTGCCAAGCAACGGCTCGGAATATGAAAGCCAGCGCAAACGCGCCAAAGGCTAGCGATAACTCTAACGGGTGTGAAAATGCTTCATCAAAAGACATTCTCAGAGCTTTTAGATCTACTGCTTTAAGAACTACAACCAGGGCTACTAAACCAAATACCAGAGATAGCGAGAGTAAAAGCCACGTGGGAACAGTTTTCGCTAAACGCTTAGTCTTTAATCCAACGATACCCTCACGAAGTCCCATAAGCCATAACCCTACGATGTATTAGGTGCGCTTTACAAGTTATGGCAAGTATCCTAGTCTCCATGCCTATGTCTATGTCCCTGCTCTCGCATCGTTTACGTTTACGCTCATTCTCGACCATTCTCGTCTTAGCCGCTCTTGCTGTTAGCTCTTGCTCAAGTGACACGCAGCGCTTTCTTGACGGCACAGCCGCTGAAATTTACGGTGGCGAATGTGTCCAAAAAAAAGGCGACACAGTAACTATCTACTCGGGGCGTACAGAAAATCTTATCGAACCTGTCTTAGACGCTTTTGCCTGCGAAACCGGAATACCTGTCATGGTCAGGTGGGGCGCTTCGACAGATCTAGCGCTCCTACTTAACGAAGAAGGCAGCAAAAGCCCAGCGGACGTATTCTTGAGCCGGTCACCCGGTCCAGTTGGCTACCTGGAAAGCAAAGAGCTACTGAGACCACTTTCCAGCGACGTTCTAGAACTCGTTGAAGAGCAAAATCGATCAGATTCTGGAACTTGGATAGGATTTTCGGGTCGCAAGAGAGTTCTCGTCCACAACATCGACGATGTCTCTAGCGAAGATCTGCCAAATTCAGTTTTTGATTTAACCAACAAACGTTATGAAGGACGGGTTGCTATACCGGCAACGAATGGCTCCTTTGTAGACTGGTTCACCGTATTTAGAGATGTCTACGGAAATGAAACAGCTCAGAAATGGTTGGAACAAATGGTCGAGAACGATGCTCGCTACTACTACAACAACAGAGCAATTGTAGAAGCAACCGGCCGAGGTGAAATCGATATGGGCCTCGTCAATCACTATTACAACTATCAGGAAATAGCGGCTTCAGGCGACGAACATCGAGCAAAGAACCATGACTTAGGTGATCAAGATATCGGATCCCTACTAATCATTACTGCCGCCACTGTTCTATCGTCTACGGATCAGGCTAACGAAAGTGAATCTCTTGTCAGCTACCTTTTAAGCACTCCGGTACAAAAATATTTCACAAACCGCACTTTTGAGTATCCTTTGGCTTTCGGAGTTGCTCCAGCAGGATCTCTTCCGCCTCTCACCGCACTGGAAATTGGTACGGTAGATTTCGATAAGCTTGGTGGCGGATTTGAAGAAACAACTCGGATGATCGAGGCCACCGGTATCTTGATTCAATGAGGAAAGAACGGCCACCGAGATCTTTTCTATTGAAGACCTCTGCGACCGTAATTTGCAGCCTCTTTTTCTTTCCGACGATCTATCTAATAATTCGAAACTTTACCGAGGGCGCCCGCCCAGGGGAGCTGATTTTCAGCTCTCGTACGTTAGAACCGTTACAACGCACCCTTGTGCTCGCCGTCGCTGTTTCTATTTGCGCACTGCTAATTGGGAGCAGTCTTGCTTGGCTCGTGACTCGGACCGATCTATTTTTTCGGAGATTTTGGCAAGTAGCACTCGCTATACCACTCGTGTTTCCAAGTTTTATTGGAGCAGCTGCTTTCAACCGAACCTTGAGTAAAGGTGGTTCTCTCGCAGATTTTCTTGAGAACTTTGGACTTCACTCTGGTTTTCAATTTAGAGGCTTTTGGGGAGCTTGGTTTGTTCTTACTTTATTCACCTACCCGTACGTTTACCTACCAGTCGCGGCCAAGCTTCGGCACCTTCCTGTATCTCTAGAGGAGAGTGCCAGAGTTCTAGGCAATAGCCCGCTAGCAACTTTTAGGAATATCTGTCTGCCTCAACTGCTGCCGAGCATAATCTCCGGAACGCTTCTAGTGACGCTGTACACGATCAGCGACTTCGGTGTTGTTCAACTTGTCCGCTATGACACGCTAGCTAGAGCAATAGCTACCAACCATCTCGCTCAACCAGCCGTCGCACTAGCTATCAGTTTGATCTTGCTGGTTCTAGCCGCCCTAGTGGTTAGTGGTGAGAGAATGCTAAGAAGCAAAACAACCGCTCCAGAAACAAAACATTCGCCGCGCGCCGTTCAGTACCCTCTTGGGCGTTTTCGATTTATCGCTAATTTCTTTGTGTGGGTAATTGGCTTACTTGCAGTAGTGGCCCCCCTAGCAGCTCTATCACAATGGGCACTCGGCGGGATTATTCGAGCAACTAGCCCCAAAAGTTCCTTGACTATCGATTTTGAGAAAATTTTGTCTGCGTCTTGGGGCTCAATCTGGACGTCGGTTATAGCTGCTTTCATAAGCGTCGCAGTTGTCTTACCAATTGCTTTCCTAGCCGGAAGGCACCGGTCCAAAATAGGAACAATTGGACAAATAATTATTCTTAGCACTTTTGCTATGCCCGGGCTCTTAATAGCTCTCTCAGTTCGTTTTTGGACTCTCAGGTCAGAACTCGCTTATGAATGGCTTGGTGACAGCAGCGCCCTTTTAATATTCGCCTTCGTTGTACGCTTTGGTTCATTGGCATTAGGGGTTTGTCTCGTGGCTGTTATAGCCGTCCCTAAACAGTTACATGAGGCAGCCGTTACCTTAGGAGCATCTCAACGACGGAGGTTTAGGAAAATAGACTTACCGATAATGGCTCCTAGCCTTTTGGCAGGCTCTGGACTGGTTTTGCTATCGGTTCTTAAGGAACTTCCGATCAGCCTCTTAGTTTCACCTCTGGGTTTCACTAATCTTACTTCTCGGATCTTTATGTCATTTGAAGATGCTTTTGTAGCAGAAGCAGGAATCATGGCAGTTGTTCTCGTATCTATCTCATTCGCCCTCACTTGGTTTCTTGTCCTTAGCAATGCTGAACATCGATAAGGAATAAATTGAAGTCACCCAAGAGCATCTTTGCGTTTCTAATAATCATCACATTTCTTGCGGCACTCCCGGCAATCGGAGCGAGAGCTACGTATGGAGCCAAAACCACCGCGGACGAGCCTCAATACCTTCTAACAGCTCTCAGCATTGCCGAAGATTTCGATTTAGATATCAGCGATGAGATTGCTGATCGAAGATTCGCACCGTGGCACGAGGTTAACTTAAACCAACAAACCATCGAGCTCAACGAAACCAACCAAAGAATCAGTCCACATGATCCTCTTTTGCCGGTTCTTTTGGCACCAGCTATGGCTGTCGGAGGGTGGACGTCAGCAAAAATATTTCTTGCAATTATCTCAAGTGCTTCAGCCGCCATGACGTTAGCTCTAGTAACCAAACGTTGGCGACTCAGCACCTTGCCTGCCGCATTCGTCATAGCCGCTTTTTTTTGCTCGCCGCCCCTAGTTTCCTACGGCAGCCAGGTGTACCCAGAAATGCCGGCAGCGCTGGCTGTCTTAATTGGAACCTTTGCTATCACAGGCTCTACGAACATCAAAAACCTTATTATCGCTTCAACCTCTATAATTTCGCTTCCCTGGCTGAGTGTAAAATACGTTCCTATTGCAGCAATCCTCGCCCTCTTCATACTTTGGCAAACGTGGCATTCCACTAAAACAAGAGCTTTAGCTACCGCTCTTTTTTTGGCTATCAACGGGCTAATATTTCTTATCGTTCACCAGAGAATTTACGGCGGTTGGACTGTTTATGCTTCCGGTGACCACTTCGTTAATGGAAAAGAGTTCCACGTAGTCGGCGAGCATTGGAACCCTATTGGTAGAACAAGGCGAGTTGTTGGACTATTAATAGATCGAGGGTTTGGGCTCGCAGCCTGGGCTCCAGCTTTTCTGTTTGCACCAGCGGCTCTGGTCCTTACATATGCAAGAAAGCATCATGACTCTTTTCTCGTTCTTTGCCTAATTTCTGTCGGCTGGGCAAACGCTACGTGGGTAGCGCTCACTATGCATGGGTGGTGGTGGCCTGGAAGACAAGTCGTAGTTGTACTGCCTCTCGTCGTCGCTCTAATCGCTTCGCTAGCAGAACGACACGCAAAGTTAATGAAGCCAATTTTACTAGCAAGCCTCTACAGCATTTTTTCTTGGTTCTGGCTTGTGTTAGAAGCCTCCACCGGTCGCAGAACTTTAATTTTCGACTTTGAACAAACTTCAAATCCAGCTTTCAGAATATGGCGTTTACTCTTACCTGACCACCAGAGAATGAACTCTCTGGATATTGCAATCACAGCAATTTGGCTAATAGCTATTCTTTCTACTGGGTGGCTTACGCATCGAGCTTGGATTGCCTCAACGAAGAAAGCTGATGCTCCTGCCAGAGATACTGCGCTGAAAGACCATCTTCTAGACTGACCTTAGGCTTCCAACCAGTTGCGTCAGATATCGGTCCTAGTACCGCTTCGGTTGATTTTGGGTCTCCTGGGGCAGCGATTTCTTTTGTGATTCGACAAGGCGAGCCAACTAGCCTTTCGATACTGCTAATCACACCTATGACAGAATTGGTTTTCCCACCTCCAATATCAAATGTTGAACCAGCCGGAACCGAACACTTTGATAGCGCCAAAGTTGCTTCAACCACATCGGACACATACGTAAATTCTCGCTTCTGCGTTCCGTCGCCCCGCAGTGAAAAGTAAAAATCTCCAGGTAGCGCTGCTTGAAATAGCCTATTCATGGCCATATCAGGTCGTTGTCTCGGTCCGTACACCGTGAAATAGCGCATACCTACAGTTTGCAGCCCTCGCGCACCATAGATACGACCTAAGTGATCCACCGCTAGTTTTGTCACCCCATATGGACTTATAGGGGACTCAATTCGTTGACCTCTAGCAGTATCAGCATTTCCATACACAGATGAACTTGAGGCATACAGAAAACGACTCACCTTATTTTCCAATGATGCTTCCATAAGCTTTTGAGTAGCTAACAAATTATTGTTAACAGAGGATTCGAAACCTTCGCCCCAAGAATCCTGGACCCCTGCGCGCGCAGCCAAATGAAATACTATGCAGTCGGGGTCTAGCAACTCAACTAGATTAAGTTCATTCAAGTCAGCTTCAATTAGGTCAAAATTTGGATGGCTTAGCACCTTTGACAAATTGGCTCTCTTGACCTCTGGTGAATACCATGAGTCAAAACAATCAATGCCTGTAACGTATAGTCCACGGTTCAGCTGCTCTTCAACCAAATGCGAGCCAATGAACCCTGCTGCTCCAGTTACAACAGAACGCAATAATTTAGTTCCCATAAGAGAGGCCTACCCAACATTCATAGTTAAGGTTACCTTATCTAAAACAAGGAGGAAAACTAGTTGGCTCAAATCGGAATAATCGGTGCAGGCCCTGCCGGTCTAGCAGCCGCGCTTTTCGCCTCACAAAAAGGGCATGACTGCACAGTCTTCGAAAGTGCGTCAAACCCCGGAGGCATGGCAGCCAGTTTCGTGGTGGCAGGCCAGCGAGTCGATCTAGGATCTCATCGCCTGCACCCAGCAACCGAGCCGCACCTACTTGCACTTATTAAACAGATCATGGGAGATGACCTTCAGATACGAGAGCGTAACGGCAGAATTAATTTGAGAGACCGGTGGGTTAAATTCCCACTGAGAGCAACTGACTTAATAAAGAAACTACCTACAAATGTGGCACTTCGCATAGCTGGGGAAACTTTGACGAAGCCATTTCGAAATTCAATTGAAACAAACTTTTACGAGAGCGTTCAACATCGCTTAGGTCCAACAGTCGCTGAGGAATTCTATGGCCCATTCGCCGAGAAATTGTACGGCGTTAAACCTCATCAGCTAAGTGTAGAAATAGCACAACGTCGAATCGCAGCTACTTCAGGGTTTGACGTAATTCGCAAGATAGCAACGGCTACGCGAACTTCCGGACGCGTATTTTTGTACCCACGCTGCGGATACGGGTCTATCTCCGAACGTCTCGCCGACGCTGCAAACGAAGCGGGAACAGAACTATGCTTCAACAGTCCCATCACTAAATTGCAAGCCGAGAAGGACTCCGTCGCTATCACCAGCGCCGGGAGAATTTTTGAGTTCGAACAGGTTTGGTCGACGATTCCGTCACCGAACCTTCTCGCCATTGCGAAGCCTTCACCGCCCTCGGCGACACTCGAAGCCGCTAGGTCATTACGCAATAGGGCGATGGTTCTGGTCTACCTAGTGATTCCCAAGCCTCAGTACACACCATTCGATGCTCACTACATTCCCACGACAGAAACAATTATCTCTCGACTGTCAGAACCTAAGAACTATCGAGATGGCCCCGATCCGTCTAATCAGACTGTTCTGTGTGCTGAAGTACCTTGCTGGAATGGAGACACGATCTGGAATTCATCACCGGGTGAATTAGGTGGACTCGTATCTGAAGATCTACGAACCATGGGGCTTCCTGATCCGCAACATGTTCATGTTGAACTTAAATATTTACCATCCGTCTACCCAGTATTTGAGCATTTAACATCTGAAGCTAGGACAACAACGCAACTTGCTGCTCAGTCTATTAATCGGGTTGTTTCTTTCGGGCGCCATGGCCTGGGGGTTCCTGACAATCTCCACCACGTTATGCGAATGAGTGAGCATTTAGTCAACTCACTATCATCAGATGGCGCATTAGACACATCGAAATGGGACGAAGCTCTTGGCTCTTTTACCAAACATGTGGTTGAGGACTAGCAGGCATCTACTTTTTGGTGCGTAAGCTCTACCTTATGACTCTACATTGGCACGCAACCGGTATCGAAGTACATAAAGTCGTCGTCGGTCCTTACGAAAATAATGTTTTCACTATCCGCTGCACCGAGACAGGAGAAGCAATCCTTATTGATGCAGCCAATGAGCACGAGCAGCTGTTAGAGATTTGTCAGAACCTCGGCGTTCGAACCGTCGTCGAGACACACGGTCATTTTGATCACATTCAAGCTATTCCAGCTATCAGAGACGCTGGCTACGAAGTGGGAGTCACTCTCGAAGATGCCGGCATGCTGCCGAGCTACGACTACTTACTTGAAGACGACTCAGTTATTGAGGTCGGTCGCCTCAGAATTCGCACCATTTTAAACCCTGGTCACACCCCAGGATCCATGAGTTTCCACGTCGAGAATACGCCCCTATTGTTCTCAGGCGACACGTTGTTTCCCGGTGGCCCAGGAGCTACTGGGTTCGAAGGTGGTGACTTCAAGACAATAATTCGAAGCATAGAAGATCGAATGTTTTCAAAATTTTCGCCAGACACAATTGTTTTGCCTGGACACGGCGGCGACACGACCATCGGTGACGAGTCACCACGCCTCCAGGAGTGGGTCGATCGTGGATGGTAAAGTTTCCCAACCAGAGACAAAGTCAAAACACACAAAAGTTCTGAAATCCGATGAAAGGCCTGTCGACTATACACCTGTATCTCTAACTGACCTTCCTGAAACTCCCACTAGAGACCGTAATATTGCGGCGAGCGCATGGGATCAAGCCCCGAACATTTTGAAGACACTCGGGGAAAGCTTAGACGGGAAACCTGAGGCAGTATTCAAAAGACGAATTCATGGTTGGCTTCTATGGCGAGCAGGCCCAACTCTTGGACCTTGTCGGTATCTAGCTCTTGACCCAAGTGATCACGATCGTTTCTACATTTTCGACTTAGACGGAAACAAAAATGACTCGGGACAGGGTCCAGATCGACTTAGACACACGCGTTTTAGGTCTTGGAAGGAGTCACTCCGAGACAATCCGATACCTAATGTGCCTGAAACGAACTAGAGCGCTCAATCTAAAGCAAGGGCGCCCGCTGACCGACGAGTGTGGCTTGTTCAAAACTGAACGCTAATTGCAATACCGACAAATCTGCTCTATTGCGGCCCACCATTTGAACACCGACAGGCAAGTTATCATCCGAGAATGCGGCAGGAACCGAAATAGCTGGATGCATCGTCGTCGATACATCAGTGCAAGATCTCATCCAATCGATATAGGTCTCTAACTCGACTCCATCTATTTCAGTAATAAATTCCGTGCTGTGGTCGAAGGGCAAGACCTGTGTTACCGGAGATACCAAATACTCAAAATCATCCATAAAGTTTTGGAGTCTCATAAACATCCGTGCTTGTTTTCGCGAAGCGTCTACGTGGTCTTTAAGTGAAAGCTTACGCCCTAGCTCTATATTCCAAATCACGGTCTCTTTTAAGTGATCTCGGTGACTATTAAGCAGAGGTTCATATCCGAGTTCGAAAACCCAAGCACGCAGCGTTTGAAAAATTTCCCGAGCCTCCGATAGGTCTGGCCATATCTCAACAACGTCACAACCTAAATCACTCAATATATTCGGCACTGTATTTAGAGCCTTTTTGATTGCTCCATCCATGGGTAAACCACCTGAGTCAGGCGACCAAGCAACTCGCGTCCCAGAAAAATCTCTATGAAGAGGTCCAAGAAAGGAATCCGGAGTCTCCATAACCGAGCTAGGTACTAGTGGGTGTGGCCCAGATATCGCAGATAAAAATAAGGCCACATCTGACACTGTCCTCGCCATTGGGCCACTTGTCGCCATTGGCATCCCAAGATTATCTTGCGAGATTGTCGGCACTCGCCCGACGGATGGGCGGAAGCCCACCACATTACAAAACGCCGCTGGATTACGCAACGATCCGCCGAGATCTGAGCCATCGCATAGCGGCAACATTCGAGCGCTTAATGCTACGGCAGCCCCGCCGCTACTTCCCCCACATGTTTTAGACAGGTCATATGGGTTCTTTGTCACCCCAAACACTTCGTTAAAAGTTTGAGAACCAGCCCCAAATTCAGGTGTGTTAGTTTTTCCAACCGTCACAGCTCCCTCGTTCATTTGACGCTCAACAATCAAGTCATTTTTATCCGGCACGTTGTCAGAATAGATAGGTGATCCCTTGGTGGTTCGGATACCTGATGTGTCAAAAAGGTCCTTATGTGCGACGGGAAGCCCATGCAGTAAACCAAGCGGTTCTCCTCTCGCCAATTTTTCATCTGCTTCCAATGCCCGCTCCGCAGCAAGTTCAGGAACAATCGTTACTAATGCATTCACTAGAGGGTTAACCCGATCTATCCGCCTAAGATGGGATTCAAGCACCTCGCGCGCACTGACGTCAGCGTTGCCTAACAACCGTCTAAGCTCGACTGCCGTTAGATCACAAAGGGTTTCATCTGTCATCACCACAGTTGACCACAACCGGGCGAGCAAAACACACCACAACAGCCGCAATGTAAGTCATTAAGCTCGTCACCAAAAAAGGAACCGTATATTCACCAGTGGACTCCTTCGCCCACCCAACCAAAAACGGCCCAAAACCGGCCGCCATCTGGACTGCTACCGTGATAGCTCCTTGAACCGTTGCTAGCGAGACCACCCCAAAAGTTTCAGCTATTAGAAGCGTCTGCATCATGTAAACATTCCCAATAGTTAGACCAATCACCAAAACTAATACCCAGGTCAAAAAGTTATCTTTCGTGAAGGTAATCCCCAACACAGCTGTGGCCTGAACTGCAAATAGCACAGCCGTAAATAACCTTTTGTCTATGTAATCAGCGAACCTTCCAACGATTAGACGTGCCACAATACTCCCGGCGGCAGCCAACGACATGGTCAATGATGCAGATCTGAGGTCACCGAATCGGTCTGCTAGAAAACTGAACTGGTGAATCATATATCCAGTCTGTGCCGTAAGCACGAATAAAAAAGCAAGGAGAATATACCAAAATGAAGGCTGTCTCAAAGCTTGGGCCCTCGTCCAAACACGATATTGGACCGAGTCTGACAAGTTTTTGTTAGCGATTTTCAATGGTTGACCAAAATCGCGCGATGTGCCTAGATCTTCAGGCCGCCAGACAAGAACTCCAGAAGCTATTGGCAATCCTACGAAGAGAACAACTATGCCGAGCAATAAACCGGCTAAGGCTAGGCTATGAGAGCTAATGAGCCATGTCGTTAGCGGCGAAAGAACCACCCCACCTAGTGACACACCCGTCGCAGTGATACTCATAGCTCGAGCACGTCGAGTAAGAAACCACCTGCCCAGAATGTTATTAACACTTACCGCCGCCGTTGCACCAAACCCAGCCGCCATAATCGAATAGACCAAAAACAAATGCCATGGTCTGCTAATAGCTCCAAGACTCATGATGCCTAGCCCCAACATAGCTACGCCACCTGTCATGAACCATCTCGGGCCATGACGATCTATTTGCGGACCTACAAGTAAGCCAGTTAACCCTGCGATACTGAAGTAAGAGCCAGTAGCCAAACCCACCAAAGTCGATGACCATTCGAAACTATCTTCGAATTGCTTCATGAAGATAGCAAGTCCGTAATATCCAACTCCTACGCTCACAAACATAAGCGCCATGGTCGTGACAACTATCCACCAGCCATAGTGGAGTTCCGACCGAGAATGAATTTTTTGTGCCAACCAGGGTGCTTGTGGCATCAATACCGGACTCTCTTTCACAGCCTCTGGTGACAATACTCCCTTTCTAGGTACATGTTGGATCTACTCTTATCATTATGACTTCAAATGTCGAGACCCGAACCAATCAAACTATTGAGCTTCTACAAACTCTGATTCGTAACGAATGCGTCAACGATGGTCGCGCTGAATCAGGACAAGAAGTCCGTAACTGTGATGTAATTGAAAATTTCGTAGAAGGACCAGGTGTCGAAATTGAAACTTTCGAACCAACTCTCGGCCGAAAATCACTCGTCGCGCGCATGGAAGGCTATGACCCTTCTGCGCCTACTCTTTGCCTAATGGGGCATACCGACGTTGTCCCCGCCAATTCAGATGGATGGAATCATGATCCATTCGGAGGTGACCTAATAGACGGCGAAATTTGGGGACGGGGCGCTGTCGATATGTTAAATTTAACTTCCTCAATGGCAGTCGCTTTTAAGCACCTCGCCGAGACAAACTTTAGACCACGCGGCAATCTAATTTATTTTGCCGTCGCTGATGAAGAATCCGGCTCAGCACACGGGGCTCAATGGATTGCTGACAATCACCCGGAAGCAATCCAATCTGACTACGTATTAACCGAAAACGGTGGGCTCCATACTGGCTCTGAAGAAGCCCCTTTTATCGGCATGAACGTAGGAGAGAAAGGCGTCGCTTGGCGGCTTTTAAGAGTCTCAGGAACACCCGGACATGGGTCGACCCCTTTCAAATCAGACAATGCTCTGGTAACGGCCGCTGCTATCGTGCAGCGGCTCGCAGATTATCGGCCTCCACCTAAGTTTCATGAGCTTTGGCGAGAACAGGTAGACGTTCTTAATATTGATCCGGAAACTAAAGCCATTATGTTGGATCCAGACCTCATAGATGACTACTTAGATGCTCATCCGGTAGTGCCTCTCGCACGACATTTCTATAGTTGCGTACATACAACTTTTTCTCCAAATGTTTTAACATCTGATGCCCACATGAAAACAAACGTCATCCCGGACCACATCGACATAAAAGTCGATATCCGGACTTTGCCAGGCGAGCGAACCGAGGACGTTCAAGCTCACTTAAATATCGCCCTTGGAGATCTCGCGGACCAAGTCGAAGTAGAGATTATTATGGATGACCCAGCGAGCATCAGTCGTGTGCAGACACCGCTTTGGGATACATTGCAGAAATCCGTTAATCAGCCATTTCCAAAGGCGCGAATTACACCCCAACTAATTGTTGGTTTTACTGACGCACGCGTCTTCCGGAATATGGGCGCAACCGCATACGGAGCTGGCCTTTTTAGCCCAAATCTAAAGACGGGTGATTTCAGCGCTCGGTTCCATGGCCACAATGAACGAATTGACACAGAGTCTTTGGCCCTCTCCACCCAACTTTGGGTTGATGTCGTAAAGGACTTCCTAGGCTAAAAGAAGTCACATTTCGAGAATTACCACAATGTCTCAGGTACTAATTGGGCTTCAGCGGCAATAAACTCAATAGCATGGCACCTTCCCCGCTGTTCGAAATTCAGGATCTGAAGGTCAATGTAACTGACGGGCCAGAAATCCTTCGCGGAGTCAACCTCACCGTTAACGCAGGCGAAATTCACGCCATCATGGGTCCCAATGGATCGGGCAAGTCTACGCTTGCAACAACAATTCTTGGCTCACCTGAGTACGAAATTTCTTCAGGAAAACTACTTTTCAGAGGGGATGACATAACGCTGTGGGGCCCTGACATACGCGCCAAGGCCGGCATGTTTCTGGCTTTTCAATACCCCCAAGAAATTTCAGGAGTCTCGGTACGTAACTTTTTGCGCCAAGCTATTTCCGCTCGAAAGGGCGTAGAGATCTCAACTATTGAGGTCTACGTAGCGATGCAGCAATGGATGGAACGTCTAGAGATGGACCCATCTTTTATGGATAGGTACCTCAATGAAGGTTTTTCTGGCGGAGAAAAAAAACGAAATGAAATTCTTCAGCTTGCGATGTTAGAGCCGGCACTAGCAATTCTAGATGAAACAGACTCTGGACTTGATATCGATGCACTGAAGGTTGTTGCCAAAGGCGTTCGAGAAGTCAAAGCCGAGAAGCCAGATATGGGCGTCGTAATCATTACCCATTATCAGCGCCTCCTGACTGAACTTAAGCCTGATCGCATTCACATCCTCGTTAACGGTCAGATAGTTAAATCAGGGGGCTCAGAGCTCGCCTTACAACTTGAAAAAGAGGGTTACGAACGGTTCGAAACATGAGCATACCGGCGAACATCAAAGAACAATTCCCCCTGCTGAGCCGAAAAGTCCACGGCAAACCTATTGTTTATTTAGATTCTGCCGCATCATCACAAAAACCCGACGCTGTTCTATCGGCAATGGACACCTACTACCGGCAGGTAAACGCCAATGTGCATCGTGGAGCTTATGAAATTGCCGCAGAAGCCACTGAGCAAATGGAAACCGCTCGCTCTGATATCGCTAAGTTTATTAACGCTTACTCAGCTAACGAAATTATTTTTACCAAAAATGCCACCGAAGCTTTTAACTTAGTTGCTCGGTCCTGGGGAGCGCGCAACCTTGGACCTGATGATGCGATTCTTATCACGGACATGGAACATCATGCCAACATTGTTCCCTGGCAAATCCTTGCTGAGGGTCTAGGCTTTGAGATTCGTTGGATTCCATTAGGAGACGATGGGACTCTGGATCTTACGAATCTTGACGAACTTTTAGAGGGCGTCAAACTTTGCAGTGTTACGGCAATGAGTAACGTCCTTGGAACTTTAAATCCTATACGTAAAATATCTGATGCGGCGCATGCTGCCGGAGCGTTGATGCTTATGGACGGAAGTCAATATGTCCCGCACCTTCCTACCGACGTCGCTGACTTAGACGTTGATTTTATGTGTTTTACAGGCCACAAAATGTGTGGTCCTACAGGTATTGGTGTTCTGTGGGCTCGAGCCGAGATACTTGACGCTATGCCTCCATTTCTTGGCGGTGGAGAAATGATTCTCGATGTCAAAAAAAGTGGATTTGTTGCAAATGAAATTCCTCATAAGTTCGAAGCGGGAACTCCTCCAATAGCAGAAATCATTGGACTTGGAGCTGCCGTCAGATTTTTAGATTCTCTCGGAATGAAAAATATTCGAGAACACGAGATCTCCTTAACAAAATACGCATTCATGAAACTTAAAGAATGCCACGGAGGTGATATTCAGATACATGGACCATCTGAAATAAGCAAGAGAGGTGGCGTATTATCTATAGCTTATAAAGACGTGCACCCTCACGACCTATCGCAGGTTCTGGATCAACACGGAATTTGCGTGCGTGCTGGCCACCACTGCGCTAAACCATTAATGCGTGAACTTGGCGTAGGCGCTACTGCTCGTGCCTCGCTTTACTTATACAACACCGAATCCGATATCGATATTCTCGCCGAAGCCCTCGGCGAAGCAGGCGAACTTTTCGCCTTTTAACTCGAGAGATCAACATGCCGGGCCTAGAAGACCTATACAGAGAAATAATCCTTGACCACTACAGAAATCCGCGTAATCAAGGCGAGTTAGAAGCTCCTCCAGCTCACCGAAGTGAAGGATTCAATCCTCTTTGTGGTGACGAAGTAGTCTTAACCTTCACTACTGATGGAACAACCATCACCGATGTCAAAATCTCTGGGCATGGTTGTTCTATTAGCCAAGCTTCAGCTTCGATGATGTCAGCTGCGGTGCTTGGTAAAAGCACCGCAGAGATTCGAGAAATAACACAGACTTTCAAAGCCATGATGTCTATCCATGAGGGTGGAATGGCGGAAGAGCCTACTGAGAACACCAAACTTCCGCAGATAGACCTTTCACTAGGCGATCTAGAAGCACTGCGTGGAGTCGTTAAGTTTCCCGTTCGTATTAAGTGTGCAACTCTTCCATGGAACACATTGCTTAGCGGTTTAGACGAAGTTAGCTAAAAAACCACTTAATCAATTACCACCTGTGCCCCGGCGGAACACCAGTGACGAATTCTTTAATCCGTCGCGTGGTAGCAGATGAGGCTCCCTCAGGAAGACCACCCGGTGCGAAAAATCCCACTTCCGCTATCTCGGGCGAAATGGTCTGCTCAATCGTCCAATCAGAAATGACGAAAACAACTACATGATCGCTTTTATGTTCGTGAAACGAAGAAAAAACTCCGTGCACTTTTTGAGGCGTTTCTGGCAGCGCTATTCCAGTTTCTTCCTTAAGTTCCCTCTGGACGGCTTCAACAAGTGACTCTCCCGTTTTTACACTGCCGCCAGGCAAAAACCAGCCCTCTCTGTAGCTATGACGAACCAAGCAAACACGTCCTTGCTCGTCTAGCACCATCGCACGAACACCTAGAGTGAGACGCGCTCTGCGAAATTTATTCCATAGTCGGTACACACGATAGATTTTTTGCTTAATGGCTTCCATCAGCCAACACATCCAGTTTGTGGGCCATTTCCCGATCTAGTTCTGTTACTCCACCTTTGTCATGTGTCGTCAAACAAACTTTGACCTCACCATAGACATTGGTCCAATCAGGATGATGACCCATTCGTTCGGCTATCAAGGCACACTTAGTCATAAAACCGAATGCTTCTACGAAAGTACCGAACTGGAACGTCCGCGACAATTCATTTTTAGACACTTGCCAGGAGGGCAGCATTAACTTCAATTCCTCGATCTGCACACTACCGAGTAGGCCACGTTGCATACATAGCTCCTAGCCACAGCTGGACTTGACGTTTGTCTCTTCGCAACCTTAACTCTTAACACGCAATATTTACGCCAACGGGTCAGCAAATGGATCTTCATCTGCCAGTGTAGGTTTAAGTAAGCTTAAGCCACCGATCGCAACTGATACCCCATCGCTGGCATCTTGCTTATCTGGAAGGAAACGAGAATAGCCTTCCGCCTCAAGTTCTACAGCTAGTTCCGGGCCTGCCGACTCAACTATTTTTCCATCCACAAGGATGTGAACTGTATCAGCCGGAAGATAATCAAGTAACCGGTGATAATGAGTAATGCACAAAACCCCCAGCTGATCTTTGGTAAGCGCTTCGATACGTTCGGCACAGGCCTTTAAGGCATCAATGTCAAGACCGCTATCTAGCTCATCTAGAATTGCTATTGCAGGTTTGAGAACTGCCAACTGGGCAGTTTCATTTCTCTTCTTTTCGCCTCCTGATAAATCAACGTTTAACGATCTATCTAAAAGTTCAGGGTTCAGACCAATCGCTCGTGCCTCATCCAAAAGCTTTCCCGCGACATTTTGCGAACTTATTCCTCTGCTGGCAAGAGCTAAAGACAAGGTGTCACGAATTGAAACGCCTGGAACTTCCGTTGGGTATTGCATAGCTAAAAAAAGTCCGAGCTGCGCTCGCTCCCACGTTGGAAGAGACAAGATATCGGTTCCATCGATTGACACAGACCCAGCAGTGGCGACATAACCTGGCCGACCCATAATCACATTCGAAAGTGTACTTTTACCTGCACCATTGGGGCCCATCACAGCGTGCACCTGACCCGATGACACTTCAAGGTTGATTCCCCTTAGTATCTGCTTACCTCCAACAGATGCTTCAAGACCATCTATAACTAAATTCACCATCAGATAACGACCTTTAGCTGACCGCTTTCGATTTTAGTTTCGTAAACCGGAACAGGTTGAGTAGCGGGGAACGAGTCTGGCGACCCCGTTAGTAAATTAAATTTCGAATAGTGTTTCGGGCATTCTAAAGCGCAATCCTCGGACCATACTTGCCCCTCAGCTAAACTGTAGTTCGCATGACTGCATCGGTCGCCAATAGCATGGTATGAATTTCCGATTCGAACCACCGCTATGCGATGGCCATCAACATCAAAACGTCGGGCTTCCCCATCGCCTAACTCTTCGCTGGCACACAAAATATGAGAAGTCACAACGAAACACCTTCAAGAGAAAGAAGCTCAGAAATTCTTTCCAAAGTCTTTATTCCGATAGAAGGTATTG